>CAXSHI010000040.1:0-26425 GCA_964236755.1 uncultured Acetobacteraceae bacterium
TGCCGGCGAACTTCTTGAACAGGACGGCCTTGCCCTCCATCACCGGCTTGCCCGCGAGTGCCCCGATATTGCCGAGGCCCAGCACCGCGGTGCCGTTGGAGATCACCGCGACCAGATTGCCGCGTGCCGTGAGGTCCCGGGCGGCGTCGGGGTCGGCGGCGATGGCCTCGCACGCCGCGGCGACGCCGGGCGAGTAGGCGAGCGCCAGGTCGCGCTGCGTCGCCATGCGCTTGGTCGCCTCGATCGCCAGCTTGCCGGGCCGCGGCAGGCGATGGTAATCCAGCGCCGCTTTCCGGAAATCCTCGTCCATCGCACCCTGTTCCTCAGCCGCTGGCTTCTAAATTGAGCCGGACGCGGCGGGAAGGCAATTGAGGGATGGGCCAGCCAAGAACGGGGTTCAAGAATGCGGTCGAGAAGACTCGAACTTCCACAGGGTTTCCCCCACAAGCACCTCAAGCTTGCGCGTCTACCATTTCGCCACGACCGCATCGTGCCGGAGACGGCACCCCATCTCCGATGCCGGGCGTATAGCGGATGACGCCGCTCGATTCAACTCCGCCCGCCTCAATCGAGCCTACCCTGCCGGGCACGCTCGATTGGCGCGTCGAGGACGGGCTGCTGCCCTACCCGCAGGCGCTGGCGGCGATGCGGGGCCGTGCGGACGCGATCCGGGCGGGCGAAGCCGGCGAGCAGGTGTGGCTCGTGGAGCACCCGCCGCTCTACACGGCGGGCACGTCGGCCAAGGGCAGCGACCTCGCCGACCCCGGCCGCTTCCCGACGTTCGACGCCGGGCGCGGCGGGCAGTGGACCTATCATGGCCCCGGCCAGCGCACCGCCTACGTCATGCTGGACCTGACCCGGACCCATGGCAGCGTCCGCCCGCGCGACGTCCGCGCCTTTGTGCACGGGCTGGAGGACTGGCTAATCCATGCGCTGGACCGGTTCAACGTCCGGGGCGAGCGCCGGGCGGGCCGCGTCGGCATCTGGGTCGCGGACCGCACCGCGGGCACGGAGGCCAAGATCGCCGCCATCGGCGTCCGCGTCACCCGCTGGGTGAGCTGGCACGGGGTGGCGCTGAACGTGGACCCAAACCTTGGCCACTTTGCCGGCATCGTGCCCTGCGGCATCACCGGGCACGGCGTCACCAGCCTGCACGCGCTCGGCCTGCCGGTGACGATGGCCGACGCGGACCTGGCGCTGCGGGCGGCGTGGGGGGAGGTGTTCGGGTAGGCCGACCCTTCTCAGAAACGAGCGAACAGCGTCCCGCTTTCATGCGACACTGCACAGAAGGGTCAGGAGGGTGCCATGCCAGACGGACTTTATGAACGCGACGCCCTTGCTTGGGCCGAACGCCAAACCGAGTTGCTGCGCCGCCTGGCAGCGGGCGAGCGCGTGAACGAGGCAGTGGATTGGCCCAACGTGATCGAGGAGATGCAGGAGGTGGGGTTGTCAGAACTGCGCGCCTGCAAAAGCTTGCTGCGCCAAGTACTGGTGCATCTTTTGAAACTGCACGCCTGGCCCAACAGCACGGCTGCGGCACACTGGCGCAGCGAGGTGATCGGCTTCAGGGCGGACATGCGGGACCGCTTCGCTCCTTCAATGCGGCAACGGATCATCTGTGACGAGATTTACGAGGTGGCCCTGGAGCAGGTGCAGGCCGCAACCGACGACACCGGAGAGTCACGCCCAACACCCGAGACTTGTCCTTTTGTGCTGGACGATCTTCTGTCCTTGGCTGCCGATATCCAAACTCTGTTGCAGAAGCTCGGTACCGCCTAAAGGTCTGAACCAAGATGGACGGTCCATAACGTCCTCGAAAACCCGTCGGGTGCCACAAGCAGCGCGTCCGACTTGCCGTAGCCAGCTCAGCTCAGGCCCTTAGCATGGGTCTGGGGTCCGTCTCGTGTCGCGACCTCCATCCAACAGCCCAGGAGCAGACCCGATGCACATCGTCACGGGAGGCACGCACGGCATCGGCCGTGCCTGCGTCAAGGTCCTGGCTTGCCGGGGATAACAGGTCCTTGTGACTGGCCGCGACCAAGCCGCAGGAGCCGAGATCGCGGCTACACTCCCGCGGGCGACCTTCCTCGCTGGGGACGTGAGCAACCCGGAGGACATCAGGCGCATCGTTGACTATGCGCTCGAACTCGGGGGGCGGGATGCTTGCCGGGTTGGTCAACAACGCAGGCATGTCGCGCCGCGTGGCTTTTCTTGAGGCCGAGGTCACAGACCGGGATCAAGTTCTCGGAACCAACGCCCGCAGCGCCTTTCTTTTCACCCGCTACGCACTTCCTGGCCTGGTTGCGGGCAAAGGGTCCGTCGTCAACGTGTCCTCGATCGCGGGCAAGGTCGGGGAGGAAGGGCTTGCCCTCTACTGCGCATCGAAGGCGGCCGTGCTGGGCATGACGCAGGCGCTCGCACTTGAGTTCGGTGCAGACGTTCGCTTCAACGCGGTCTGCCCAGGACAGATCGCGACACGGATGATGGGCGGCATACTCGACCAGGATGAGGCGCGTCGCCGGCTGGAGCTGCGCATTCCAGCCGGCCGCTTTGGAACACCGGAAGAGATCGCCGAGGTGATCGGGTGGCTGCTCTCCCCGGCCGCGAGCTATGTGAATGGCGCAGTAATCACCGTGGACGGCGGTGAGACTGCTGGTCTGCGAACACCTCGGGAGCTTGCTGCCTCTCCTCAAGATCCCGGAAATTCGTAGTAGCAGGGTCTTGCTATGCTTGTTGGCTAAGGCGGATGAACCGCTCGGCCAGCACGATGTCCTTCGCGATCCGCTGCCGCCGGGCCGCCGCCTCGGCGTCCTCGCCCCAGCCTTCCGCTTGGAACAGCTCGTCCAAGCTCGCCAGATCATGCGCGGTCCGGGCATCCAGCGCGCCGTCCGCGAGCGCCAGGCCCAGCACCGCGCTTCCCAGCAGCGGCACCGCGATGCCCAGCGCCGCGAGCGTCGGCACGGATTGCCCGGCCATCGCCCGCCGGATCGCATCGAGCGCCGCCGGGTCCTGCGCCCGGTGCATGATGCCCGTGGTCACATCCAGCCGGGCGCCATACTGCCGCGCCGCCCAATCCAGCCAGGGCTGCCAGGCATGGGCCTGCCGCAGCACCAGCGCCGTCGGGGCCTCCGCGCGGTAGCACAGCAGGTCGCTCTCGGCATATTGCGCGAGGGCCGCGGCGACGGGCGCCGGGGCAGGGGCGATGCGGTCCTGCGCGGTGCCGGCCAGGCGGGTCAGCGGCACGTCGTCCATGGTCATCGCGCCGCCTTTCGCGCCGCCTGCCCACCGCCACTCGGCGGCGACCGCCTTGGCCAGGGCGGGGGCGGCGACCGTGAGCGGCTTGCCGCCCGGGATGCGCATCGGCTTGCCGTCCAGCAGCACGGCAAACCCGCCCTCGGTCGGCGCCACGGCGGCAGTGTCCCAAAAACGAAGCACGCTGTGTTCCTTATCGCAAGAGGCTGCGCAGCAGGTCGGCCGGCTTCACGCCGCGGGGCGCTTCGGTCGGGGCGGAGCCTGCCGCCGGCATCGGTCCGGCCTGGCCGTCGCGCGCCACGGCCAGCTGCGCCGGGCAGGCATCCGGACCCGGCGTGGCCCCGATCACCAGCCCGCCCCGCCCCGCCGCGACCTGGGGCCGGGGCGCGCGCCAGGGTCCGGCCAGGTGCACGGGTGCCGCGAGCCAGGTGCTGCCCAGGCGCACCAGCGTGCGAAGCCGAAGGTCGAGCGTCTCGTCCGCAAGGTTCAACCCGCCCTCGCCTTCCAGGTGCAGGCGGCTGGCGTCCAGCAGCATCGCCCGGGCTGCCGCCTGTCCGCCCACGGCATCGAAGCGCAGGGCCAGGCAGCGCACCGCGCTTTGCCCGCCGGATTCGACTGGCAACCCGCGCAGGGCGGCCCCGAGCAGGCCGGCCATCCAGGCATTGTCCAGCTCGCCGTCCACCATCGCGAGGCCCAGATGCCCGTCGAGCGACGCCGCGAGCGCCCGTATGCTGCCGCCGGCGCCTTTAAGCTGCACGTCGGCATCGACCTGGCCTGCCATGCTTTCCGGCGCGCCAAATCCCGCCAAGACCGGCCCCAGGGCAAGGCCCGGCGCCTTCAGCCCCAGCTCCACGGTCGGAACCGGCGCCGCCGCGTTGGCCACCAGGGTCGCCTGGAGCGTTCCACCCGGCGTCTGCGCCTGCACAGGCTCCAGCCGCAGCCCGCCGTCCTGCAACGACAACCGGCCTGTCACGGCACGGTAGGACGCGCCACGCCACAGGACCTCGTTCAGCGTCACATGCAGGTCGGCGTCGGCTTTCCACAAAAGGTAGAACGGCAGCGGCCGGTCCGGCAGCAGCGAAGCCGGCGATGCCGCGCCAAGAGGGCTGGACGGCGTCGGCTCCGTCGGCGCGGGGTCGGCCGGCATGATCGCGGGCCGGGCCAACAGCGCGCCGAGGTCGAGCCTTTGCGACACCAGCGTCCCGCGCACCGAGGGCCTCGGCGCCCGGCCCAGCACGATGTCGCCCGACAGGTCCCCCTGCGCCGACGCCAGGTGCATGCCCCGCAGGGCGACGGCGCCCGCCTCCGTCGCCGAGACCTGGGCGTCGAACGCCGCGTCGCGCAGCGGCGGCAGCGCCCGCCCGGCCAGCGCGCCCAACGCCGCCAGGTCCGGCACCCGTGCGGAAACCGCCGCATCAAGGGTCCGCCCTGCCAGGCTTGCCAGGTTGCCCCGGACCTCCAACGTCGCGCCCGCCGCGGCAAGCGCCAGCTGCGCCGGCACCGGCCTGCCGGCAAGCAGCACCGCGAGGCTGTCGGCCTGGGCAGTGACGGCGATTGACGCCGAACCCGCCAGCGCGTCGGCCGTGAGGGCGATGGGCTGCGCCATGGCCGGCGCCGCGAGCGTGGCGCGGGTCAACCGGACGCCCGGCAGCCAGGCCGAAAAGTCCGCGGCGCCGGCCTGTGCCCGCACGTCGGCCAGGCCGTCCGGCAGCAACCGAGCCGAAGCCTGAACGTCATGCAGGGGCGGCAGCGCACGGCCCAGCGCCGGCTCCAGCGCCGCCAAGTCGGCCACGCTGGCCTGCAACGCCAATGCGCCTCCCGGCCCCAGCGTGCCGTTCGCGCCGGCTTGGACGCCACTGCCCTGAAGAGCCACACGCAAAGGCCAGGATGCGGCGCCGATGGACGCGAGCGGCCCCGTCGTGCCCGTCAGGTTGAGGTTGAGGCCCGCCAGCGACAGCGTTCCCGAAAGCGCCACGGGTTCGCCCGGCCCCGGGGCGGCTGCCGCGGCCGTTGGCGCCAGCAGCGTGATGACGCCCGTGCCGGTGCGCCAGCCGATCCGGCCGTCGAGGATGCGCACGGCGTCAACAGCGACCTGCATCCGCGCCGCCGGCCGGGCCGCCGGGTCCGGCGCCGCCGGGGGCGGGGTGGCCGGCGTGAACTGCCAATTGGGCCGGCCCGCCGCGTCGCGCTCCAGCAGGATGTCCGGCTCGACCAAGGTGATGCCGCGCACCTCCACCCGGCGGGACAGCAAGGGCGCCAGGGCGATCCGCACGTCAACCTGCGCCGCACGCGCCATGGCTGGGCGCGACAGGCCCGGCGGGTTGGACAGCGACACGTCGTGCAGCGCGACCGTTGGCACCAGCGACCAGGTCAGGCCCACTGGCCCGGCAATCGTCAGCTCCCGCCCGGTGGAGCGCCGCACCGCATCCGCCAACCGGAGCCTCAGCGCGCCGGTGTCGAACGACGCCGCGACCCCTGCGACGACCGCCACGGGCAGCAGCAGTGCGGAGGCGGCGGCAATCAGGCCGATGCGGCGTCCGCGGGTCATGGGCAGCAAGTCACCGCCGGGCTGGCGCCTGGGAACGCCCGGCGTGGAAGCCCAAGGTCGCGAACGTTTCGCGCATGTGCGGCGGCAGGTCGGCCTCGACCACCAGCCGCCCGCCCGCGGGGTGCGGCAGATCCAGCGCGCGGGCGTGCAGATGCAGCTTGTCCGACAAGCCCTCCACCAGGGCAGAGCCGGCGCCGTTCTGGTCGGGTTCGTGGTATTTCACGTCGCCTACGATCGGCGCCCCAATGCCCACGCTGTGCACCCGAAGCTGGTGCGTGCGCCCAGTGATCGGCGATAGCTCCAGCCAAGCGAGCTTCTGCCCGGCATTGTCGAGCGTCCGGTAGTCCGTCACCGCCCGCAGCCCCTCCTTGTCGTCCCGCGCCGCCGGCACGCTGCGCTCGCCCCGTGTCCCGGTGTAGCGCAGCAGCGGCATGTCGATCCGCCCCTCCACCGGGACCGGGCGGCCGGCGACCACCGCCCAATATGTCTTCTGCACGTCCCGGCCGCGGAACGCCGCCGCGAGCCGCGCCGCCGTGCCCGGCGTGCGCGCCAGCACCAGCACCCCTGACGTGTCGCGGTCTAGCCGGTGCACCAGCCGCGGCCGGTGCTCGCTATCGCCGCGCAGCCCGTCGAGCATGCCGTCCAGGTGCCGGACGATTCCGGGACCGCCCTGCACCGCCAGGCCGTGCGGCTTGTTGAGCACGATCAGGGCTTCGTCCCGGTACAGCACCATGCGCTCCAGCTCGCGGGCGATGTCGGGATTGAACACATGCACCACGGGCGGCGGCTCGGCGGCGGGCGGCAGCGGTGGCACCCGGACGGCCTGGCCCGGCACCAGGCGGGTTCCGGCGTCCGCGCGCCGGCCGTCGATGCGGACCTGCCCGGTGCGGCACAGCTTCTGGATCGCTCCCTGGGTGACGCCTGGGAAATGCCGGCGGAACCAGCGGTCCAAGCGCAGGTCGGCCTCGTCCTCCGTCACCGCGCGGGTCTGCACTGCCCTAGTTTGCACAGCCCCAGTCTGCACAGCGATGCTCATGATCGGACTTGCCTCAGCTTGGCCCAGTGGTCCAGCCGCCGCGCCACCTCGCGCTCGAAGCCGCGGTCTGCCGGGCGATAGAACGCCGGGCGGTCCATGCCGTCCGGGAAGTAGTCCTGGCCGGAGAACACATCCTCCGCGTCATGGTCATAGGCGTAGCCCTTGCCGTAGCCGAGGTCCTGCATGAGCCGGGTCGGCGCGTTCAGGATGTGGGCGGGCGGCGGCAGGCTGCCGGTGACCTCCGCCGCCGCCAACGCCTTCTTGCATGCAGCATAGAGCGCGTTCGATTTCGGTGCGGTGCCCAGATAGACGATAGCCTGCGCGATGGCCAACTCGCCCTCTGGGCTGCCAAGACGTTCAAAGGCGTCCCAGGCCGCCAGCGCCTGCGGCAACGCGCCCGGATCGGCCATGCCGACATCCTCCGACGCGAAGCGGACCAGGCGGCGCAGGATGTAGCGGGCGTCCTCGCCCCCGGCCATCATGCGGGCGAACCAATACAGCGCCGCGTCCGGGTCGGAGCCTCGCAGCGACTTATGCAGCGCGGAGATCAGGTTGTAGTGCTCGTCCCGGTCCCGGTCATACAGGGCGGCCCGGCGCCCAATGGCCTCGGCGAGGCCCGCTGCGTCCAGCTTGGCCTGGCCTGGCAGGCTGAAAAGCTGCTCCGCCACGTTGAGCAGGTAGCGCCCGTCCCCGTCCGCCATCGCGCGCAAGGCGCCGCGCGCTTCCGGCAGGATCGGCAGAGACCGGCCGGCCGCCTGTTCGGCACGGGCCAGCAAACGGTCGAGCGCCGCATTGTCCAAGCGGCGCAGCACCAGCACCTGGCAGCGGGACAGCAGTGCGCCGTTCAGGGCAAAGGATGGGTTTTCGGTCGTGGCGCCCACCAGCACGACGGTGCCATCCTCGACGACAGGCAGGAAGCTGTCTTGCTGCGCGCGGTTGAACCGGTGCACCTCATCCACGAACAGCAGGGTGCGGGCGCCAAGCTGACGTCGTCGGGTTGCCTCGTCGAAGATGCGCTTGAGATCCGCGACGCCGGAGAACACCGCCGAAACCGCGGTGAAGTGCAGCCCGGCCGCCTCGGCGAGCAAGCGGGCAATCGTCGTCTTGCCGACGCCGGGCGGTCCCCACAAGATGATGGACGCCAGGGCACTGCGCCCCAGCATGCGCGTCAGGGTGCCATCCTTGCCGACGAGATGCGGCTGCCCGACGACGTCGTTCAGCACTGCTGGGCGCAACTGCTCCGCGAGCGGCTTGGATTGGGCAGACAAAGCAGCCGGGGCCGGTTCAAACAGGTCAGTGGTGGGAGGGACGGGCCGCGTCATGAGAAGCGAGGTGGTGCGGCCGATCCCCAGATGCGAGGAGGCGCCTGCCCGGCAGGCAGTGCGCGACGAGCAGGTTCGCGCGCTCAGGCGGCCTGTTGTTCCTCGTCCTCGATCAGGTCCGGCCGCGGACCGCTGTCCTGGCCCTTGGCGGCGGGGTCGCGGTCAACGAGTTCGATCACCGCCATGTCCGCCGCGTCGCCGTAACGCACTCCGGCCTTCAGCACGCGGGTGTAGCCACCGGGGCGGGTGCGGTAGCGGTCGGCCAGCGCCGAAAACAGCTTGGCGACGATCGCCTCGTCCCGAAGCTGGGCATGCGCCTGGCGCCGGGCATGCAGCCCACCGCGCTTGCCCAGGGTGATCAGCTTCTCCGCGACCGGGCGCAGCTCCTTGGCCTTGGGCAACGTCGTGGTGATCTGCTCGTGCTTGATCAACGCCACGGCCATGTTGCGGAACATGGCCAGGCGATGGCTCGAGGTGACGTTCAGTTTGCGGCCGGAAACCCCGTGACGCATGGCGCAGCTCCTATGAAACTCGACGCTTGGGCGGACCGGCTCAGAACGGCTCGTCGAGCCGCTTGGCCAAGTCCTCGATGTTCTCCGGCGGCCAGCCGGACACGCTCATGCCGAGGGCCAGACCCATGGCCGTGAGCACTTCCTTGATCTCGTTCAGCGACTTGCGGCCGAAGTTCGGCGTGCGCAGCATCTCCTGCTCGGTCTTCTGCACGAGGTCGCCGATATAGACGATGTTGTCGTTCTTCAGGCAGTTCGCGCTGCGGACCGACAGTTCCAGCTCGTCCACCTTGCGCAGCAGGTTGCGGTTGAACGGCAGATCGTCGTGGATGTCGTCGGCGCGGGCAAGCTGCGGCTCATCGAAGTTGATGAACAGCTGCAACTGGTCCTGGAGGATGCGCGCGGCCAGGGCCACTGCGTCCTCGGGTGTCACCGCGCCGTTGGTCTCAACCTGCAGCAATAGCTTGTCGTAGTCCGTCACCTGCCCCACGCGCGTCGGCTCGACCTTGTAGGACACGCGCTTGACGGGCGAGTAAATGGCATCAATGGGGATCAGCCCGATGGGCGCATCCTCAGGGCGGTTGCTCGCCGCCGGCACATAGCCCTTGCCGAGATTGACGGTGAACTCCATGCCGAGCTTCACGCCGTCATCCAAGGTGCATATCACCAGGTCCGGGTTCATCACGTCGATGTCGGAGCCAGTCTGGATTTGCGCCGCGGTAATCTCGCCGGGTCCGGTGGCGGTCAGCACCATGCGCTTTGGCCCTTCACCATGCATCCGCAACGCGAGTTGCTTGATGTTAAGCACGATGTCGGTCACGTCTTCCCGCACGCCGGGGATGCTGCTGAACTCATGCAGCACGCCGTCGATCTGCACCGCCGTCACCGCAGCACCCTGCAAGGACGACAGCAGAACACGGCGCACGGCGTTGCCGAGGGTCATGCCGAAGCCACGCTCCAGCGGCTCGGCAACGACGGTCGCGATGCGGTGCGGATCGGCCCCCGGCTCGACATCGAGCTTCTCCGGCTTGATCAGGGATTGCCAGTTACGTTGGATGACCATGGATCATCTCCAAACAAAATAAGCGACGCCACCCATCGGTGGCGCCGTGTCAAGGACGAGGCCGGCGTTCAGACCCGGCGGCGCTTGCGCGGGCGGCAACCATTGTGCGGGATGGGGGTCATGTCGCGGATTGCCGTGATCGCAAAGCCCACGGCCTGCAACGCGCGCAACGCGCTCTCCCGCCCGGAGCCGGGGCCGCTCACCTCGATCTCCAACGTTTCCATTCCGTGCTCGCGCGCCTTCTTGCCGGCATCCTCCGCGGCCACCTGCGCGGCATAGGGGGTAGACTTACGGCTTCCTTTGAACCCCTGCATGCCGCTGGAGGACCAAGCAATCGTGTTGCCCTGGGCGTCGGTGATCGTCACCATCGTGTTGTTGAAGGTCGCGGCCACATGCGCCACGCCAGCGATGATGTTCTTGCGTTCCTTCTTACGAGGACGCGAGGAGGCGGGCTTCGCCATTCAATAATTCCTATCAAGTTTTGCGCCGCTGCAACGGCAGACAAGCCAGCCGCGAGGCGATTACTTGGTGACTTTCTTCTTGCCAGCGATGGCCACCGCCTTACCCTTGCGGGTGCGGGCATTCGTATGGGTGCGCTGGCCATGCACGGGAAGGCCCCGGCGATGCCGCAAGCCCCGGTAACACCCAAGGTCCATGAGCCGCTTGATGTTCATCGCCACCTCGCGCCTCAGGTCGCCCTCGACGCGGTAATCCCGGTCGATCAGCTCGCGGATGCGCAGCACCTCGTCGTCGGATAACTGATTGACCCGCCGGTCATCGGGGATGTTAAGCTGCTTGCAGATATCGACGGCGTTCGATGGGCCAATGCCATAGATATAGCGCAGGCTGATCAGCACCCGCTTGTTCGTTGGGATATTCACACCGGCAATACGGGCCAAGCCAATAACTCCTTGTCGTCACAACCCCGACCGGCATGCCGAATGGGGCCGGGATTTTCACCAGGCCCTGCTCGCGTTCGCGCTGGAAGCCCTGAATTAGAAAAAGATTGCCCGCTGCAAAAGCCGCAAAGCAAGATGCGGTGATATACGCAGCAGTCAGCGCAAGTCAATGCGCTAATATCAACTTATCGTGATAGTTGGCTTCGCCACCTGTGCCAGGATGGTTTCAATCTCCTGCGAGACACTGTCCACGTCCGCCATGCCGTCCAAAGTCACCAGCCGGCCGGTCCGACGGTAGTGCGGCAAGATCGGCGCGGTCTGCGTGTGATAGGCGTCGAGCCGGGCCGCCACGGTCTCCCGCCGGTCATCAGCTCGGCGGATGAACTCATGGCTGCCGCAGACATCGCACGTGCCCTCGACCTGCGGCTTGTGGAAGCTGTCATGGTAGCCCGTGCCGCACGCGGCGCAGGTGAACCGCCCAGCGATCCGATCCACCAGGGCGGTGTCGTCCACCTTCAACTCAACCACCGCGTCGATGCGGCTGCCGGCGCGGTCCAGCATGACGTCCAGCGCGTCTGCCTGGGGCACGGTGCGCGGGAAGCCGTCCAGGATGAAGCCGCGCGCCGCGTCGGGCTGCTGGATGCGGGCTTCCAACATGGTGATGATCAGCTCGTCAGAGACGAGTTGCCCAGACTCCATGACTGCCTTGGCCCGCCGTCCGATCTCGGTGCCGGCTTTGACCTCGGCGCGCAGCATGTCGCCTGTCGAAATCTGGGCGATGCCATGCCGCTGCTCCAGCCGCTTGGCCTGGGTGCCCTTGCCGGCGCCGGGCGGTCCCAAAAGGATCAGGTTCATCGGGCGCGGCCCTTTACCCGAGACTTGCGGATCAAGCCCTCGTATTGGTGGGCCAGCAGATGCGATTGGATCTGTGTCACCGTATCCATGGTCACGGACACGATGATCATCAGGCTGGTGCCGCCGAAGTAGAACGGTACGCCATAGCGGCTGATAAGAATTTCGGGCAGCATGCATACGACGCACAAGTAGAGCGCGCCCACCGTCGTCAGCCGGGCCAGAATCGTGTCGAAGTAGTCCGCGGTGTTGGAGCCGGGCCGAACCCCCGGGATGAACCCGCCGTACTTCTTCAAGTTGTCCGCCGTTTCCTGCGGGTTGAACACCACGGCCGTGTAGAAATAAGAGAAGAAGATGATCATGCCGGCATAGGCGAGCATGTACAGCGGCTCGCCGTGGCCCAGCTTCTGTCCGATCCAGGCCAGCCAAGAGTCAGGATTGTTCTGCGAGAACCCGGCGATGGTGGCTGGGATCAGCAGGATCGAACTGGCGAAAATTGGCGGGATCACCCCGGCCGTGTTGACCTTGAGCGGCATATGCGTGCTGTCGCCGCCGAACATGCGCTGCCCAACCTGACGCTTCGGGTATTGGATGTTCACCCGGCGCTGCGCCCGCTCCATGAACACCACAAAGGCGATCACCGCGACGGCGATCACCATGAAGGCGAGGATGAACACTGGAGACAAGGCGCCGGTACGCCCGAGTTCCAGCAGGTTGGCCAAGGCATGCGGCAGGTTGGCGACGATGCCGGCGAAGATGATCAGGCTTGTGCCGTTGCCGACGCCACGCGCCGTGATCTGCTCGCCCAGCCACATCAGGAACATCGTCCCGCCCACCAGTGTGATGACGCAGGACAGCCGGAAGAACAGGCCGGGGTCGATCACCGCGGAGCCGAACGCGCCGCGCATCCCCTCCAACCCGACCGCGATGCCGTAGGACTGCACCAAGGCGATCAGCACCGTCAGGTAGCGGGTGTATTGATTGAGCTTCTTGCGCCCACTCTCCCCCTCCTTCTTGAGGGTTTCGAGCGACGGCACCGCAGCGGACATCAGCTGGACGATGATGCTCGCGCTGATGTAAGGCATGATGTTGAGGGCGAACACCGTCATGCGCCCGAGCGCGCCGCCGCTGAACATATCGAACATGCCCAGGATGCCGCCGCCATGCTGGGCCAGAAGCTCGCCCATCACCGACGCATCGACGCCAGGCACCGGGATGTAGGTGCCGATGCGATAGACCAGCAAGGCGCCCAAGGTGAACCAGATGCGTGACTTCAGCTCGGTGGCCTTCCCGAGCGTGCCGAGATTAAGGTTTGCCGCAAGCTGCTCGGCCGCTGAGGCCATGGACCGTCCCCTTTTGCAGTCGCGATACCGGCAACGGCCCCTAACAGGACCGAGGCATCGCCATTGACCAAACTGTGCCGCGGGCCGCCTTAAGGACGCAAGCCTTCATTGAAGCTTTATGGCGATGGACTGTCGGGAGGAGCCGCCGGGCGAAGCACCGTGACCGAGCCGCCCGCCGCCTCGACGGCCGCAATGGCCGCAGCCGACGCGCCGGACACGGTGATCGCGATCGCCCGCGTCACCGAACCCATGGCAAGGAGGCGAACGCCGTCCACCTTGTTCAGCCGTGCCAGCCCCGCCGTCTGCAACGTCTCCGCCGTGATCGGCTGGTCGGCAGGCAGCCGGCCCGATTCCAACGCTTTCTCAATCGCGCCCAGGTTGACCGGCGCATATTCCTTGCGGAACATGTTGTGGAACCCGCGCTTCGGCAAGCGCCGGTAGATCGGCAGCTGCCCACCCTCGAACCCGTTCAACGCGACGCCTTCGCGCGCCTTCTGGCCCTTGACACCCTTGCCGGACGTCTTGCCCTTGCCGGAGCCGATGCCGCGACCAAGCCGCTTCGACTTGAGGTGGGCGCCGGGGTTGTCGCGTATCTCGTTCAGCTTCACGGCTATTCCTCCACCCGCACCAGGTGTGCGACCTTGCGCAGCATGCCGCGCACTGCCGGGGTATCCTCAAGCTCCCGGGTCCGCCGCAGCTTGCCCAGGCCCAATCCGGTCAGCGTCTGGATTTGATCCTTCTTGCGGCCCAGGCCGGACGCGACCTGCGTGAACCGGACGGTGGCCTTCTTCGGCGCTGCAGGGTCAGACATCTGCACCCTCCCCGGCTGCGTCGCGACGGCCTAGAATGTCGGACACCTTCTTGCCGCGCCGGGCCGCGACGCTGCGTGGGCTGCCGCACCGTTGCAACGCGGCAAAGGTGGCCTTCACCATGTTATGTGGATTACGGCTGCCGAGCGACTTCGCCACCACGTCGCCGATGCCCAGCGTCTCAAACACCGCGCGCATCGGCCCACCGGCGATGATGCCCGTGCCCGCGGTGCAGGAGCGCAGGACCACATGCCCGGCGCCGAACGTGCCCTCGACGTCATGGTGCAGGGTGCGGCCTTCTTTCATCGGCACCCGGATCATCGTCTTCTTGGCCCGCTCGGTGGCCTTGCGGATCGCCTCCGGCACCTCGCGCGCTTTGCCAGCGCCATAGCCGACGCGGCCTTTCTGGTCGCCGACCACCACCAGGGCAGCAAACGCGAAACGCCGCCCGCCCTTCACCACCTTGGCCACCCGGTTGATGGTGACAAGCTTGTCGATCAGGTCGTCGCCGTCCCGGTCGCGGTCCCGGTCACGACCACCGCGGCCGCCGTCCCTTGCTTCACGTGCCATGTGTCATTCCCTAAGAATGGCCTTTAAAAGGCCAGCCCGCCCTCGCGGGCGGCATCGGCCAGCGCCTTGACGCGGCCGTGGTACAGGTAAGCGCCACGGTCGAACACGACCAAGCTCACCCCGGCCCCAATGGCCCGCTCGGCCACCAGCTTACCGACGGCCGCCGCAGCGTCCTTGTCCGCGCCAGTCTTGAGCGACTCGCGCAGCCCCTTGTCCAGACTCGATGCCGCGGCAAGAGTAGTGCGGGTCGCGTCGTCGATCACCTGAGCATAGATGTGCTTGCCCGAGCGGAACACCGACAAGCGCGGCCGACCAGCCGACTTCTGCCGCAACTGGTAGCGAAGGCGCTCGCGGCGCCGGGTCTTGAGATCCTGTGGTGCGCTCATCTTACTTCTTCTTGCCTTCCTTGCGCCGGATCTGCTCACCCTCGTACTTCACGCCCTTGCCCTTGTAAGGCTCCGGCGGGCGATATCGGCGGATCTCGGCCGCGACCTGGCCCACCTGGCGCTTGTCCACCCCGGTGAGCGTGATGGCCGTGGGGCGCGGCGTCGTGATCGTGATGCCCGGCGGCACCGGATACACCACGTCATGTGAGAACCCCAGGTTGATCACCAGGTTCTTGCCTTGCACGCTGGCGCGGAACCCGGTGCCGGTGATCTCCAGCGTTTTGGTGTAGCCGACCGACACGCCCTGCACCATGGCGGCCAGCAGGGCGCGCGTGGTGCCCCACATCATGCGCGCCTGACTCTCGTTGCTCCGCGGCCGGATCGTCACCTCGTTGCCCTCGATCACCGCATCGACATGGTCAGTCAACGGCAGCGACATGGTGCCGAGCTTGCCCTTGGTGGTCAGCACCCGGTCCACCACGGCCACATCGACGCCGCTCGGGACGGTGACGGGATACTTGCCTACGCGAGACATCGTGTGCCCCCCTTTAGAAGACGCGGAACAAGACTTCGCCGCCGACATTGGCGGCGCGGGCCTCGCCATCGCTCAGCACGCCGCGCGGCGTCGAAAGAATGGAAACGCCCAGCCCGGCATAAACCCGGGGCAGTTCCTTGATCTTGGAATACACCCGGCGGCCCGGTTTCGAGACCCGGGTGATCTCCTTGATCACCGGCTCGCCCTCGCTGTACTTCAGCTCGATGCGCAGCTGGGCCACGCCCGGGCGCAGCTCCTCGGCAGCATAGCCGCGGATGAAGCCTTCGCGCTTCAGCGCCTCAAGCACGTTCGCCCGCAGCTTGGACGCAGGCGCCACGCACATGGTGTGCCGGCTGCGCTGGGCGTTGCGGATGCGGGTGATCATGTCACCCAACGGATCGGACATCGACATGCGGCGGTCCTCCTACCAGCTCGCCTTGACCATGCCGGGCAACTGGCCCGAACTCGCCAGGGCGCGCAGCATGTTGCGGGACAGCTTGAATTTCCGATAGTTGCCGCGTGCCCGGCCGGTCAGCGCGCAGCGCAGGCGCACGCGCACCGCGGCGCCATTGCGCGGCAGCTGCGCCAGCTTCATCGACGCCTCGAACCGGTCCTCGACCGGCGCCGTCCGGTCCATGACTTGAGCCTTGAGGTCGGAACGCTTCGACTTGTCGCGCGACGCCATGCGCTCCCGCTTCAGATTGCGGTTCACCGACGATGTCTTGGCCATTTGCTATACTCCTCGGAACCTGCCGCGCCCCAACCGGGAACAATGGCGGTTTTCCAATTGCGTTGAAACCCGGCTCAGGCGGCGAACGGCACGTCGAACGCCTTGAGCAGCGCCTTCGCCTCAGCGTCGGTCTTGGCCGTGGTCACGAACACGATGTCCATGCCGCGGATGTCGGTCACCTTGTCGTAGTCGATCTCCGGGAAGATGATCTGCTCCTTCAGCCCCATGGCGAAGTTGCCCCGGCCATCGAAACCCTTGCCCGCTGGGATGCCGCGGAAGTCGCGCACCCGCGGCAGGGCAATCGTCACCAGCCGGTCCAGGAACTCGAACATCCGGGATTTGCGCAGTGTCACCTTGCAGCCAATGGGCAAGCCTTCGCGGATTTTGAAGCCGGCAATCGCCTTCTTCGCCAGCGTCTTGACCGGCCTCTGCCCGGCGATCAGCGTGAGTTCGGCCAATGCGGCGTCGAGCTTCTTCTGGTCGCCCGCCGCCTCGCCCACGCCCATGTTGATAACGATTTTCTCAAGCTTTGGCACCTGCATCGGGTTCTTGTAGTCGAACTCGGCCTGCAGCTTCGCCTTGATCTCAGAATTGTATCGCTGCTGCATGCGCGACATCTCGCGCGCTTGGCCCGGCGCCGTGGTTTCAGTCGTCTCGCCCATCGCCTTAACCCTCGATCACAGCGCCGCCAAGCCGCGAAACGCGGACCTTACGGCCGTCATCCAGCACCCGGAACCCGACGCGCGTCGGCTTGTCTGTCTTCGGATCGACCAGCATGACATTCGACAGGTGGATCGTCGCCTCTTGCTCGACGATGCCGCCGGGCTTGCCCATGCCTTGCGGCTTCGTGTGCTTCTTGGCGATGTTCACGCCCTGCACCACCGCCCGCCCATCCTTCGGCAGCACGCGCAGCACCTCGCCGCGCTTGCCTTTGTCGGAGCCGGTGATCACGACCACCGTGTCGCCCTTGCGAATGCGCGCCGCCATCACAGCACCTCAGGGGCGAGCGAGATGATCTTCATGAACTTGCGCCCGCGCAGCTCGCGCACCACCGGGCCGAATATGCGGGTGCCGATAGGCTCCTGCGCCTTGGTGATCAGCACAGCCGCGTTGCGGTCGAAGCGGATGGCGCTGCCATCAGCCCGGCGCACCGGGAACGACGTGCGCACAATCACCGCCTGGTGCACGTCGCCCTTCTTCACCTTGCCGCGCGGGATGGCCTCCTTGATGGACACGACGATCACATCGCCCACCGATGCCGTCTTCCGCTTCGACCCGCCGAGCACCTTGATGCACTGCACGCGCCGGGCGCCGGAGTTGTCGGCGACTTCGAGGTTGGATTCGACCTGGATCATCTAATGGCTCCTACGCCTGAGCCACGGGTGCTTCGGCCTGCGCCGGAGCGGCACGGGACGGATTGTAGGCGATGGTGAAGCCTGCGGGCGGCGACACGAACTCGCCGTTGCGCTCGACCAGCATCCAGGTCTTGCGCTTGCTGATCGGCCGGCACTCCTCGATGCGCACGACATCGCCCACCTTGCACTGGTTGGTGTCGTCGTGCGCCGCATACTTCTTCGACAAGCGGATGAACTTCTTGTACAGCGGATGGATGACGCGGCGCTCGACCAGGACCGTTATGGTCTTGTCCATCTTGTCGCTGGTCACTCGCCCGGTCAGGACGCGCTTCGGCATCGTCCGTCTCCTCTAGGTGGTTTTCTGGGCGGAGCCTTGGGCGGCGGACCGCTTCTGCTCCGACATGATCGTCTTCACGCGGGCGATGTCGCGCCGCACCTGGCGCACGCGGCCCACGCCCTCGGTCTGCCCCGTCGCCCGCTGGAAGCGCAGGTTGAACTGCTCCTTCCGCAGGTCCAGCAGCATGGTGGACAGGTTGTCCGCCCCTTTGGCGCGGATGTCGGCTGGCTTGGTCATGGCTAGGCTTCCCCGATCCGCGTCACGAACTTGGTGCGAATCGGCAGCTTCGCCGCGCCGAGCGTCAGCGCCTCGCGCGCCAACTCCGGCGACACGCCGTCGATCTCGAACATGATGCGGCCGGGCTTGATCCGGCAAACCCAGAACTCCGGGCTTCCCTTGCCGGAACCCATGCGGACTTCGGCGGGCTTCTGCGACACCGGCACGTCCGGGAACATGCGTATCCACACGCGCCCTGCCCGCTTCATCGAGCGGGTGATGGCGCGCCGCGCCGCCTCGATCTGCCGGGCGGTGATCCGCTCAGGCTCCAACGCCTTAAGGCCGAACGCGCCGAAGTTTAGGCTGGTGCCTGACTTCGCCAGGCCGTGGATGCGGCCCTTGTGGGCCTTGCGGTACTTTGTCCGCTTGGGAGACATCATGGTCCAGGTTCCTCTTAACGCTGCGGCGCCTGCTCGGCGGCGCGGCGATCCTGCGCGAGCGGATCGTTGGCCAGGATCTCACCCTTGAAGATCCACACCTTCACACCGCACGTGCCGTAGGTGGTCTTGGCCGTCGCCGTGCCGAAGTCGATGTCGGCGCGCAAGGTGTGCAGCGGCACGCGGCCCTCACGATACCACTCCGTCCGCGCGATCTCTGCGCCGCCGAGCCGCCCGCCGCAGTTGATCCGGATGCCCTGGGCACCGAGCCGCATCGCCGACTGCACCGCCCGCTTCATCGCCCGGCGGAACGCCACCCGGCGCTCCAGCTGCTGCGCGATGTTCTCGGCAACCAGGGTCGCATCGATCTCCGGCTTGCGGATTTCGACGATGTTCAGCGACACCTCGGACTTGGCCATCCGGGCCAGGTCCTTGCGCAGCATCTCGATGTCCTGGCCCTTTTTGCCGATCACCACGCCGGGCCGCGCCGCATAGATCGTGACGCGCGGCTTCTTCGCCGGGCGCTCGATCACCACGCGCGACACGCCGGCCCCGGCCAGCTTCGCGCGCAGGTGGGTGCGCAGTTCAAGGTCGGCGAGCAGCAGCTTCGAGTAGTCGGCGCCCGCATACCAGCGGCTGTCCCAGGTGCGGTTGATACCGAGCCGCAGCCCGATCGGATTGACCTTGTGACCCATGGCCTACGCCGCCTTCTGCTGTGTCGCCGGCGCCGCGGGCGCCTGCTGCTGCTCGGACACCACGATGCGCAAGTGGCTGAACCACTTCTCGATGCGCGACGCGCGGCCGCGGCCGCGCGCCATGAACCGGCGCATGACGATGGACTTACCGACCTCGGCCCGCGTCACGACCAGACGGTCCACGTCGAGCTGGTGATTGTTCTCGGCATTGGCGATGGCGCTTTCCAATGCCTTTCGCACCTGCTGCGCGATGCGCCGCTTGCTGAACGTCAGCGTCGCCACCGCTTGGCTCGCCGGCTGATTGCGGATCAGCCCGGCCACCAGGTTGAGCTTCTGCGGGCTGATGCGGATATTGCGCACGACGCATTGCGCCTCATGCTCCGGCAGCGCCCGGGGAATCTTCGGCTTGCTCATCTCAGCCCCGCCTCGCCTTCTTGTCGGACGAATGCCCGGTGAACGTCCGCGTCGGCGAGAACTCGCCGAACTTGTGGCCCACCATGTTCTCCGACACCTGCACCGGCAGGAACTTGTGCCCGTTATAGACGCCGAACGTCAGGCCTACGAACTGCGGCAGGATCGTCGAGCGCCGCGACCAGATCTTGATGATCTCGTTGCGGCCAGACGCCCGGGCGGCATCAGCCTTGCCCAGCAGGTAGCCGTCCACGAAGGGACCCTTCCATACGGAACGCGCCATGGTCAGTGCTTTCCCTTCGGACGGCGCCGGATAATCATGCCGTCCGTGCGCTTGTTGACGCGGGTCTTGTACCCTTTTGTCGGCTTGCCCCACGGCGTGACAGGATGCCGCCCTCCTGAGGTGCGCCCCTCGCCGCCGCCGTGCGGGTGATCGACCGGGTTCATCACGACGCCGCGGTTGTGCGGACGCCGCCCGAGCCACCGCGAGCGCCCAGCCTTGCCGATGCTCTGGTTCTGGTTGTCCGGGTTGGACACGGCACCCACCGTCGCCATGCACTCGGCCCGCACCAGGCGAAGTTCGCCAGACTGCAGCTTGACCTGCGCATAGCCTGCATCCTTGCCGACCAGCTGCGCATAGGTGCCTGCGGCCCGCGCCATCTTGCCGCCGGCGCCCATCTTCATCTCGACGTTGTGGATGATCGTCCCCACCGGGATCGCCGCCATCGGCATGGCGTTGCCGGGCTTGATATCGACGCGGCTCCCGGCCACCACCTTGTCGCCGGCCCGCAACCGCTGCGGCGCGATGATGTAGGACAGCTCGCCGTCGTCGTACTTGACCAAGGCGATGAACGCCGAGCGGTTCGGGTCGTACTCCAGGCGCTCGACCGTCGCCGCGATGTCGAACTTGCGCCGCTTGAAATCGACATGGCGATAGGTCTGCTTGTGACCACCACCGCGGAAGAACGAGGTCGTCCGGCCGTGGTTATTGCGCCCGCCGGACTTGCTCTTGCCTTCGGTCAGCGTCTTGACCGGTTTGCCCTTCCACAGCTCGCTGCGGTCGATCAGCACCGTGCCGCGCAGGCTGGCGGTGACGGGATTGAATTGCTTGAGTGCCATTCGTCGCTACCCTTCGGCTAGCTCAGCCCGGTGGACATGTCGATCGACTGTCCCTCGGCGAGCTGCACGTATGCCTTTTTCACATCCGAGCGCACGCCCGGACGTCCCCGGAACCGCTTGGTCTTGCCCTTCTGCACCAAGGTGTTGACCGAAACCACGGTGACGCCGAACAGCGTCTCGACCGATTTCTTAATCTCGGGCTTTGTCGCATTGATGGCGACGCGGAACACAAATTGCCCAATTTCTGAAAGCGCAGTTGCCTTCTCGGTGATCACCGGGCTACGGATGACTTCGTACATCGCCTCGCGCGACATGGTTTCGGCACGCCGCCGGGCGGCATGGACTTGCGAGACGCTCATGCCAGGCGCTCCTTGAGGCCCTCAATCCCGGCTGTGGTGACGACCAACCAATCATGCCGGATGATGTCATAGACGTTGGCGCCGACCGTGGGCAGCACATCGACGCCCACGATGTTGGCGCTCGCCCGGCGAAAGGCGATGTCCACCGCGCCGTCGATCACCAACGCCGAGGTCCAGCCCAGGCCACTGATCTTGCCGGCGAGGTCCCGGGTCTTGCCTGTGCCCCCGGCCACGCTGTCCAGGACGACCAGCTTGCCCTCGGCCTGCTTGAGCGACAGCGCGCTGATCAGGCCCAGGCGACGCACCTTCTTCGGCAGGTCGAATGCATGGCTGCGGACCACCGGGCCATGCACCCGGCCGCCGGTGCGGAATTGCGGCGCACGTAGACTGCCCTGCCGGGCGTTGCCGGTGCCTTTCTGCTTGTAAGGCTTCTTCGTGGTGCCGGACACCTCGCCCATGCCCTTGGTCTTATGCGTGCCCGCCCGCCGCTTGGCGAGCTGCCACGCGATGACCCGGGCGATGATGTCCCGGCGGGGCTGCGCGGCAAACAGCGCATCCGGCAACTCGGCCGATCCTGCAGAGCCGTTGTCCAGGGTCTTGATGTCGATCTGCATCACGCAGGCTCCTGCGGCTGCACTGCGTCAGGGCCGGCCACCGCCAGGATCGACGCCGGGTAAGGCACCTCTGCTGGGCGGACCTTCTTGATCGCATCGCGAATCCTCACGAACTCGCCTTTGGAGCCGGGCACCGCGCCACGGACCATAATCAGGCCCCGGTCAGCGTCGATGCCGGCCACTTCCACGTTCAGCGTTGTGACGCGCTCGACGCCCAGATGCCCGGCCATCTTCTTGTTCTTGAACGTTTTGCCGGGATCCTGCCGGTTGCCGGTCGAACCGTGGCTGCGATGGCTGACCGACACGCCGTGGCTCGCTTCAAGACCGCGGAAATTCCAACGCTTCATGGCGCCGGCAAACCCTTTGCCTTTGGTGACGCCGCAAACGTCCACCTTCTGGCCCACCACGAAATGCGCGGCCGTCAAAGTCTGGCCGGACTCCAGCAAGGCGTCTGGCGCGACCCGGAACTCGACCAGCTTCGCCTTTGGCTCCACCTTGACCCGGGCATAGTGCCCCTTGTTGGGGTTGCTAACGTTCTTCACCTTGGCCTTGCCCCAGCCGAGCTGGATGGCCGTATAACCATCCCGCTCCTGCGTCCGCGTATCGACGACCTGCACTTGGTCCAGATGTAGGACCGTCACCGGCACATGCGTGCCGTCGTCCTTGAACATCCGGGTCATGCCCAGCTTCTTCGCGATCAATCCAGTGCGCATCGGCCCGGCCCTACAGCTTGATCTCGACGTCCACGCCGGAGGCGAGGTCGAGCTTCATCAACGCATCCACCGTCTGCGGCGTCGGCTCCACAATGTCGAGCAACCGGCGATGAGTCCGGATCTCGAACTGCTCCCGGCTTTTCTTATCGACGTGCGGCGAACGGTTCACCGTGAACCGTTCGATGTGCGTCGGTAAAGGGATCGGCCCACGAACCCGGGCACCCGTGCGCTTCGCCGTGTTCACGATCTCCCGCGTGCTATTGTCCAGCACGCGGTGATCGTACGCCTTGAGGCGAATGCGGATGTTCTGGTTGTCCATAATACTTCAATCCAGGTTCGCGGCGCTGCGGTCAGGCGAGGCGGCTTACTTCGTGATGCTGGCGACGACGCCGGCGCCGACTGTCCGGCCACCCTCACGGATCGCGAACCGCAGCCCCTCGTCCATGGCGATGGGCGCGATCAGCTCGACGTCCATCGACACGTTGTCGCCGGGCATCACCATCTCCGTGCCTTCCGGCAGCTGCACCACGCCGGTCACGTCCGTGGTGCGGAAATAGAACTGCGGGCGGTAGTTGGTGAAGAACGGCGTGTGGCGACCACCCTCTTCTTTGGTCAGCACGTAAGCCTCGGCCTTGAACTGCGTGTGGGGCGTGATGCTGCCGGGCTTGGCCAACACCTGGCCGCGCTCCACATCCTCGCGCTTCGTGCCGCGCAGCAGCGCGCCGATGTTGTCGCCCGCCTCGCCGCGGTCCAGCAACTTGCGGAACATCTCGACGCCGGTGACGATGGTCTTCACCGTGTTCTTGATGCCGACGATCTCGACCTCGTCGCCCACGTTGACGATGCCGCGCTCGATGCGGCCAGTCACGACGGTGCCGCGGCCGGAGATGCTGAACACGTCCTCGATCGGCATCAAAAACGGCCGCTCGGTCGCCCGAACCGGCTGCGGGATATAGGCGTCAACCGCCGCCATCAGCTCAAGCACCGCCTTCTCGCCGAGGTCTGGGCTTTTGTCCTCAAGAGCGTTCAACGCCGATCCCTTAATGATCGGGATGTCATCGCCCGGGAACTGGTAGGAGGACAGCAGCTCGCGCACCTCCATCTCCACGAGTTCCAGCAACTCTGGGTCATCGACCATGTCCACCTTGTTGAGGAACACGACCAGGGCGGGCACACCGACCTGGCGAGCCAGCAGGATGTGCTCGCGCGTCTGCGGCATCGGACCGTCGGCGGCGCTTACCACCAGGATGGCGCCGTCCATCTGCGCCGCACCGGTAATCATGTTCTTCACGTAGTCGGCGTGGCCGGGGCAATCGACGTGGGCGTAGTGCCGGTTTGCCGTCTCGTACTCGACGTGCGCGGTAGAGATCGTGATGCCGCGGGCGCGCTCCTCGGGAGCCTTGTCGATCTGGTCGTATGCCGTGTACGTGGCGCCGCCGGTCTTCGCCAGGATCTTGGTAATCGCCGCGGTCAGCGACGTCTTGCCGTGGTCCACGTGACCGATGGTGCCGATGTTGCAATGCGGCTTGTTACGTTCAAATTTCGCCTTGGCCATCGTCATATCTCCGTCGCCCGCCGGTCAATGGGAATTGGGGGGCAGGTTGGGTTGCAGTCGTCGGCGCGCAGCCTTGCCGAGAAGGCTGCGCCGTCTCGGGGCTACCAGCGATAGTGGCTGAAAGCCTTGTTCGCCTCCGCCATGCGGTGCGTGTCCTCACGCTTCTTCACCGCCGAGCCGCGGTTATTCACGGCATCCAGAAGCTCGTGCGACAGCCGGTCCTCCATCGTGTGCTCGCCGCGCTTGCGCGCGCTGTCGATGATCCAGCGGATCGCCAGGGCCTGGCGACGCTCGGTGCGCACCTCGACCGGCACCTGATAGGTGGCTCCACCGACCCGGCGGCTGCGGACCTCGACGGCGGGCTTCACGTTGTCCAGTGCCTCGTGGAACATGCGGACCGGATCAGCCGCGTTGCCCCCCCGCTTCTTCAGCACGTCAAGCGCGCCATACACGATGCCCTCTGCGGCAGACTTCTTGCCGTCGTACATCAGCGCATTCATGAAGCGCGTGATCACCACGTCGCCGAACTTCGCGTCCGGCAGGATGTCGCGCTTGACCGCGCGGCGGCGTCGGCTCATCGCCCGCTCCTCTTACTTCGGCCGCTTCGCGCCGTACAGCGACCGGCGCTGACGACGCTTCGGAAGGCCCTGGGTGTCCAACACGCCGCGCAGGATATGATACCGCACGCCCGGCAAGTCCTTGACGCGCCCGCCGCGGATCAACACGACGCTGTGCTCCTGTAGATTGTGGCCCTCACCGGGGATGTAGCTCACCACCTCATAGCCGTTGGTCAGGCGCACCTTGGCGACCTTGCGCAACGCGGAGTTCGGCTTCTTGGGCGTAGTCGTGTAAACGCGCGTGCAGACGCCGCGCTTCTGCGGGCAACCCTGCAAGGCCGGCACCTTGTTGCGCTTCGCGGCGGGCTCGCGCCCATTGGCAATCAACTGGTTGATGGTCGGCATACGCGACTTCCGATCCTTTGTGTGGCCTACCCAATCGGCTCGGCTGCATCGTCGCTGAACATAAAGCACGCCGACACGGAAACTGACCGCGTGGAACCCTGCTATGCACGGCCTTGGGCCCCGAAACCGGGTGCGGCACCGTGCACGTTCAATATCTAGCGACGACCGCCTCACAATCATTGAGGGTGGTCGAGGGCGCGATACCTACGTCCGCACCCGGTGTTAGTCAAGCCTTAAAGACCCGTTGAAGCCAAGCCAGTAAGGGGGCAGCATTGCATGCGCTGCCACCCCCTTCTCAGGCCGAAGCCAGGCTACTCAGCAGCCGTCCGGTCGGTGATGGCCGGAACGTCCGGACGCAGCCGTTGCTGGTCGCGTCCGGCCGCGACCGAGCGCAGGCGGTTCATCACGCTGCCTGTGCCCGCGGGGATCAAGCGTCCCACGATCACGTTTTCCTTTAGGCCTAGCAGGTTATCGACCTTGCCTGCCGTCGCCGCCTCGGTCAGCACGCGGGTCGTTTCCTGGAACGATGCGGCGCTGATGAAGCTGTGCGTCTGCAGGCTGGCCTTGGTGATGCCCTGCAGCACCGGCATCGCCGTGGCGGCGCGTTCCTCCAGCTTCAGGCGCTTCTCGTTCTCCGCCTCGAACTCCAGCCGGTCCACCTGCTCGCCCGACAAATACGTGGTGTCGCCAGGTTCCAGGATTTCCACCTTCTGCAGCATCTGCCGGACAATGACCTCGATGTGCTTATCGTTGATCTTTACGCCCTGCAGCCGATAGACGTCCTGGATTTCGTTCACCAGGTAGTCCGACAGCGCCTCGACGCCCAGCACCTTGAGAATGTCGTGCGGCACGCGCGGCCCATCGACCAACGGGTCGCCCCGGCGGACGAAGTCGCCCTCCTGCACGCTGACGTGCTTGCCCTTCGGGATCAGGTACTCGGTGTCCTCGCCGGTCTCGTCGTTCTTCACAATGACCCGGCGCTTCGCCTTGTAGTCCTTTCCGAACTCCACCCGGCCATCCATCTCGGCGATGATCGCGTGGTCCTTGGGCTTGCGCGCCTCGAACAGCTCCGCCACCCGTGGCAAGCCGCCGGTGATGTCGCGCGTCTTGCTGCCTTCCCGCGGAATGCGCGCCAGCACGTCGCCGGCCGCTACGGTTGCCCCATTCTCCACGGACAGGATGCTGTCCGGGTTCAGGAAGTACCGCGCCTCCGCCCCGTTCGGCAGCCGCACCACCTCGCCCGAGGCGTCCTTCAGCTGCAGGCGCGGACGCAGATCCACGCCCTTGGCCTGCTGCTTGTAGTCCACCACCACGCGGGAGGTGAGGCCCGTCACCTCGTCCATCCGCTCGACGATCGTCACCCCGTCCAAGAGGTCGAGGTACTCGACCGACCCGGCACGCTCCGTGATGATCGGCAGGGTGTAGGGGTCCCACTCCGCCAGCTTCTGCGTGCGCGACACCGCAGCACCCTCGTCGGCCAGCAGCCGCGCGCCGTATGGCACGCGGAAGCGAGCGCGCTCCCGCCCCTTGTCGTCCAGCAGGATCATCTCGCAGTTGCGCGACATCACCACCGGCACGTTCTGGCTGTTCTGCACGACGTTGCGGTTCTTGATCTGCACCATGCCGTCGTGGCTTGCCTCCACGCTGCTGACCTCGGCGCCACGCTGCGCCGCGCCGCCGATGTGGAACGTGCGCATCGTGAGCTGCGTGCCCGGCTCACCGATCGACTGCGCCGCAATCACCCCGACAGCCTCGCCGATGTTGACCGGCGTGCCGCGGGCGAGGTCGCGCCCATAGC
>CAXSHI010000041.1:0-26406 GCA_964236755.1 uncultured Acetobacteraceae bacterium
CGGAGGAGCTTGCGGAGGAGCGCGACGCCTACACGGCCGAACGGGTGTTCTGGGTGCCGGAGCATGCCCGCTGGTCGTGGCTGAAGGAGCGCGCCACCAGCGTAGAGCCGACGATCGGCGCGTTGATCGACACCGCCATGCTCGCCATCGAGGCCGAGAACCCGGCGCTGCGCGGCGTGCTGACGAAGAACTACGCCCGGCCGGAGCTGGAACAGACCAGGCTGGGCGAGGTGATCAAGCTGTTCTCCGACTTGACGTTCCAGGACGCGCATCACGGGCAGGACACGCTGGGCCGGGTCTACGAATACTTCCTGGGGCAGTTCGCAATTGCCGAGGGCAAGCGCGGCGGGCAGTTCTATACGGCGGGCTGCGTGGTGCGGCTGCTGGTGGAGATGCTGCAGCCGTTCAAGGGCCGGGTCTATGACCCGTGCTGCGGCTCGGGCGGGATGTTCGTGCAGTCGGAACGGTTCGTGGCAGCCCATGAGGGCACCGCGGACCACATCTCCGTCTTCGGACAGGAGAGCAACGCCACCACCTGGCGGCTGGCGAAGATGAACCTCGCGATCCGCGGGATCGAGGCGAACCTCGGGCCCAAGTGGGCGGACACGTTCCACGAGGACCTGCACCCCGGCCTCAAGGCGGATTTCGTGCTGGCCAACCCGCCGTTCAACGACAGCGACTGGGGCGGCGAGAAGCTGCGCACCGGGGAGCGGTGGCAGTATGGCGTGCCGCCCGCCGGGAACGCGAACTTCGCCTGGGTGCAGCACTTCATCCATCACCTGGCACCGCATGGCTACGCCGGGTTCGTGCTGGCCAACGGCGCGCTGTCCAGCCAACAGTCGGGCGAGGGCGACATCCGCCGCGCGATCATTGAGGCCGACTTGGTGGACTGCATAGTTAGCCTGCCGGGGCAGCTGTTCTTCACGACGCAGATTCCGGTGTGCCTCTGGTTCCTGACGCGCGACAAGTCGAACGGCCTGGTGCGCGACAAGACGCTGCGGGACCGCCGGCGGGAGACGCTGTTCATCAACGCAACCGGTCTAGGGACCATGCAGAGCCGGACGCTGAAGGTGCTGGCCGAGGTGGATATTGCGCGGGTGGCTGACACGTATCATGCGTGGCGGGAAGTGGGTGGCCGCTACGCCGATGAGCCCGGCTTCGCCAGATCGGCCACGACGGCGGAGATCGCGGTGCAGGGGCACGTGCTAACGCCCGGGCGTTATGTGGGCGCGGCGGCGGCGGCGGCGGAGGATGAGCCGTTTGAGGTGCGGATGGCCCGGCTGACTGAGACATTGCGGGAGCAGATTGCCGAGGGCGCGGTGTTGGACGAGCGGATACGGAAGGCGCTGGTTAGGGTTGGTTATGGGTGGTGAGTGGGAGGTCGTAACGCTAGATCAGATCTGCGATGACATTACTGTCGGACACGTAGGCTTAATGGCAGATCAGTATGTCGACGGTGGAATCCCATTTCTTCGATCGCTGAACGTTCGACCGTTCTCACTTAACCTGCAGGACATCAGGTTCATTAGTCCCGATTTCCACTCTAAACTCAGGAAATCAGCGCTGAGCCCGGGTGATATTGTAATTGTTCGTACTGGTAGGCCAGGTGCATGCGCGGTCGTGCCTGCCTCGCTAGCGGAGGCGAACTGCTCTGATCTGGTAATACTCCGGGCAGGTAAGCGAGTGCGGCCGGAATACATCGCTTATGTCATCAACTCATCGGCAACCCATCATATCTCGGCGCACACTGTGGGCGCAGTACAGCAACACTTCAACGTTGGGTCAGCAAGGACCATTCAGCTTCATCTTCCGGCACTAGGCGAGCAAGATCGCATTCTGAGCCTCCTTCTTGCTCTCGATAGTCGGATTGAGCTGACCCGCCGTAAGACGGAGACGCTGGAGGCGATGGTGCGGGCGCTGTTCAACAGCTGGTTTGTCGACTTCGACCCCGTCCACGCCCGCGCTGACGGTCGTTCAACCGGCCTACCTGACGAGATTGCCACTTTGTTCCCGGACAGCTTTGGCGAGGGGGGCGTGCCTGAGGGATGGGCCGGTCGTCCGATTTCCTTGCTCGGACGGTTCCTGAATGGTCTCGCTCTCCAGAAGTATTCCGCTGCCGCCGGGGAGGCCTCGTTACCTGTCATCAAGATCGCCGATCTGAGGACGGGCCCAACCGCTAAGTCCGACCGGGCTTCTGTATCGATACCTGGCGACTACATCGTCCAAGATGGCGACCATCTATTTTCCTGGTCCGGCTCCCTCATCCACTGCCTGTGGAGTCATGGCCCCGGGGCGCTCAACCAGCATCTATTCAAGGTCACCGCGCAGGCGTGCCCGGGATGGTTCCTGTTCCAGTCGGTCGAGCACTTCCTTCCGAAGTTTAGATCGATCGCATCGGAGAAGGCGGTCACGATGGGGCACATCCAGCGGCGTCACCTCGATGAGGCGGTCATCGCGGTTCCGAATGCCGTCCTTATGGCCGCTGCCGATAGGGTCTTTGGCCCGATGCACGAGCGCGTGCTGAAACTGTCGCTACAGTGCCGTACCCTGGCCACCCTCCGCGACACCCTCCTGCCCAAGCTCATCTCAGGTGAGCTACGGATCGCCGACGCCGAACGCCAGATCGCCGCTGCCTGACCGTGCCCTACTCGCTCCAAATGCTGCGCAGCCTTCTGGAGACACACCCGGACCGCGCCGCGCCGTTGCGCCGGCATGTTGAAGCCCTGGAATTCAGCATCGAGAGCCAACCCGCTTTCTGCCTACAGAACGTGCGAATGCTGTTCGAGGCGGCGCACGCGACCGTGGCGCCGCTGCTGGGCGTGACGTTCACCCGGAAGGACCAGTTCCCGGACCGCATGCGCGGCGTCATCGAGGCGCTCGACTTCTCGATCGATGATCACCCGGAGGCGGCGAACATCAGCCTGCACCTGATCGCCTTGCTCAAGGGCATCAACGACACGGCGGTGGCCCTGGCGCAGCTGAGCAACATCCCCAACATGCGCCACGGCGGGTCGCTGGATTGGGGCACGCTCGAACGGCAGCACGCGGTCATGCTGGGCGGCCTCTGCGACACGCTCGTCAGCTTCTTGTTCGAGGTTGCCTGGCGCCGGGCTCCCGCCGTGGCCGTGCAGGCTGATGCACCCGCCTACGAGGACTTCACGGACTTCAACGCTTCGCTGGATGAGGAGCATGGCGACATCGAGATTGCCGGCTCGGTGTTCGCGGCGAGCCGCGTGCTCTTCTCCCTGGACCGCACGCAGTACGACGCGGCATGGCTGGACTGGGCGACCGAGCTGCCGCAGACCGCCGATCAGCCCGGCGCCGCGGCATGATATGACGGCTCCTGCCCGCCCGAAGATCTACCACATCGTCCATGTCGATAATCTCGCGTCCATCGTGCGCGACGGGCACCTGTGGTCGGACGCGTCTATGCTGAGCCGATCTGGCGGGACCGTCATTGGCATGGGCGGCATCAAGCAGCGGCGCTTGAGCCTGCCTGTCTCGTGCCATGCCGGCCTTCATGTGGGAAGTTGCGTCCCGTTCTACTTATGTTCTAGATCGATCATGCTGTACGTCATCCATTGTGCTAACGCTCCTGACCTGGCCTATCGAGGAGGCCAGCAGCCGATCGTTCATCTTGAGGCGGACCTTCACGCCGCAGTCGGGTGGGCCGAGCAGAACCAGCGGCGCTGGGCGGTCAGTTTGTCCAACGCCGGCGCTTACTACGCCCAGTTCCGGTCGCTAGTGGAAGATTTGGAAGAAATCAACTGGGGAGCAGTCGCGTCGAAATCGTGGAGCGCGCCGGAGATTAAGGAGGCGAAGCAGGCCGAGTTCCTTGTCGAACACTCCTTCCCCTGGCACCTGGTCGAGCGCATTGGGATACACTCAACTCCTATGGCGCAGCGAGTCGCGGCGGGTCTTGCTGGCGCCTCGCATCGGCCGCGGGTCGAGGTTCAACCTGGCTGGTATTACTGAGGAGGCTGCGATGATCGAGTTCACCACCGGCGATATCCTCCGGGCCGATGCCGAAGCCTTGGTCAACACCGTCAACTGCGTCGGCATCATGGGCCGGGGCATCGCGCTTCAGTTCAAGAACGCCTACCCCAAGAACTTCCGCGCCTACGAGGCGGCTTGCGCACGCAAGGAGGTGCAGCCGGGCCGCATGTTCGTGGTGGAGATGCGCGAGCTCGGCGGCCCGCGGTTCATCATCAACTTCCCGACCAAGCGGCACTGGCGCGGCAAGAGCCGGATGGAGGATATCGACTCCGGACTGGTGGCGTTGGCGGCCGAGATCTGCGAGCGCGGAATACGCTCCATCGCCATCCCCCCGCTCGGGAGCGGCCTCGGCGGGTTGAGCTGGGGCGATGTGCGCCCACGGATCGAGGCGGCGTTGCGGCAGCTCGACGACCTGCGGGTGATCGTGTTCGAGCCGAACGCGGCGCCGGTGGCGACGAAGTCCCGCGACGTGCCCACGATGACGCCGGGCCGGGCTGCGCTGGTGGTGCTGATGAACCGATACCTCGCCGGGCTGATGGACCCGTTCGTCACGCTGATCGAGGTGCAGAAGCTAATGTACTTCATGCAGGAGGCGGGTCAGCCGCTGAAGCTGGCCTACAAGAAGCACATCTACGGCCCCTATGCTGACAACCTTCGTCACGTGCTGGTCGCGATCGAGGGGCATCTCGTGTCCGGCTACCACGATGGCGGCGACGCGCCCGACAAGCAGCTGGAGCTGGTGCCGAGCGCCGTCGAGGATGCCGAGACGCGCCTGGCGGACGATTTCGAGACGCGCAGCCGGTTCGACCGGGTGGGGGCGCTCGTCGAGGGCTTCGAGACGCCGTTCGGGCTGGAGTTGCTGGCGACCGTGCATTGGGTGGCGACCCGCGAGGGCGCGGCCGATCCCGAGGCGGCAGCGGCCAAGGTCTATGCCTGGAGCGAGCGCAAGCGGCGATTCTCGCGTCGGCAGATCGGCATCGCCTACGAGACACTTCGCACTCACGGGTGGCTGCCTGCGGCCGCATGAGCCCACGATCGTGAGAGCCCAGTCGTGACGCCGGGCGCGAACGACGGCACCCCCGACAACTCGATGCGCGAGGCCGCCGTCGAGCTTGCGGCGCTGTCGTGGTTCGAGATGATCGGCTGGCGTACCGCGACCGGCGACCAGCTTGCACCGGACGGCGTGATGGGTGCCCGGAGCAGCTGTCGGGTTTGCCGAGATGCTGCGCCAGGCGCTGCCGAACGCCACCTTCGTCGGCTTCACCGGCACGCCGATCGCGCTGCGGGACCGCAACACGGAAGGCGTGTTCGGCGACGTGGTGGACAGCTACGACATGAGCCAGTCGGTGGCGGATGGCGCGACCGTTCCGATCCACTACACGGCCCGGCTGGCGAAGCTGCGGCTCGTCTTGTCGGACGACGAGCGCGTCGAGCTGGACGCGATGGCCGAGGAGCTGGCCGAGGGCGACGAGGCGGCTACCGAACGCGGCAAGGGGGAGTTGGCCCGGTTTGAAGCCGTGGTAGGCGCCCCCGACCGTATCGCCACGATCGCGGCGGACATCGTGGCGCACTTCGAGCGCCGGCGCGAGGCCATGGCCGGCGGCAAGGCCATGATTGTTGCCATCAGCCGCCGGGTTGCCGTGGCACTGTACGATCAGCTGGCCATACTTCGGCCGGACTGGGTCTCCGCCGATCCCCGGGACGATGGGGCGGGACTGCTGAAGGTCGTCATGACCGGCAACGGCAGCGCCGATCCCGTCGAGTTCCAGCCCCATTTACGGACGAAGAAGCGGCTGGAGGCGTTGGCGGATCGGTTCAAGGAGCCGACCTCCGGGTTCGATCTCGTCATCGTTCGGGACATGTGGCTGACAGGCTTCGACGCGCCTTCGCTGCATACGCTTTATCTCGACAAGCCCATGCGCGGGCACGGGTTGATGCAGGCGATTGCGCGCGTGAACCGCGTCTGGGGGGACAAGCCCGGCGGCCTCATCGTCGACTACCTCGGACTCGGCGCCGAGCTGCGCGCAGCACTGGCGCAGTATAGCGCCGGCGACCGGGAGCAGGTGCGCCCCGATGTGGACGAGGCCGTGCGCCAGACCCTGGCCCGTCTCGAAAGCGCCCTCGCCCTCTTGGGCGGCACCGACTGGCGCCGGTTCTTCGGTGCGGACCCAGGCGGGCGATTGACCGTGCTGAAGCAATGCCTGGAGCATCTGCTCGGGAAGAACCACCGTGACCAATTCATCGAGGTCGCGACCGAGTTGGAAATAGGGTTCGCGTTGTGTGCCGGCGATGAGCGCGTGGCCACCCGCCGGGACGAGATTGCGCTCGTGGCGGCCCTACGCGCAAACTTAGTCAAGTACACCGCCAGTGCCGGTCGGGGTCGCGACACCATCAAGCAGGACATTCGACAGCTGCTGTCGCGAGCGGTGATGGCAGACGGAATCCTGGACGTGTTTGGTGCAGCCGGGCTCGAGCGTCCCGACATCGCGGTATTGTCTGACGAGTTCCTGGCCGAGGTCGGCAAAACGAAGGAGAAGAACCTTGCCGTCGAGACGCTCCGCCGGCTGCTGGCAGGCGAGATCAAGGCGCGCTCGGCGGACAACATCGTGCAAGCTCGCAAGTTGAGCGAGCGCCTGGACGAGACGCTGCGGCGCTATCACAACCGGGCTGTAGACAGTTTGGAGGTGATCGAGGAGCTGATCGCCCTCGCGAAGGAGATCAGCGCGGCCAATGCCAGGGGTGCGGAGCTCGGTCTCAACAACGAGGAACTCGCCTTCTACGACGCTCTCGCCGATAACGGCTCGGCCAAGGCTTTGATGGCCCACGAGCAGCTCCGGATCTTGGCCCAGGCACTTTTGGTCAGCATCCGGAACTCGGCGACTATCGATTGGACCCGGAAGGAGAGCGTCCGCGCCAAGATGCGGATCGAGGTTCGCAAGTTGTTAGCTAAGTACGGCTACCCGCCGGATCTTCAGCGCGCCGCAGTCGATCTGATTATTCGGCAGGCTGAGACGCTGGCGGCAAGGTGGTTTTGACGTCACCTCTCCGAGAATCATGGATCGATGCCGTGCTCGGGCATGAGGGCGGAAAGAGCCAGGGAACGGGTGCCCTGATCTACTTCAGGCGCGTAGGCGCAGCAAACTTCCAGCGCGTCGTAAGGACGATCCGCTATCCCGATGCGGTGGAGGCGGCCTATCGCGCGCTGATCGCGCTGGCACACGGCCAGTGACGACTTGCATCTACTGCGGCGGTCCAGACCCGTTCACCGCCGAGCACGTCTTGGCGCGCGCATTTGTTGGCGAAGGCGATAACCTGGTCCTGAACGACCTGGTTTGCCGCATCTGCAACACCAAGCGCTTCTCGGCGTGCGAACGGGAATTGACGGCGTTCCCGGGCTTGGCCATGGCACGTATCCACTTCGGGCCTGCCGGGCGCAAGCGTAAGGGCACGCGCTACCGCGTCCACCCCGGAGAGCAGCTATACCTCATTGCTGATGGTGATCCGCTGGCCTACGAAGTCGAGATACTGGAAGGCGTAACTGCACGGCTCAGGGCTCAGGTGATGGGCCTGAAGAACGGCCTCATGGCATGCGCCGCCGACGAAGCCGATGGTGTCAGACTGAACGCCGCCATCGACCTCTTCAACGTCCAGAGGGAGATCACCGCCTACAAGCACCCGGGCGAGAACAGGGCCAAACGCTTTCTCATCGCCACCGTGGGCAAGCGCATCTCCGAGCCGCGTGTCCGCATCATACATTACGAGTGGCGGCCCAAGCCGACGAACGTTTGGCTGGACAGGTTCCCGCCTAATCCAGCACGCACGCCGCTCTACGCGCGCATGTCCGTCGACCAGGACGACAGGCTTCGCATTCGGGCTGAGAACATCGAGACGGCCGTGGCACTGTTCGACCGCCTCCTGAACGAAACACCCAGCCTGGGCGAAGGCGGGACGTTTGAGCCGGGTGCATATACGGTCGCGATCAGCAGTTCATCCAACCTCAGCATGGTGTATCGCGCGATCGCCAAGGCAGCGTTTAACCTGGCTATCCACACGCTCGGTGCGGACGCTATGCGAGACGCAGGCTTCGATGCCTGCCGCACGTTCTGCTGGCGCGGCACAGGCGATAACCCCGATCATCCGTTCGTCGGCATCATCACCGACAACGCCGTAATGGATCTGCCATTCGAGTTCCGGGTCGGCAGCGCACGCCATACGTTGCTGCTCGCTTCGGATGGCCGAGCGCTTGTCTGCTTCATCCAGTTCTACGGCGTATCGGCGTGGAAGGTTCACATCGGCTTCTTCTCCACCGAGGTGAAAACGTTCGGGAATTGCTATCAGGTGGACTATGCCGGACAAGGCTTCCTGACACCCTGAATCGGGAACTCCGCTGCCGGCATCCGGTGGCGAGGTTCCATGGATGGCGTCGGCGGAGGCTTCCCAATCTGTGGTGCAGGGCGGCCTAACCGTATTCGAGCGCGCCGGGTGTCACGCAGATTACCGAGTACAACAGCCTGGCGGAGATACTCCAGGTGCTCGCGCTGATGGAGCGCGACCTGGTAGTGCCCTCTCCGGGCACGAACCGCGCCGTGTTCCACGCCGCATACGACGGACGGAGGTAGCCATGGCCTCGGCGGGGAGGCAGATCAGAAAGGTAGAGAAGCGGGCCGCCATGATCATGGCGGAAGCGCGCACAGAGGCCAGTGCGCTGCTCAAGCGCCTCAAGCGCCAGGTGCACGCCTCCTACAACGCGGCTCGCCATCCAGGTTCAGGAAGGCGTGGGGCATGCTCGGTGGTGGCCCGGCGGGCGACATCGTGCGGGACGTGGCGAGCCTGCGCGCCCAGTCCCGCGACCTGTGCCGCAACAATGCCTACGCCAAGGCGGCGATCTATATGCGGCAGCGAGCGTCCGCTCTTCGCCCCTGCTCACTCCAGACCGGCCAGTCCGCTCTCGGCCAGACCAAGCCAATCGATGAACGTCAGCTATCTCACAATACCGCCCTGAAGGGGACAGGCAGCTTTCCACCAAAAGTGGTCGTTCAGCTCTGCCATGTGATTGAGTCAAGTGTGGCCCACAGGGGCGGACAAGGCCGCCGCCCGGTCAGACTCGTCCTTGAGCCGCACCCCCGACCCGCCCATCGCCCGCATCCGGTCCAGCAGGAACGCCAGCTTCCAAGCGGCCTCCTGATACCCCAGCCCGTCCGGGCGGATGTTGGACACGCAATTGCGGTCCGCGTCCGTCGTGCCGGCCACGGGCGCCCAGGTCAGGTAGGCGCCCAGGCTGTCGGGCGCCGACAGGCCCGGGCGCTCGCCGATCAGCACCAGCGCCGCCCCGGCGCCCAGAGCGCGCGCCACCACGTCGCCCAGGGCCACCCGCGCCTGATGCGCCACGACCAGCGGCGCCAGCGCCCAACCGCCCGCGCGCAGCGCCGGCAGCAGCGCCGCCAGCACGGGGGCGGCGTGACGCTCGGCCGCCAGCGCGGACAGCCCGTCCGCCACGATCACGGCCAAACCATGCGCCCCGGCATAAGCAGCGAGCGCAGGCCCGGCGTCGTCGTCCAGGGCGCGACCCAAATCCGGACGAAGGAGAAAGGTGCGCCGGTCGGCGGCCCGGCTGCGCACCGTGACCACCGGCAGGCCCAGCGCCTCCAACCCCGGCACGTCGCCCAGGTCATGATGCACCGCGTCGCGCGCCCGCGCGTGGGCCAGGCGGAACTCCAGCAGCGGCGCCGTGCCGAGCGACGCCCCGCTGCGCCGCAGGCCGATCCGCGCGGCGGTCAGCGCCCGCAGCGGCGTCCAGGCCGGGTCGGTCACGCGGCAGCCAGCAGGGACTGGAACCGCTGCGACAGCCGCGCCGAAAGGCCCGGCGGACGCACGCGGCCGGCCTGGTCCAGCAAGCCCTGCTCCCCCAACCACGCCTCGAACTCCGGCGCCGGTCGGCGGCCCAGCAGCTCGCGCATTGCCAGCGCGTCGTGGAAGGAGGTGCTCTGGTATCCCAGCATGATGTCGTCGGCGCCGGGCACGCCCATGACGAAGTTGAGGCCCGCGGCGGCCAGCAGCGCCAGCAGCGCGTCGGCGTCGTCCTGGTCAGCCTCGGCATGGTTGGTGTAGCAGACGTCCGCCCCCATCGGCAGGCCCAGCAGCTTGCCACAGAAATGATCCTCAAGGCCCGCCCGGGTGATCTGCTTGCCGTCGAACAGGTACTCCGGCCCGATGAAGCCCACCACCGTGTTCACCAGCAGCGGGCCGTAGCGGCGCGCCACGGCGTAGGCCCGCGCTTCCAGCGTCTGCTGGTCCACCCCGTGATGCCCGCCGGACGACAGGGCGCTGCCCTGCCCGGTCTCGAAATACATGGCGTTCATGCCGGGATGCAGCGCCTGGACCGCCGCGTGCGCCTCGTCCAGGAGCGCCAGGGTGATGCCGAAGCCGGCGTTCGCGGCCTCCGTCCCAGCGACCGACTGGAACACCAGATCGACCGGCGAGCCGCGGCGCATCAGCTCCATCGTCGTGGTCACATGCGCCAACACGCAGGTCTGGGTCGGGATCGCCAGCGTTTGCCGGATCTCGTCGAGCAGCGACAGCAGCGCGTGGGTGCGCTCGGGGCTGTCGGTGGCCGGGTTCACGCCGATGCAGGCGTCGCCGGAGCCGAGCAGCAGGCCGTCCAAGACGCTCGCCGCGATGCCGCGCGGGTCGTCCGCAGGGTGGTTGGGCTGCAGCCGGGTCGAGAGCCGGCCGGGCAGGCCCAGGGTGCCGCGGAACCGCGTCACCACCCGCGCCCGGCTCGCTGCCACCATCAGGTCCTGCAGGCGGCACAGCTTGCTCGTGGCGGCAACCATCTCGGGGATCAGGCCCGGCGCCAGGGCCGCCAGCGCCTCCGCCGTCGCGGCGTCGGACAGCAGCCACTCGCGGAAGCCGCCCACTGTCAGGTGCCGGACGGGCGCGAACGCCGCCGCGTCGTGGGTGTCCTGGATCAGCCGCGTGACCTCGTCGGCCTCGTACGGCACCACGGCGGTGGTCAGGAACTCGGCGAGCGGCAGGTCGGCCAACGCCCATTGCGCCGCCACCCGGCGGGCCTGGCTGTCCGCCGCAAGCCCCGCGAGCTGGTCGCCGCTGCGCAGCGGGGTCGCCTCCGCCATCAAGGCGGCGAGGCTCGGGAAGCTATGCCGCTCGCCGCCGGCCGTGGCCCGGTACATGTCCGCTCCTGCGCAGTCCCCGGCCGAGCATAGCCCAGCCGCAAGCCGGCCGGGTAGCGGTTACAGCAGCATGGCCTGCGGCGTCGGCGCGGCCCCCGCCTGGCGGCGGTCGCGCTCGTGCCGGGCGGTGAAGCGCACGTCGCGGTCGCTGTTGCGTTCCAGGATGGCGTCGAGCGCCGCGTCCTCCAGGTCGGCCCAGCACCGCCCGCGATACGGGCCGAACGGCACGCGGACCAACAGCGCCGGCTCCCGCGACCAGGCGATGAGCTGGTCCAGCCCGGCCTCCTGAAGCATGTCGCGCAAGTGGTGCGCCGTCACGTAGGCGTCCGGCCCGGCCCGGTGCGCCGGCAGGCCCAGCGCACGGTCCAGCCCGGCGGGCATGCGCTCGTAGCGCAGCCCCTGGTTCGAGTGCGACGGCATCCCCGGCCACAGCCGCAGCGCGCACTTGTAGGTGCAGACCCACGGCAGCCCGCCGGTCAGCGCATCGACGCACCACCGCCGCTCGAACTCGACGCGGTGCGCCGCCAGCGCGACAAGGCCCGTTGCGACCAGGATCGGCGGCGACACGGCGGGCCAGGGCGGGCTGTCGGCCACGTCGGCGTCGATGATGTGGTGCACGGCGGCGGTGCGCGACGGGATCGGGCGCCCTGGGTTCACGAAGCGGGCGCCGCGCTCCAGGGTGAGCTGCCAGCCTGCGCCCGTGTCGGCCACGTCCTGCCAGCCGATCTCCACCACGCCGTCGTCGGGCGGGCGGGAGCCTGTGGTCTCAAGGTCGATCACGCGGACGGTCGGGTGCATGTCCTGGATATGGGAACCCCGCGCGGGTGTGCAGCGCCCCGATTGACAATCTGCCATCGCAACAAGCACGGTCGCGGCCCATCCCAAACGGAGGCACGCCTTGGAAGACATCACGCGGCGCCAGGCGATGCAGGGGGGCGCGGCCCTGGCCGCCGCCGCGGCGCTGCCGGTGGCGCCGTTCACCAATTCCACCGTGCGCCGCGCCGCGCAGGAGCTGGCGAAGCAGCCGTTCCGCGAGCCGGACACGGCCCTGCCCGGCGCCGCCGGGTCGATGAGCTACGAGCAGTACCGCGGCATCCGCTTCAAGACGGCGCGCGCGCTGTGGCGCGGGCAGGACCTGCCGTTCCAGGTGCAGTTCTTCCCGCGCGGCTTCCTGTACCGCCCGGCCGTGGACATCCACGAGGTGCGGGACGGCCAGGCCGCGCCCGTGCCCTACGACCCCGACCTGTTCGACTACGCCGACCCCGCCGTGCGCGTGCCGGACCGCCTCGGCTTCGCCGGCTTCCGCGTGCACGCCGCAATCAACCTGCCCGGCGAGTTCGACGAGTTCTGCGTGTTCCTCGGCGCAAGCTACTTCCGCGCCGTCGGCCGCGGCCAGTCCTATGGCCTGTCGGCCCGCGGCCTCGCGGTCGGCACCGGCACGCCGCGGCCGGAGGAGTTCCCGCGCTTCCGCGCCTTCTGGCTCGAACGCCCGCAGCCCGGCGTCCAGGCGCTGGTGATCCACGCCCTGCTCGACAGCCCCAGCACGACCGGCGCGTTCCGCTTCACCGTGCGCCCCGGCGAAACCACGGCCATGGACGTGGAAAGCGTGCTGTTCCCCCGCCGCGACATCACCGAGGCCGGCATCGCGCCGCTCACCAGCATGTACGAGTTCAGCCCCCGCGACCACGCCCGGCCCGACGCCGTGCGCCCGGACGACTGGCGCACCGCCGTGCACGACAGCGACGGGCTAGTGGCTCTCACCGGCCGCGACGAGCGGCTCTGGCGGCCCCTGCTGAACCCCTCCGCCGTGCAGTTCAGCGCCTTTCTCGACGCCAACCCGCGCGGCTTCGGCCTGTTGCAGCGCAAGCGGGAGTTCCGCGACTTCGGCGACCTGGAGGTGCCGTATGGCCGCCGGCCGAGCCTGTGGGCCGAACCCATCGGCGACTGGGGCGTGGGCGCCGTGGACCTGGTCGAGATCCCGACGAGCAGCGAGTACAACGACAACATCGTCGCCTTCTGGCGCGGGCGGGAGACGCTGCGCGCCGGCGGGGAGTACGGCTTCACCTACCGCATGCACTGGGGCGCCGACGCACCCGGCGATGCGCGGCTGGCGCGGGTCGTGGAGATGCGCACGGGGGCCGGGACGGCGCCGGGCACGCGGGTGTTCGTGCTGGACCTGCTGGGCGACGCGGTGAAGGCGCTTGCGCCTGACGCCCGGGTGCGGGCCGAACCTGGCAGCAGCGCCGGGCAGGTGAGCGTGGGCTACTCCGGTCCCAACCCGGAAACCGGGGGTTGGCGGATCAGCCTCGTGTTCGACCCGGGCGGCACCCCGATGGCGGACCTGCGCTGCGCGTTGCGCGACGAGCAGGGACCCTTGGCGGAGACGTGGCTCTACCGCTGGATCGCCTGACGCGCGCCGTCTGTTTTTTCGTCCCTGTTTGCTCTTCGTTAAGCAATTTCGGCGACACTGCGTGCACTCCGGCAAAATCCGGGGTTGTGAACGAAGACGGGGCGCACCGATTGGATCGCGTGCGCACCGCCGGGGTAAACCATCATGTCGCTTAACTCTGTCAACACGAACATCGGCGCACAGGTCGCATTGTCTTCTCTCAACAACACCAACACGCAGCTCCAGGCGTCGCAGAAGCGCATCTCCACGGGCTATCGCGTGGCGGACGCGACGGATGACGGCGCCGCCTACGCGGTGGCGCAGCGGGTACGGTCGGACGTCGGCGCGCTGACCAGTGCCAACGAGCAGCTGGGCAACGCCAAGGGCCTGGTCGGCACGGCGCTCAGCGCGCTGGGCAAGATTTCCGACAGCGTGAACACGGCCAAGACGCTGCTGGTGAAGATCGGCGACAGCAGCATCGCCCAGGACCAGCGCGACCAGTACGTCGCGTCCTACAAGTCTCTGGTGAGCCAGGTCGCGACCTACGTGGACGGCTCGACCTACAACGGGCAGAGCCTGCTGGGCAAGGTCGCGGGCGGCGCCACGGCGGGCACGGGCAAGACGGTGGTGAGCAGCGAGGAAGGGGCAACCACCTCGATCTCGGCTGCCGATAACAGCGGGCTGGCCAACACGCTGGCAAGCCTGATCGGCTCGACGTTCAGCCGCTCGGCCACCGGGGCGGACACGTTCGGCACCATCGCGGCGGGCGCGGACCAGACCGCGGCCTCGACGGCGCTGACCGCTACCTCTGGTTCCACGGCGTTCACCACGGCGCTGAAGGGCGTGGCCAACCAGCTGAACCAGACCGGCGCGGACTCGAACGCGCTGGACGCGACGATCTCGTTCAACAGCACGAAGATCGACAGCCTGAACGCCGGCCTGGGCGCCTTGATCGACACCGACCTGTCGAAGGAGTCGGCCAAGCTGCAATCGCTGCAGATCAAGCAGCAGCTCGGCACCCAGGCGCTGTCTCTTGCCAACCAGGCGCCGTCGAGCTTGGTCAGCCTGTTCCGTTAACCTGCCCGGCGGCGGGCAAGACGCCCGCCGCCGGTTCCTGCCCTCGAATTGAGGCCCTCACACTCGGGAAACCCGCATGACGAACCTAGTCCTTGAATTGCACGCCGGCGAGGCGATCATCGTGAACGGGGCCTCCTTCCGTTTCCGCACGCGCAGCCGGATCGAGCTGACCACCCGCGCCAGATTCCTGTTCGGCAAGCAGATCATGGCCCCGGAGCACGCCGACAGCCCGGCGCGCCGCATCTATTTCGCCCTCCAGCTCGCCTACATCGGCGACGGGGAGGAGCGGGAGCGCGGCCTGGAGCAGGCACGCTCCACCATCGCCGACTTCCGCGCTGCCACCACCTCCGCCCTGGCGCGCGAGATCCTGGACCGCGTGCTGGCCGCCGTCGAGGCGGACGAGTGCTACGCCGCCATGAAGCTCGCGCGGCGGATCATCCGGCACGAGGACACCGTGCTGGGCCGCGAGCCCGCCACCAAGCGGCAGACCACCATCCAATAGGGAGCACCGACATGCAGCAGACCCAAGCCGCCCGCGCCTACCGCGCCGCGTCCGCCCACCGCCACCCGCGGGAGCAGGAAGCCGACGTGTTCCGCCGGGTGACCGGGGCGCTGCGTGCGGCCCAGGGGGGCACGTCGCTGGAGCAGACCAAGGCGCTCGCCGACAATACCCGGCTGTGGATGATGGTCGGCGACCTGCTGCGTGACCCGGCGAACGCGCTGCCGGCGCCGCTGCGGGCGTCGGTCATCTCGGTGGGCAAGGCGCTGCAACGGGAGATGCAGCAGCCGGCGCCCGACTTCGCGTTCCTGATCGCGGTGAACGAGGACATCACCGCCGGGCTGTCCGGCCGGCCGTGAGCGGGTCGATCGGCGGCATCGACCTCAGCGTACTGTACGGCGGAGCCTCGTCATTCAGCGCGGCAGGCGGCAATCCTGTCCTCGCTTTGAAACTGGCGGAGCAGAACCAGCCGAAACAGATCGCGGCCCAGGCGAAGACGCCCGAGGTGCAGCGCGACGTGGCCGCGTTTCGCAAGGCCGTCGCGGGCGCCAAGGACGCGAAGTCCCTGCTGGCGAACCCGGCCGTGCAGAAGGTCCTGCTGACCGCCAACGGGCTGGGGGACCAGATCGGCTCCACCGGCCTCGTGACCAAGGCCCTGATGTCCAAGCCCGGCGACCCGAAGTCGTTGGCGAACCAACTGGCCAACACGGCCTGGAGATCCGCGGCCGCCACCTACGACTTCGCCGACAAGGGGCTTGCGGTCTTGAAGGACCCCAAGGTGCTCGACACCGTGGCCAGCGCCTATGCCGAGATCAGCTGGCGCCAGTCGCTCGATGCGGCCACGCCCGGGCTGTCGGACGCGCTGACCTTCCGCGACACCGCGGCGAAGGTGAAGAATGTGGACGACGTCCTGGGCGATCCCGTGCTGCGCCGGGTCGTGACCACGACGCTCGGCATCCCGCAGGAGATCGCCAACCAGACGCTGAACGCGCAGGAGAAGGCGATCACCAGCAAGGTCGATATCAAGCAGTTCAAGGACAAGAACTTCGTCGAGACATTCGCCAAGCGTTACTTGATCCAGATGTCGATGAACGCCAGCCAAGGCTCGTCCTCAGGCTCAGGCGGGCTGGCGGCATATGGGTTGGTGGTGTGACGGCCGGAAAGGCGTGGCGGGGCGCATGGCATTCCAGGCGCCCCGGCGTCCTCAGCCATGCGAAAGATAGATGCTGTTCTGGACCGGGGCCTTCGAGCGCACCGGCAGCCGCTGGGCATAGACCGGCAGGCTGCGCTCGAACCCGCGCGGCAGCGAGTTCGCAGTCTGGACCGGCTGCTCCGACCCGGTGCTGGGCACGACGCCAGCCGCGCGAAGGCTGAGTTCCGAACCTGGCCGGCCCACGATGCTCGGATAAGCGGCCGAGCCGGTGTCCGCGCGCCGCAGCGCGACGGCGGTGTTCATGCCATCGCTGTACAGCGGGAACGGCTCGCCGTTGCCTTCGCCGGCGAGGGCGGGCATCACCAGTGCGGCGACGGCAGCGGCGGCAAGCAAGATGGTCTTCATGGTCTCAATCTCTCCTGAAAACAGGAGGTCCGTCGGGATAGGCGGGCCTTCGGTCCTGGGTGGCAGGCCTCCGACGGGGCGCCGCCACCAACACAGCAACATCTGGGGCCGCGCGAGCCATGCAGAATGCTGCACCTGCGAACAACATCCATGCCGGAAAGTATGGACCGGAAAGTATGGGCCGGGAAGTCTGGATTACTCAGGTTTCGCCGTAGGTCGAGATCGCCGGGTCGAGGCGGAACTCGTCCAGCAGGAAGTCGATGACCGCCCGCGTCCGCGGCGCCAGGTTGCGCCGGGACGGATAGACCGCGTGGATCGCGACCTGCTCCGCCTGGTAGCGTTGCAGCACGGGCCGCACCCGGCCGCTCGTCAGGTCGTCGCCGAACACCCAGGCGGGACCAAGCGCCAGGCCGAGACCGGCCGCCACCGCCTCCCGGATCGCCTCCGTGCTGTCGGTGCGGAACCGCCCGGCGATCTCGACGGCCACGGCGCCGCCCGGCCCGTTGAACCGCCACTCGTTCGGCGTGGCGCCCTGGAGAAAGGCGATGCAGGAGTGCCGCGCAAGGTCGGAGGGCTGCGCCGGCGTGCCGTTGCGCTCCAGGTACTCGGCGGAAGCCACGACGACCCGGGCCGAGGAGCCGATGCGCCGGGCCACCAGGCTCGCCTCATGCACCGGGCCGCCGCGTATGGCAAGGTCGATCCCCGAGGCGATCATGTCGGTGACGCTGTCCGACATGTGCAGTTCGACGGACAGCTCGGGGTAGCGGTCCAGCAGCCGGCGCATGCGCGGCGCGACGTAGATCCGCCCGAAGGTCGCGGGCGCCGCGATGCGGATCAGGCCGCTCGGCGCGCCCTGGCGGCGGCCGACCGCCGCTTCCGCCTGCTCCACGCAGTCCAGCACCCGGCGCGCGTGGTCCAGCAGGTCCCGCCCGTCCTCCGTCAGCGTCAGGCTGCGAGTGGTGCGCTGAATGAGCCGCGCGTCCAGATGCTGCTCCAGCGCGCTGATCTGGCGGGACACGGCGGGCTGGGTCGCGCCCATCTCCCGCGCCACCGCCGAGAACGATCCGGATTCAGCCACCCGGACGAAGGTGCGCAGCCCAGCCAGCACGTCCACCGCCTCAAGTCCCCCTGCTTCAAGTCCCCGTGCATGAATGTTACCGGGTTCGGCGACTTCTCAAAGAATGCTGCATAAGCCATCTGAGGGACAACGAACATATCGGAGGCAAGCGATGAGCGAGGGTCAGCTATCCCTGGGCGAGCAGCTTCAGCGGTTCTACGAGGGCATGCGCAGCCGCATGGCGCCGGCGGACCTCGATGTTATGCGCGAGGCGGAAGCGCAGATGGCCGCCGTGGGGGCGGACCAGGCGACGCTGCAGCCCGGCGACGCCGCGCCCGGGTTCTCGCTCCTCGATCAGCACGGCGCCGCGGTCAGCCTGGCGGACCGGCTGGCGCTCGGCCCGGTCGTGCTGCTGTTCATCCGCGGCGGCTGGTGCCCGTTCTGCACCTTGTCGCTCCGCGCCTGGCAGCAGGCCCTGCCGCAGCTGCACGACGCCGGGGGCGACCTGCTGGTGGTCTCCCCGCAGCGCACCGCGGTGTGCGGCATGGTGGCGGAGCGCGACCTGCTGGCCTATTCCGTGCTGTCCGACCCCGGCAGCGCCGTGGCGGACCGCTACGGCCTGACGGTCGAGCTGCCCGAGATCATCCGGCCGCTTTATCTTCGGCTGGGGCACGATCTGCCGCACATCAACGGGACCGGCACCTGGCGCCTGCCGCTGTCATCCACCTTCGTGGTGGCGCCGGACGGCCGGATCGCCATGGCCCGCGCCGACCTGTCGCTGAAGAAGCGGCTCGAACCTGACGTCGCCATTGAGGCCGTGCGCCGCATCCCAGCCATGCAGTCCGCGATGTCAGGCGGGAATGGCTGAGGCGTCCAGCAGCTTCTCGATCCGAATCGGCAGCTCGCGGACCCGCACGCCCGTCGCGTGGAACACGGCGTTCGCCACCGCCGCGTTCAGCCCGACGTTGCCCAGCTCGCCCACGCCCTTGATGCCAAGCGGGTTCACCTCGGCGTCCTGCTCCGGCAGCAGGATCGTCGTGACCTCCTGCATGTCGGCGTTCACCGGGATCAGGTACTCCGCCAAGTCTGCGTTGACGTAGCGCGCGGTGCGGCGGTCGATCTCCGTCGCCTCGTGCAGCGCCGCGCTCACGCCCCAGATCTGCCCGCCCATCAACTGGCTTTTCGCCGCCTTCGGGTTGACGATGCGCCCGGCGGCGTAGGCGCCGACCAGGCGCGGCACCCGGACCTCCCGGGTCCGCATATTGACCCGGACCTCGACGAACTGCGCGCCGAAGGCGAACTGGATGCGGTCCTTCATCTTGGCGCCGCCCATCAGCGTCGCCTGGCCCTGATACAGCTTCTTCAGCGCCCCGTCCGGCACGCCGTGCGGGATGTTCTCGGCATACGCCTCGATGGCACCGCCGGCCGCGCGGCCCATTGCGGCCTCCAGCGGCTCGGATGGTCCGTCCGGCGCGCGCAGGGCGCCGTCGGCGAGCACGAGGCGCGCTGGGTCCATGCCGCGGAACGGGCTGTCCTCCGCCGCGACCGCCGCCCCGGCGATGCGGGCGCGGATCTGCTCGCACGCTTGGGCCGCCACCGTCGCGATGCTGGCCGTGCTGTTGGACCCGCCGGCGACCGGGGCGGGCGGCAGCTCGGTGTCGCCCACCTCGACCGTGACCTTGCCGATCTCGACGCCCAAACTGGAGACCGCCATCAGCGCGAGCACGGTGGTGATGCCGGTGCCGATCTCGTGCCCCGCCGTCTGCACCTTCACGGTGCCCTGCGGCGACAGGATCACCCGCGCCGTCGCCGGCCCCATCTGGGTCGGATACATCGTGGTGGCGCAGCCCCAGCCGACCATCCACTCGCCGTCGCGCATCGAGCCGGGCCGCGGGTCGCGCCGCTCCCAGCCGAACGCCTTCGCCGCTGCGTCAAAGCACGGCATCAGGGTGCGGGAGGTGTAGGGCAGGCCCTTGATCGGCTCCTGCATGGTGTCGTTGACCCGGCGCAGCTCGACCGGGTCCATGTTCAGCGCCACCGCCAGCTCGTCCATCGCGGACTCCAGCGCGAACAAGTACGGGATTTCCGGCGGGCTGCGCATGAAGCCCGGCGTGTTGCGGTCGGCATGGACCATGTACACCTCCGAATCGACGTTCGGGCAGGCATACAGCCGGGTGGAAGCGTCGGTGCCGGCCACCTTGTAGTCGTCCGGACGCGACGTGACCTCCCAGCCTTCATGGATCAGCGCCTGCAGCTTGCCGTCCGGATTGGCGCCCAGGCGGATGCGATGCCGCGTCTCGGCCCGGTAGGTGGCGATGGTGAAGCCCTGGCTGCGCGTCGTCTCCAGCCGCACCGGGCGGCGCACCCGCTGCGCCGCCAGCGCCACCAGCGCCGTGCGCTGGGTGAGCGACCCGCGCGAGCCGAACGCGCCGCCCACGTAGGGCGAGATCACCCGGATGTCGGCGGGCTGGATGCCGAGCTGCTCCGCCAGGCCGTTCTGGAAGCCGTACATGTTCTGCGACGGCTCCCACACCGTCAGCTTGCCGTCGGCCCAGGCGCAGGCGGTGGTGAACAGCTCGATGGGGTTGTGGTGCTGGGTGGGCGTCGCGTAGTGCTGGTCGATGCTGAAGGGCGCCGCGGCCAGGGCGGCTTGGGCGTCGCCGACCCGGGGCTTCTCCTCGCCGGGGTGCTCGCCCTCGCGGGAAGCGGATTCGGCGGAAACGGTCTCCAGGCCCGGGCTGTCGAAGGTGGCTGACGGCGCCTCCGCCGCGTAGTCGATGCGCAGGCGGTGCGCCGCTTCCCGCGCCGCCTCGAACGTCTCGGCGACGACGAGGGCCACGATCTGCCCGTCGTACAGCACCCGGTCGGAGGCGAGCGGCGCGATGCTGCTGCCCATGTAGCCCTTCTGCGAGAAGATCTTGCCGGGCTTCACCCGGTCCCCGACGTTCTCGTGCGTGAGGATGTCGAGCACGCCCGGCACCTTGCGGGCGTCCGTCTCGTCCAGCCGGGTGATCCGGCCGCGGGCGACCGTGCTGGTTGCGAGGTAGGCGTGTGCCGGGTTGGCGCCGCCGTAGAGGTCGGAGGCGTAGCGCGCGGCCCCGGTGACCTTCAGCCGGCCATCGACGCGGGAGGTGGCGGCGCCCATGGCGGGCTTGGCGGCGCTCGGCGGGGCGCCCTGCGGCATGATCTGGGCGGTGGTGTCGGACATCTCAGGCCTCCATCCGGCCGGCTTGCATGAGGGCGCGCGCCAGCGTGCGGCGGCCCAGGTCGATCAGGTAGGCGTTCTCCTGCCGCGGCCGGGCCGTCCCGAAGGCGGCCTGCGCCGCCGCCGCGGCGGCGTCCTCCGTCAGCGGCTTGCCGCGCAGCGCGGCCTCCGCCTCGTGCGCCCGCCAGGGCTTGTAGGATACGGCGCCCAGGCCGACCCGCGCCTCCCGCACCACGCCGCCCTGCATGTCGAGCGCGACGGCGGCGGTCGCCAGGCCGTAGGCGTAGGATTCGCGGTCGCGCACCTTCACGTACGTCGAGCGCCGGGTCCAAGGCCCCGCCGGCACGCGGAACCCGGTGATCAGCTCGCCCGGCGCCAGCACCGTCTCGGTATGCGGGTTGTCCGACCCGGTGTGCAGGTCGGCGAACGCGACCGTGCGCGCCCCGTTCGGCCCAAGCGTCTGCACCTCCGCGCCGAGCGCCACCAGCGCCTGGGCGAAGTCCCCGGAATAGGCGGCGATGCAGCGGTCGCTCACCCCCAGCACGGCGTGCTTGCGGTTCACGCCGCCCTGCGCCGCGCAGCCGCTGCCGGGCACGCGCTTGTTGCAATGCGCCCAGCCGGTGTCGCGGAAGTAAGTGCAGCGCGTGCGCTGCAGGACATTGCCGCCGAGGCTCGCCATGTTGCGGAGCTGCGGGCTTGCGGCCATCAGCAGCGTCTCGGCGATCACCGGGTAGTCGCGCAGGATGGCCGGGTGCGCCGCCGCCTCGCTCATGCGGACCAGCGCGCCGAGGTGCAGGCCGTCGGGCCGCGCCTCGATGCGGCCATGCGCGGCGGCGAGGGCGTTGATGTCAACGAGCGCGGCGGGCTGCATGACGTCGAGCTTCATCAGGTCGAGCATCTGCGTACCGCCGGCGATGAACTGGGCCGGCGCCGCAGTCGGCGGCACGCGCGGCCCCGCGGCGGCCCCAGCGGCAGGACGTGCGGCGGCGATGGCGGCGGGCGCCGACGCCGCATGGTCCAGGGTGAACGGGCGCATGGCTCAGGCCCTCCCCATGCCGTCTTTGGCCTGGTTGATCGCGGCGACGATGTGCGGATAGGCGGCGCAGCGGCATAGGTTGCCGCTCATGTACTCGCGGATCGAGGCGTCGGTCGCGGCATGGCCGCCCTGCACGCAGGCGATGCTCGATATGATCTGACCCGGCGTGCAGTAGCCGCACTGGAACGCATCCTGGTCGATGAACGCCTGCTGCATGGGGTGCAGCGTGCCGTCAGGCGCTGCCACGCCCTCGATGGTGGTCACGGGGCCGCGCGCCATGGCGGCGAGCGTGAGGCAGGACAGCGTGGCCTGGCCGTCCATCAGCACCGTGCAGGCGCCGCATTGGCCGTGGTCGCAGCCCTTCTTCGACCCCGTGAGGCCGATATGGGTGCGCAGCGCGTCCAGCAGCGTGGTGCGGACATCAAGCGCCAGGTGGTGCGCCTGGCCGTTCACCGTGAGCGTCACATCGACCGGGCGGCGCGGGTCGGCGGGCGGCGCGGGCGGCAGGGGCGCGGGCGCCGCCGCCATGAGCGGCACCGCCGCCACGGAGGCCGAGGCGCCGAGCAGGCCCCGCCGGCTGAGGGAGGATGGGGTGTCGTTGGGCATCGCGGGGTTCCTTCAACCGCAGGCCGGCCGATGCGGGCCGTTCGGGGAGGAACGTGGCGCCGTCCGCCGGGTTTTCTAGCCGAGCGGCAGTCCGACGTAGTTCTCCGCCAGCGCCGCCGAGGCCTCCCGGCTGCCGACCACGTAGTCCAGCTCCGCCAGCTGCACCCGGCGGTCGAAGTCGGATGCGCCGTCGAAGCGGTGGAACAGCGTCGTCATCCACCAGGAGAACCGCTGCACCTTCCAGATGCGGCGCAGCGCCGTCGCGGAGTAGCCCGCCAGGTCCGCGTCCTCCCCCGCCCGGACCCATCGCTCGATGGCACGGGACAGCAGCAGCACGTCGCCGATGGCGGAGTTCATGCCCTTCGCCCCCGTGGGCGGCACGATGTGCGCGGCGTCCCCGGCCAGGAACAGCCGGCCGCACTGCATTGGCTCCGCCACGTAGGAGCGCATGGGGGTCACGCTTTTCTGGAAGATGTGGCCGGTCTGCAGCGTCACCTCGTCGCAGGCGAGGCGGCGCGACAGCTCGGACCACACCCGGTCGTCGGACCAGCCCTCCACGTCCTCGTCGGGCGCGCATTGCAGGTACATGCGCTGCACGGTGGGGGAGCGCATGGACAGCAGCGCGAAGCCGCGGTCATGGTTGGCATAGACCAGCTCGTCCGAGCTGGGCGCCGCCTCCGCCAGGATGCCGAGCCAGCCGAACGGGTACACCCGGTCGAACCCGCGCCACGTGCCCGGCGGCAGCGAGGGCCGGCACACCCCGTGGAACCCGTCGCACCCGGCGATCAGGTCGCAGGCCAGGGTGTGCGCCTGCCCGTCCTGGACGTAGCGCACCGTTGGCTGGCCGGCCTCGTAGCCCTCCACCGCCACGTCCTCGCAGTCGAACAGCAGGGGCGCGCCCGTCGCCTGGCGGGCGGCGATCAGGTCGCGCACCACCTCGTGCTGGCCGTATACCATGACGGAATGGCCGACCAAGGCCTGGAAGTCGATCCGGTGCAGGGCGCCGCCGAACAGGAACTGCGTGCCCTCGTGCGGCAGGCCCTCCCGCCGCATGCGCTCGCCGAGGCCGGTCTGCTCCAGCACATCGACGACATGGTGCTCCAAGACGCCGGCGCGGATGCGGTTCTCGACGTAGGGGCGGGACCGCGCCTCGATCACCACGCTGTCGATGCCCGCAAGGTGCAGGAGGTGGCCGAGCAGCAGCCCGGCAGGGCCGGCGCCGATGATGGCGACCTGGGTGCGTTGCTGCGTGTCCATCGGGTAAGCTTCGCGCGGATTCGTCACCAAGGATAGGGGCCGGCCCGATGCGCGACACCGTGATCGTCTTTGCCCGCGCGCCGCGCCTCGGCACCGTGAAGCGGCGGCTGGCGCGCGACCTGGGCGACCGGGCGGCGCTGCGGTTCTACCGGGGCAACCTGGCCCGGCTGCTGCGGGCGCTCACGCGGGACCGGCGGTTCCGCACCGTGCTGGCGGCGACGCCGGACCATGTTCGCGTGCGCTGGCCGGTGCGGGTGCCGGTGGCGGGGCAGGGGGGCGGGGACCTCGGCCAGCGCATGCACCGGGCCTGCGCGGTGCATGGCCGGGTGGCGGTCGTGGGGACGGACATCCCGGCGCTGGACGCCGACGACGTGGCGGCGGCGTTCCGGGCGCTGGGGCGGGCGCAGGCGGCGTTCGGGCCTTCGGAGGATGGGGGGTACTGGCTGGTGGCGCTCGGGCCTTCGCGTCCGGCGCGGCCGTTCGCGGGCGTGCGCTGGTCCACCGAGCATGCACTGGCCGACACGCTGGCGAACTTCGCCGGGCGGCGGGTGGCGTTGCTGCGGGTGCTGCGGGATGTGGATACGGGGGCGGATCTTTAAGCGGCCGAAGGTCAGGCCGCCTTGGTCAGCGTGAAATCGACATGCACCGCGTCGTAGGCGAACACCACGCCGCGCCCGGTGCGCCCGATCACGCCGGCCTGGAGGAGCGCCGTCACGTCGCCATGCACCGCCTTCACGTCGCGGTCGACCCGGCGGGCCACCTCGCGAATCGGCAACTCGCCCTGTCCCGTCATGGCCTGCAGGATGGCCCATCGCTTGCTGGTCAGCGTTTGCCAAAGCAGCTCGACCGAGGCGAACGAGATGTGGTCGCCCTGCGCCTGGCCTCCGAAGGCGCCACGGGCGCGCCGGCTCACGTCCTCGCGCGACGCCACCGAAAAGGTTACTGTGTTCATGCGGGTCTCCATTGGTCCACGTCTTGCCAGAAATCCGCTAAAAGCTGGTCGGGCGTCGTGAAACGGTAGGGACTCTCGGTATTGCCGATGTGCTTGTGATCACCTTTCCCCGCCTCGTTGTCGTAGCGCAGCACGCAGACCTCTGCGACGACATAAGCCAAGGCGTACTTATAGCCGTGGGCCGATCCGCGCACGGGCTGCGGCACCTGCCACACCTGCAACTCGACGAAAGCGTCAGTGCGAAGCTGCTGACGTTCATGGAGCAGCGACTGGGCTTTTATGTTGGAGATTATTCCAACACGTCGGGTGTTGTCAACTGCTCCAACGGTATCGTTGCTAAGGCAGCCGCGCCAGCAGCCTCGCTGCCAGCCGCGGCTTCGGCGCGAACAGCCGCGGGCTGAACCGTATGCCCGCCGCGCGCTTGCCCGCCTCCGCCCGCGTGGGATACGGCACGATCATGCCCGCCAGCGCCGAAAGCTTGATCCGCTGCGTGATCGCCAGCGTCCAGGCGCCGATCATCTCGCCCGCGTGCGGCGCCAGGATGCCGGCGCCCAGCACCCGGTTGCCCGCCACCACCAGCTTCACCAGTCCGGCCGTGTCGCCCTCCGCCACCGCGCGGTCGTTCTCGGCGAGCGGCCAACCGAGCGTCTCCACCGCGTGCCCGGCGGCGCGTGCCTCGGCTTCCGTCAGGCCGACCTGGGCCAGCTCGGGGTCGGTGTAGGTGACGCGGGGCAGGCCCGCGTAGTCGATCCGGGCCGGCGTGCGGAACAGGGCGCGGCGCACGATGATGCCGGCGTGGTAGCTGCCGACATGGGTGAAGTAGCGGGGGCCGACGCCCCGGGGGTCGGCCACGTCGCCGGCCGCATAGACGAAGCGGTTGGTCCGGCTGCGCAGGCCCCCGTCCACGTCGATGCCGCGGGGCGTCGCCGCCACCCGGCCGGCCGCGAGGTCCAGCCGTTCCAAGGTCGGCCGCCGGCCCACGGCGACCAGCAGATGGCTGCCGGCGACGCTGCGCCCATCCTCCAGCACCAGGACCGGGCCGGGTCGGACTTCGACGACGCGCGCATGCTCCAGGATCGCGACCCCGTCGGCCCGCAGCGCGGCGCGCAGGCCGTCCACCAGTTCCGGGTCGTCCCGCGCCCCGATGGCGCCCGACTGCACGAGGGTGACGCGGCAGCCGAGCCGGGCGTGCGCCTGCGCCATCTCCAGCCCGATGGGGCCGCCGCCCAGGATCAGCAGGTGCCCCGGCGCGGCGTCCAGGTCGAACAGGGTGTCGTTGGTGAGGAACGATACGCGGTCGAGGCCGGGCAGGTCGGGCACGACGGGGCGGCTGCCGGTGGCGATGACGATGCGGCGGGCGGACACGCGCTGTGTTTCCGCGCCGATGCTGACCGCGAGCGCGTCCCGCGCCACGAAGCGGGCCGTGCCTTGCAGGACGGTCGCGCCCAGCTCCGTGTACCGCTCGACGGAGTCCGCCGGGGCCAGGGCGGCGACGGCGCCGTGCACGTGCGCCTGCACCGCGGCCCAGTCGATGCCGGGGGCGGGCGCCCGCACGCCGTAGCGGCCGGCGCGGCGCACGGCGTG
>CAXSHI010000042.1:0-26043 GCA_964236755.1 uncultured Acetobacteraceae bacterium
TCCACTTCCCGCTGATGCCGCGCATGTACATGGCCATCGCGCGGGAGGACCGCTTCCCGATCACCGACATCATGCGGCAAACCCCGGAGATCCCCGCCAACTGCCAATGGGCAGTGTTCCTGCGCAACCATGACGAGCTGACGCTCGAGATGGTCACATCGGGGGAGCGCGACTATCTCTGGAACACCTATGCCGCCGACCGCCGCGCCCGCATCAACCTGGGCATCCGCCGCCGCCTGTCGCCGTTGCTGGAGCATGACCGGCGACGCATCGAGTTGATGAACGGCCTGCTGCTGTCCATGCCCGGCACGCCCGTGATCTATTATGGCGACGAGATCGGCATGGGCGACAACATCTTCCTGGGCGACCGCGACGGCGTTCGCACGCCGATGCAGTGGTCGATGGACCGCAACGGCGGCTTCTCCCGCGCTGACCCGGCGCAGCTCGTGCTGCCGCCGATCATGGACGCCAACTACGGTTTCCAGGCGGTCAACGTCGAGGCGCAGGCCGCGGACCCGCATTCGCTGCTGAACTGGACCCGGCGCATGCTGGCGGTCCGCCGCCGCCACCGGGCGTTCGGCCGCGGCACGCAGCGTTTCCTCTACCCCGGCAACCGCAAAATCCTCGCCTACCTGCGCGAATGGACGGCGGAAGACGGGCACACCGAAACCATTCTGTGCGTCAGCAACCTTTCCCGCACCGCCCAGGCGGTCGAGCTGGATTTGTCGGCGTTTGCCGGGCGGGTGCCGGTCGATATTGTCGGCGGCTCAGTGTTCCCACCGGTCGGGCAGCTCACCTACCTGCTCACCTTGCCGCCTTATGGCTTCTTTTGGTTCCTCCTGGCGGCCGAGGCGCAGTTGCCGTCCTGGCACGCGGCCCCGCCGGAACCGCTACCGGAGTATGCGACCTTGGTTATGCGCGCGGGCCTCGCCGACATCCTCAACACCCAAGGCCGCGCCGTGCTGGAACGGGAGGCGCTGCCGGCCTACCTGCCTAAGCGCCGCTGGTTCGCCTCCAAGACCGAGCGGCTGGAGGGCGTGCGCCTGGCCTACGCGGCGCCGATGCCCGGCACCGGCGGCGGGGTGATGTTCGCCGAGATCGAGGCCGCCCTGCCCGGCCGCGCCGAGCGCTACGTGCTGCCGCTCGGCGTCGCTTGGGAGGATGAGACGTCGGGCGCGCTCGCGCAGCAGCTTGCGCTGACCCGGGTGCGCCGTGGCGCGCGGGTCGGCTATCTGACCGACGCCTTCGCGCTCGACGCTTTGGTGCGCGGCATGGTCGCCGGCCTCCGGGACAGCGCGGTGGTGCCGCTTGATGACGGCGAGCTGCGCTTTGTCCCGTCCTCGCCGATGGCAGGACTTGCCCTGGCCGACGACGCGGAGATCCGCCGCTTGTCGGCGGAGCAGTCCAACTCCTCGCTCATTGTCGGCGACGCGCTGGTGCTGAAGCTGGTGCGCCGCGTGCTGGCCGGGGTGCATCCCGAGGCCGAGATGACCGGCTACCTGACCGAGCGCGGGTTCGGCAACACGGCGCCGCTGTTCGGCGAGGTGGTGCGCGTCGCCTCGGACGGCACGCCGCACACGGTCGGCTTGGCCCAGGGCTTCGTCCGCAACCAGGGCGACGGCTGGACCTACACGCTCGACTACCTCGCCCGGGTGGTCGAGGAGGCGGCGCTGATCGGGCCGGCGATGAGCGGGCAGGACGCGGAGGCCGAGGCGACCGACATCTTTGCCGCCTACGAGGTGTTCGCCCGGGCCATCGGCACCCGGCTCGGCGAGCTACACGCCGCGCTGTCACAGCCGACGGAGCGGCCCGAGTTCCAGCCGGAGCCGGTGGACGACGCGGTCCTGGCCGAATGGGCGGCCGGCGCCGTCGAGCAGATCGAGAGCGCGGTGGGGATGCTCCGCAACGTCAAGGACTGGCCGGACGCGACCGCCGCTCACCAGGCCGCGACCCTCTTGGAGCATGCGGAGGCGCTGTCCCAAGCCGCCGGCCGCCTGGCGCAGCAGGGCCAAGGGGCGCTGAACACGCGGGTGCACGGCGATTTCCACTTGGGACAGGTGCTGGTCGTGCAAGGGGACGCCTACATCATCGACTTCGAGGGCGAGCCGGCGCGCACGATGGAGCAGCGCCGGGCCAAGTCCTGCCCGATGCGCGACGTCGCGGGATTGCTGCGCTCCTTCGACTATGCCGCCGCGGCCGCGGCGCCAGGCCGGGTGGCAGCCTCCGAGACGGCGACCGAACGGCGCCAGGCCATTCTGCAGCAGTTCCGCGAGCGTGCTTCCGCATCATTCCTTGAGGCTTATGGCGCCGTGCTTGCCGCCGCCGAGCCGCGTTGGGTGCCGTCGGAGGCGGAGCCGTCGCTGCTCGACCTGTTCCTGCTCGAAAAGGCCGCCTACGAAATCAAGTACGAGGCGGCGAACCGCCCGACCTGGATCGGCATTCCCCTGGGCGGCCTCTACCGGATCGCCGCGCGCCTGCTTTCCTTGGAGGCCGCGGCATGACCTTGCCGGATGCGGGTGAAGTTGAAGCCATCGTCCAAGGCCGGCATGGAGACCCATTTGCGGTGCTTGGCCCGCACGACGCCGCGGGAGGGTGCGGCATCCGCGCGTTCCTGCCGGGGGCCGACGGCGCCGCGGTGATCGACCGCGCCAGCGGCCAGGTCCTCGGCACGTTGCAGCGCCTGCATCCCGACGGGTTCTGGGCTGGCGTCATCCCGGCGCACGTGCCCTACGACTTGCGCTTCGACACGCCGCTCGGCCCGTACAAGACGGCTGACGCCTACGCTTTTCCTTCGACGCTCGGACCGCTCGACCTGCATCTGCTGGGCGAGGGCCGGCATCGGGATCTCGGCCACGTCCTCGGCGCGCACCCGGCGGAGATGGACGGCGTCGCCGGCGTGCGCTTCGCGGTTTGGGCGCCGAACGCCAGCCGCGTTTCGGTGGTGGGCGACTTCAATTTCTGGGACGGCCGCCGCCACCCGATGCGCCGGCATGTCGGCGCCGGCGTTTGGGACCTGTTCATCCCGGGCATCGCGGTCGGGGCGATCTACAAGTACGAGCTGCTCGGCCCCGGCGGGGAGATGCTGCCGCAGAAGGCCGACCCGGTTGCCTGGGCTGCCGAGTTGCCGCCCAAGACCGGCTCGATTGTCGCCTCCGCCGCGGAATGGCGCTGGACCGATGCCGCCTGGATGCAGCGCCGGGCCGCGGCGCAATCGGCGTCCGCGCCGATCTCGACCTACGAGGTGCATGCCGCGTCCTGGCTGCCGGCAGCGCTTGAGGGCGGCGCCGGATGGGCGGCGCTGGCCGACCGCTTGGCGCCCTACTGCGCCGGCATGGGCTTCACCCACATCGAGCTTCTGCCGATCATGGAGCACCCGTTCGGCGGCTCCTGGGGCTACCAGCCGCTCGGCCAGTTCGCCCCAAGTTCCCGCCTGGGTCCGCCCGAGGCCTTCGCGAGCTTCGTGGACCGCTGCCACCTGATGGGAATCGGCGTCATCCTGGACTGGGTGCCGGCGCACTTCCCGACGGACGCGCATGGCCTCGCCCGCTTCGACGGCACGCCGCTCTACGAGCATGGCGACCCGCGCGAGGGCTTCCACCAGGATTGGAACACCTACATCTTCAACCTGGGCCGCAACGAGGTCCGCGGCTTCCTGATCGCCAGCGCGCTGTTCTGGCTGGAGCATTACCATGCAGACGGGCTGCGGGTGGATGCCGTGGCCTCCATGCTGTATCGCGACTACAGCCGCAACCCCGGCGAGTGGGTGCCCAACCAGTATGGCGGGCGGGAGAACCTGGAATCGGTGGCGTTCCTCCAGGAACTCAGCCGCGCCGTCGCCGAACGCTGCCCCGGCGCGCTGCTGATCGCCGAGGAGAGCACCGCCTGGCCCGGCGTCACCCGGACCGCCGACGAGGGCGGCCTCGGCTTTGACTTCAAGTGGAACATGGGCTGGATGCATGACACCCTGCACTACATGCAGGAAAATCCCGTCAACCGCCGCTATCATCACGACGAGATCACCTTCGGCCTAATCTACGCCTTCTCCGAGCGTTTCACCTTGCCGCTGTCGCATGACGAGGTCGTGTATGGCAAAGGCTCGCTCATCCGGAAGATGCCCGGCGACGCTTGGCAGAAATTCGCCAACCTGCGCGCCTATTTCGCCTTCATGTGGACCTACCCCGGCAAGAAGCTGCTGTTCATGGGCGGCGAGTTCGCCCAGGACCGGGAATGGAACCACGACACTGGCCTCGATTGGGATCTACTGGACCAGGCGCCGAACGCCGGCATCCAGGCGCTGCTGCGCGACCTGAACGGGGCCTATCGCCGCATGCCGGCGCTGCATCAGGGCGACTGCGATCCCAGCGGCTTTCAATGGGTCGTAGTGGGTGACCGCACCAACTCGGTGTTCGCCTACCTGCGGGTGCCGACCGATGGCGGCCCGGCGGTGCTGGTCATCTGCAACTTCACCCCGGTGCCGCGGTACGACTACCGTATCGGCGTGCCGCATGGCGGCGCGTGGCGGGAAGCGCTGAATACCGACGCATCAGGCTATGGCGGATCGAACGTTGGCAACGGCGGCGCGTTGCAAGCCGACCCCGTAGCCTCGCACGGGTTCTCGACCTCGCTGTCCCTGACACTGCCGCCTTTGGCAACGCTTATCCTGCAGGCCTGACCCATGCACCACACCCACACCCTCCCGTTCGGCGCGACGCTTCTTCCGGACGGCCAAACCCGCTTTCGGCTATGGGCGCCCTCAAGCGAGACGGTATCGCTGGACATCGACGGGCAGGCTGCGCAGCCGATGCAGGCGCTGGAGGGTGGATGGCATGAGGCGACGCTGGCGGCGCCGCCGGGCACGCAATATCGGTACCGCTTGCCGGACGGCTTGGCAGTCCCGGACCCGGCATCCCGCCTGCAGGCACCCGACGTGCATGACCCCAGCGTCGTCGTCGATCCCAGCGGTTATGACTGGCGCAACAACGGCTGGCAGGGCCGGCCCTGGCACGAGGCGGTTGTGTATGAAACGCACGCCGGCGCCATGGGCGGCTTCTCCGGAATTCGTCAGCGCCTGCCGGAGTTGCGCCGGCTCGGCGTCACCGCCGTCGAGATCATGCCGATCGCCGATTTCCCGGGCGGCCGCAACTGGGGCTACGACGGCGTGCTCCCGTTCGCGCCGGACACCGCCTATGGCACGCCTGCCGAGCTGAAGGCGCTGGTCGACGACGCGCACGGCCTCGGGCTGATGGTGATGCTCGACGTCGTGTACAACCATTTCGGCCCTGACGGCGCCTACCTGCACGCCTACGCGAAGCCGTTCTTCCGCGAGGACATCAGCACGCCCTGGGGTGCCGCCATCGACTTCCGGCGGCCGGAGGTGTGCGACTACTTCACCCAGAACGCGCTGTATTGGCTGATGGAGTACCGCTTCGACGGCCTGCGCTTCGACGCGGTGCACGCCATCTCCGAGGAGAGCTTCCTGCGCGACCTTGCCCACACGATCCGTGCGTCGGTCGAGCCGGGCCGGCAGGTTCACCTGGTGCTTGAGCATGAGAACAACCGCGCGGCGCTGCTCCGCAGCGGCCCTTCGGCCGAGGGCTTCGACGCGCAATGGGCGGATGACTTCCACCATTGCATGCACGTCCTGCTGACTGGGGAAAACGAGGGCTACTATGAGGACTTCCAGGACGCGACATCGCTCCTGGCGGACTGCCTGACCAGCGGCTTCGCCTACCAGGGCCAGGTGTCCCCGCACTTGGACCGGCCGCGCGGCGAGCCGAGCGGGCATCTGCCGACGACGGCGTTCGTCGTGTGCCTGCAGAACCATGACCAGATCGGCAACCGCGCGATGGGCGACCGGCTGACGACCTTGGCCGACCCGCAAGCCTTGCGCTCCGCCATGGCCCTGCTGCTGCTATGCCCATTCGTGCCGATGCTGTTCATGGGCGAGGAGTATGCCGCCCGCAACCCGTTCCTGTTCTTCACCAGCCACAACGACGACCTTGCCAAGCTGGTGCGGGAAGGGCGGCGCGCCGAGTTCAAGCACTTCGCGGCGTTCCAGGATGAGGAGCGGCGCAAGGCGATCCCGGACCCCAACGCGCCCTCGACCTTCGACGCCTCGGTGGCGGACAAGGCCGACCCTGCCATGTTCGCCTTCGTGCAAGACCTGCTTGCGCTGCGGCAGAAGCATGTCGTGCCGGGCATTCCGGGCTGCCGCAGCCTGAATGTGGAGGTGTTAAGCCCCGGAGCCGTCCAGGCCGAGTGGCGGCTGGGAACCGGCAGGCACTTGGCGATCACCCTGAACCTCGGCCATGATACGGTGTCGTCCGGAGCGCCAGCGGGCGGCGTCGTGTTCGCCCATCCGCCCGGCACCGGGCTTGCCGCCATGCCGCCCGGCAGCATCGTCGTACAGGTGACGTCCGGATGACCGACGACCCGCTGCTCCGCCTCGCGGAACACGCCGGCGTTGCGCCGCGCTGGAAGGACGTGCACGGCGACTGGCATGACGTCGCACCGGAAACGCTGCATGCCGTGCTGGCGGCACTCGGCCTGCCGTCCGCAACAGCATCCGATCTGGAGGCAAGCCTCGCGGTTGTCGATAAGGGGTTCTCGACCCTGCCGCCCTTGGTGACGGCGGAAGTCGGGCAGCCAGTGGCGCTTACCGTCGCGCCGGGCCACTTCCGGCTGGTGCTGGAAGATGGAACCCTGCGCGAGGGCACGGCTCAGGATCGCGACGGCGCCGCAGTGCTGCCAGCGATCGACGTACCTGGATATCACCGGCTGACCCTGGGCGCGCAGCAGACCGTGCTGGCGGTGGCGCCGCGGCGCTGCTTTACGATGGGGGACACGGCATCGGCTGCCCGGGCCTGGGTGCTGGCCGTGCAGCTTTATGCGCTGCGCCGGCCTGGAGATGCCGGACTTGGGGATTTCGGCGCGTTGCAGGACCTGATCCGCCCCGCCGCCGCGCATGGCGCCGCAGGCATTGCCATCAGTCCGGTCCACGCGCAGTTCTCCGCCGACCCCGACCGTTTCAGCCCTTACTCGCCGTCCAGCCGCATGCTGCTGAACGTGCTGCATACCCGGCTCGACGTGCCTACCGACGAGGAGACCCGGCGGCTTGAGGCGGCTGATTTCGTCGATTGGCCCGCCGCCGCGCGCAAGCGTCTCGCCGCCTTCCGCGCCATGTTCGACGCCGCCTCGCCCGCGATGCTGGCCGAACTGGCGGCCTACCGCGCGCAGCAGGGCGATACGCTTGAAACGCATGCCCGGTTCGAGGCGCTGCACGCCCATCATTTCCGCGCCGTTCCGGCTCGCTGGCACTGGCGGGACTGGCCCAAGCAGTTCCGCAAGCCGGACAACCCGGCCGTCGCCGAGTTCGCCGCCGCCCACGCGACAGAGGTTGCCTTCCACGCCTTTATGCAGTGGCAGGCAAGCCTCAGCATGGCCGCGGCGCAGCAGGCGGCGCGCGACGCCGGCATGCCGATAGGGCTGGTGGCCGACCTTGCCGTGGGTGCCGACTCCGGCGGAAGCCATTGCTGGAGCCGCCAGGCGGAAACCCTGCTCGGCCTTTCGGTCGGGGCGCCGCCGGATCTGCTCAGCCCGCAAGGCCAGAATTGGGGCCTGGCGGCGTTCTCGCCGCGCGGCCTCGTGCTGAACGGATTTGGCGCCTACCTGGAAATGCTGCGCAGCACGATGCGGCATGCCGGCGGCATCCGCATTGACCACGCGCTGGGCTTGGCCCGGCTTTGGGTGGTGCCGGACGGCGCCTCGGCGGACCACGGCGCCTACATATCCTTTCCCATCAAGGACATGCTGCGACTCATCGCTCTCGAGTCGCACCGCCACCGCGCCATCGTCCTGGCGGAGGACCTCGGCACCATTCCGGACGGGTTCCAGGACCGCCTCGAGGGGGCGGGCATGCTCGGCATGCGCGTCCTGTGGTTCGAGCGGCATAACGACCGGTTCACCTCGCCCCGCATCTGGACCAAGGGTGCCGCTGCGATGACCAGCACGCACGACCTGCCGACCGTCGCCGGCTGGTGGGCTGGGCGCGACCTGGAATGGCGGGGCCGGCTGGGGCTGCTGGGCGACGAAGCGAGCCAGCAGCACGAGCGGCACCTCCGTATGTGCGACCGCGCGGCGTTGTGGGACACCATGCTCGACAGCGGCGCGGCCGAGGCGGATCTGCCGGGTCCGGATCAATCAGACCGGATCGCCGACGCCGCCGCACGCCACGTCGGCGGCGCAGCCTGCGATCTAGCGGTGCTGCCGATTGAGGACGCGCTCGCCTTGGCCGAGCAGCCAAACCTGCCGGGTACGCTCGACGAGCATCCGAATTGGCGCCGCCGCCTTCCCGGCCCGGCGGGCGCCCTGCTTGACACCCCTGCGGTGACAACCCGGCTCGCCGGGCTTGCCGATGCCAGAAAGACCAAATGAAGCCTCTCTCGGCCACTGCGCGCCTGCAATTCCATCGCGACTTCACCTTGGACCATGCGACGGCCTTGGTGCCGTACTATGCCCGGCTGGGCATCAGTCATCTGTATGCGTCCCCGTTGCTGACCGCACGCGCCGGGTCAACGCACGGCTATGACATCGTGGACCACAACACGATCAACCCGGAACTCGGCGGGGAGGAGGCGCTGCGTCGGCTCGTGGCGGAGCTGCGCGCGCACGGGATGGGCCTGATCCTCGACATCGTGCCGAACCACATGGGCGTCGGCGGCAACGACAACGCCTGGTGGCTCGACGTGCTGGAATGGGGCCGCGCCAGCCCCTATGCGGACTACTTCGACATCGACTGGGACCCGCCCGACCCGTCGCTCCGCGGCCGCATGCTGGCGCCCTTTCTCGGCAGCTCCTATGGCGAGTGCCTGGAACGCGGCGAATTGGTGCTGCGCTTCGATGACCGGGATGGCCGGCTGTTCGTCGGCTACCACGACCACCGCTTCCCGATCAGCCCGCGCGACTACGCGGCCGTCCTGCTGACGGTGGGCGGCCCGCTGGAGCCTGCCGCCCGAGAGTTCGCGGACCTGGGCGCCGGCGGTCGGGATGCGACCCGCAAGCAGGCCGAGGCCGCGCGGCACGAGTTGCTGGAGCCGGTGTATCGCGCGGGGATCGAGGAGTGCCTGCGGGCCTACGCGATTGACACCTCCGGCGGGCTGGACCGCCTGCACCGCCTGCTGGAGCGCCAGCACTACCGCCTCGCCTGGTGGCGGGCGGCGGCGGACGAGATCAACTGGCGCCGGTTCTTCGACGTGAACGGCCTGGCCGGCGTGCGTGTCGAGCAGCCGGAGGTGTTCGAGGCGACGCACCAAACCGTGTTCCGCCTGTATGGCGAGGGCCTGATCGACGGCGTGCGCATCGACCACGTCGATGGCCTGGCCAGCCCGCGCGACTATTGCCGCAAGCTGCGCCGCCGCCTGCAGACCGTGGCGTTATCCCGTCAAGCCGACCTTCGGGACGAGCCTGTCGTGCTGTGGATCGAGAAGATTCTGGCGCCGCATGAGCGCCTGGCCGGCGATTGGCTGACCGACGGCACGACCGGCTATGATTTCATGAACGACGCCGCCGCGGTGCTGCACGACCCCGCGGGGGAGGAGCCGCTCACGACGCTGTGGACCGGCCTCACCGGCCGGCCTGGCACGTTCGACAACGAGGCCATGCCTGCCCGCCGCCAAATCCTGCGTGAAAGCCTGAGCAGCGAGCTGTTCGTCACCGCGTCGGCGCTGCACCGGGTCGCCCGGCGCAACCTGACGACCCGGGACTACACGCTGACCGCGATCCGCAACACGCTGACGGAACTGCTGGTGCACTTTCACGTGTATCGCATCTACGCCGGTCCGGGCGGCATCACGCCCACGGACCAGCGGGTCATGGATTGGGCCATGGCCGGCGCGCGCCGCACGGTGCGCGCCGCCGACCGCCCGTTGCTGGAGTTGGTCGGCGAATGGCTGTCCGGCGCCGGCCTGCGCAGCGTGCCGGCCGGGACTCAGCGGCAGGAGCGGCTGCGAGCGATGGTGAAGTTCCAGCAGCTCTCGGCTCCGACGGCGGCGAAGTCGGTCGAGGACACGACGTTTTACCGCTACGGCCGCCTGCTGTCCCGCAACGAGGTCGGCACGGAGCCGTCGCAATGGTCTCTCAGCCCCGCAGCCTTCCATGCAGCCGGCAAGGAGCGGCAGAAGCGTTTTCCGCACGCCCTGCTGGCGACCGCCACGCATGACCACAAGCGCGGCGAGGACACCCGCGCCCGCCTCGCGGTGCTGAGCGAGATCCCCTCCGAATGGGAAGCCGCGTTGCAGCGGTGGACACGGCTCAACGCTCCCCTCAAGCGTGACCTTGACGGCCCGGCGCCAGACGCCGCCGACGAACTCATGCTGTATCAGACCCTGGTCGCCGCCTGGCCGCTCGATCTGGCGCCGGACGACGCCGAAGGACTGGCGACCTTCGAGACCCGGGTGGCCGGGTGGCAGGAAAAGGCGTTGCGCGAGGCGAAGCGCCACACTGGCTGGGCCGTGCCGGACACTGATTACGAGGGGGCCTGCCGCAGCTTCCTGGCAGGCCTGCTCGACGCCGGGCGCAGCGTGAACATGGCTGGCGAACTCGCGAGCTTCGCCGCCCGGATCGCGCCTTCGGGCGCGATCAACAGCCTGACGCAGACGCTGCTGCGGCTGACCAGCCCGGGCATCTCGGACCTGTATCAAGGAACCGAGTTCTGGGATTTCAGCCTGGTCGATCCCGACAACCGGCGCCCAGTCGATTTCGCTGCGCGGCAGACAGCCTTGGATGCGGCGGAAGAGCCGGTGTCGCTGCTGCCCTTCTGGCGCGACGGCCGAGTGAAGCAGGCCGTCATCGCGCGCACGCTCGCATTGCGTGCCCGCGCGCCCGGCCTGTTCACCCAAGGCAGCTACATCCCGCTCCGCTTGGAGGGGCCGTTCGCCGACCATGCCCTGGCATTCGCGCGCGTGCATGAAGGCCGCTCGGCCATCGTGGTTGCCACCCGGTTGTCGATGGCTGTGGACCCGTCGGTCGCCAAGCCGCTCGTGGATGCTGGTAATTGGCGTGAAACTGCGGTTTTATTGCCACGCAGCCTGGTTGATCGGAGGCTTGTGCATATTTTGGACGAAGAGGTGGAAACCATGAGCACAACGCGCCTGTCCTTGACCGGAATTCTAAGCCGGCTGCCGGTGGCCTTGATGGAGCTAAGGTGAACCGCCTCGTCGTCGTCAGCAACCGTGTCCCCGCGCCGGCAGCAGCGGGCGCGCAGGCGGGCGGCCTCGCGGTCGCGCTTGAGGCGCTGATGGAGCGCCGGGGCGGCGTGTGGTTTGGCTGGAGCGGCAATATCTCAGACTCCCCTGGACCGGTCTGTTCGGCTGAGTCGGGCCGGGTCCGATACGCAACGGTTGATCTGACGACTGAGGAGCACGAGCGCTACTACAACGAGTTTTCCAACAGTACGCTCTGGCCGTTGCTGCATTCGATGCCGGAGCTGATGACGTTTGACCGTCGCAACGCGCAGATCTACCGCCAGGTGAACGAGCGGTTGGCGGACGCCCTGCAGCCTATGCTGCGGGCGGACGATTTGATCTGGATTCATGATTACCACCTGATGGGCATGCCCCAGGCCCTGCGGTCCCGCGGCGTGCGCGCGCCGATCGGCTTCTTCCTGCACATCCCGTTCCCGTCTGCCGACATGCTGGCCAGCGTGCCGGAGGCTGGCGCGTTGCTTCGTGACTTGCTCGCAGCCGACCTGCTCGGCTTCCAGACCGCGAACGATGTCGAGAACTTTGCCGAGGTCGCCTGCCGCATCGGCGACGCGTTGCGGATGCCGAACGGCTGGCTGAACGTCGGCGGCCGTCGGGTCCGCCTCGGCGTGTTCCCGGTCGAGATCGAGGCGCATGACTTCGCCGCGATTGCCGAGGACGCTTGGCGCGCGGCGCCGACGGAACGGCTACGGCGGAGCTTGGGCGGCCAGCGGCTGGTGCTTGGCGTGGACCGCATGGACCCGACGAAGGGCCTCCTGCAACGGGTGGCTGGGTATCGGCGTCTGCTGGAAACGCGGCCCGAGCTGCGGCGCCGGGTGACGTTTCTGCAGATTGCCGCGGAGTCGCGGAAGGACGTGGTGGCCTACCGGGATCTGCGCAGCGCGATTGAACGGGAAGTCGGCAGCATCAACAGCGAGTTCAGTGAACCCGATTGGATGCCGCTGCGCCTCGTGGCCCGCGCCGGTGCCCGCAGCACTGTCGCAGGCTATATGCGGGAAGCGCGGGTCGGCTTGGTCACTCCCTTGCGGGATGGAATGAACCTGGTCGCCAAGGAATACGTCGCTGCCCAGGATCCCCAGGACCCTGGGGTGTTGATCCTGTCCCGTTTCGCGGGTGCTGCGAGGCAACTCGGCTCCGCGCTGATCGTCAATCCGCACGACGCTGACGAGGTGGCGGATGCGCTGGACACGGCGCTGAACATGGGCCTTGCAGACCGTCAGGCACGCTGGCAGGAAAGTTGGGCGGCGATCCAGGGCACTTCGGCGCTGGCCTGGGGACGTTCCTTCGTCGGCGCGCTGTTACGGACGGCTGCCGCGCCTTCCAGCAATGCACGCGGCGTTCCTAGCTCTCATGGTAGCGAGCAAAGCATGCTGGCGATCGCCGACCCCTTGGGCATCATCGCGCGTCCGCTTGGCGCCAGGGATGGCGATCTGGCCGACAACGCCTCTGTGTTGCATCCACGCCGATTGTCGTGACAACGCCTGAGCCGCTCGTGAAAATCACGTTAATATGACTTCCATTCCGGTAGGATATCGTTACAGTGCCTGCCAGATGTTGGGAGTTGCGAGATGTCAGAGATGTTGACGACGCCGGCACAGGTGTCTGCGGCGGTCCGGGAACTTGACCGCCTTGCCAGCCTTCTTGGGATGCCCAATCGGGAACGTTGCGGCATTCTGGGCCTCAACGGCCCCACCTACCGGTCTTGGTATAGCGGCCTCGTGCGCGCCGAAGTCACTGCGGAGCTGGTTCGTCGCCTGGGCTATGCATTGCCGCTGATGCGTCGCATGGCTTCGCACGTGCCGGCTGGCGTCATGGCTGGCGTGCAGCCAGAACCGGCCGCACGCCTTAGCTGACAAGAGGCTGGCCTTATTCAGGCTGCGGTCAACACAATCCGGCCAGTCACCTTTCCATCGCGCAACCGATGCAGGGCCATAGTCGCATCGGACTGCGGGACCGGGGTGATAGGCAAAGCTGAAATGCCGCCGTTCTGCGCCAGTGCCACGAGCTCACGCAATTCCTTCGGGTTGCCGACATAGCTTCCCTGGACCGTTAGGGCACGCATCGGCATCAGCGGAAGCGGCAAGATCATCTCTCCACCGAACAGACCGACTTGGATCAGCTTGCCGCCTTTTCGCAGGACCTCGAATGCGAACGCCGCCGTTGTCGTACCGTTCACCAAGTCGATCACCGCCATGACCGGACCGCCGCAGGCCTCAAGGATGCGCTTCGCCGTATCGGGCGTACTCGCGTCCACCACCGACGTCGCGCCCGCAGCCGTTGCCGACTTCAGCTTCTCTGCATTCAGGTCCACCGTCACGATCGTCTTGTGCCCAAGCGCCTTCAGCACCTCGATCGCGTTCAGGCCCAGCCCGCCGGCGCCGACGACCACGATCGGCTCGGTCGGCGCCATCGGCAGCACCTTGCGCACGGCGGAGTACACCGTGACGCCGGAGCAGGCATATGTGGCGGCGACCGCCGGGTCGAGCGTGCCGGGATTAATCAGATGGCGCGGGTGCGGTGCCACCACATGTGTGGCGTAGCCACCGTTTCGATAGACCCCCAAGCTACGGTTGGCGACAACGCACATGTTGTCCTCCTCCGCCAGGCAGCGATCGCATTGGCCGCAGCCCAACCAGGGAAACACGATCCGCACGTCGCCCACGGCCACGCCGGCCGCATCCGGACCGACCTTTGCAACCCGGCCGACGATTTCATGCCCCATCGCCAGCGGTAGCACCACGCCGCGATCCTTCAGCGACATCCGCTTGCCGCCGCCCAGGTCATAATGGCCCTCCCAGATATGCAGGTCGGAGTGGCACACCCCGCAATGCGTCACCTCCAGCAACACCTCCGTGCCCCGCGGCTCCGGCGTCGGCAGTTCCAGTTCCTGCAGGTCCGCCCCGTTCTCGACCACCGCCCATGCGCGCATCATCCGCTCCCCTCGGTTCTTATCCGCGCATCGGACCCCCGCGGCGCCCAACGGTCAAGCCGTGTCGCGCGGCGGTTGCAGGACGTCGGAGTTGACCTCTCGACCGCCGGCCCGTCCGCGGCGCTGCGGGCGACACCTTGCCAATCATCCATGATCGCGACGCGCATCGACGGGCCTTCTTGGACGGGATCAGCGCCGTCGGGGATCGAGCGCATCCCGCAGGCCGTCACCGACCAGGTTGAACGCCAGCACCGCCAGGAAGATGGCCGCCCCCGGGAACACCGCGAGCCAGGGTGCCTGGGTCAGGAAACGCTGCGCCGAGTTCAGCATGCTACCCCAACTCGGCGCCGGCGGCTGCTGGCCCAGGCCGAGGAAGGACAGGCTGGCCTCCGCGATGATGGCGAGCGCGATCGCCAGTGTCGCCTGCACCAGCACGGGCGGCACGATGTTGGGTGCCACATGGCGCAGCGCCACGCGCCAGGGTGGGTTGCCGACGGCGCGGGCGGCCTCGACGTAGTCGTGCGTCATCGTGTCCATCGTGGCGCTGCGGGCGACGCGGGCGAACACCGGGGCGGCGGTCACGCCGATGGCGACCATGGCGTTGGTCAGCGCCGGGCCGAGGAACGCCGCAAGCGCAATCGCCAGGATCAGGAACGGGCACGCCAGCATCGCATCGACCACCCGGCCGATCACCGCATCGACCCGACCGCCGGCGAACCCGGCCAGCAGGCCCACCGGCACCCCGACGCCTGCCGCGATCAGCACGGAGACGACGCCGGCCAGCAGCGACGCCCGCGCGCCGAACACCACGCGGGACAGCACGTCGCGCCCGTTCTCGTCGGTGCCCATCCAGTGCTGCATCGACGGCGCCTTGCGGATCGCGGTCCAACTGGTGGCGACGGGGTCGAACGGCGCGATCAAAGGTGCCGCGACGGCGACCACGATGAACAGGGCGACCACGGCGAAGCCCAGCACCGCCGCCGGGCGCCCGCGGAACCGGCGCAAGGCCAGGGCTGTCGGGCTTGACCTCATGCGTCGCGCAGCCGTGGGTTGATGACGACGTACAACACGTCGGCCAGCAGGTTCAGCAGGATATACAGGCACGCGGTGACAAGCACGACGCCCTGCACGACGGGGTAGTCCCGGTTGAACACCGCGTCCACCACCAGCTTGCCGAAGCCCGGGATGCTGAACACCTGTTCGGTCAGCACCGCGCCGGACAAAAGCGTGCCGAGTTCGAGCGCCCCCAAGGTCACAACCGGCACCAGCGCGTTGCGGAAGGCATGGCGCAGCACGACGGTCCACTCGTTCAGGCCCTTGGCCCGCGCGGTCCGCACGAAATCCTGGTCAAGCGTCGTCAGCATGGCGCTGCGGGTATGGCGCATCAGGATGGCGGCGATGGCGTTGCCCAGCACGAAGGCCGGCATGATGGTGGTGGCCAGCGACTGCCGCCAGTCCTCGGCGAGCGGCACGTAGCCGGAGGGCGGCAGCCAACCCAGTTTCACGGAGACCAGCAGGATCAGCATGATGCCGAGCCAGAAATTCGGCGTGGACAGCCCGGCCAGCCCGATGAGGTTCGCCACGTAGTCCCAGCCGGTGTTGCGCTTCACCGCGGACAGGATGCCCGCCGGCACGCCGATGCACAGCGCGATCAGGAACGCCATCGCGCTGAGCTGCAGCGTCACTGGCAGCTTGGTCAGCACCAGGGACGCCACCGGCTGGCGGATACGCCAACTGAACCCCAGGTCGCCGTGCAGCACGTTGCCGATCCAATGGACGTACTGCACCGGCAGCGAGCGGTCGAGCCACAGCTCGCTGCGGATCTGCGCGAGGACAGCGGGATCGCCGCGCTCCTCCCCTGCCAGCACGACGGCGGGGTCGCCGGGCATGAGCTGCTGGAGCGCGAACACCAGGATGCTGACCAGCAGGATGGTCGGCAGGACCTGCAGCAGGCGGCCGCCGAGATGGCTCCGCATGACTACTTCGCCAAGCCGATGCCCTGCAGCCGGATCATGCCGTCCGGCACCGGGCGGAACCCGCTCACTCGCGCCGACAGGCCGACCACGTTCTTGGGATTGTTCAGGTACACGATGGGCAGGTCCTTGCTGGTTTGCTCAAGGACTTGGCTATACAGCGCGCGCCGTCCCGCCACGTCCTGCACGACACGCGCCTGGTCCAACAGCGCATCCACCTTTGGATTGGCATACTTGCCGTCGTTCTGCACGCCGGCGCTATGTATGAATGTGAATAGGTTGCCGTCGGGATCGACCCGGCCGGACCACATGGTCGCGAACGCCTCGAACTCGCCCCGGTTGGCCGCCGCCAGCGCCGAGGCATACTCAGATGCAGTGATCTTCACATCGAAGCCGGCTTCGGCGGCCATGGCCTGCACGATCTCGCCCGCCTGCCGCTGATCCGGGTTGTTCGGTACTGTGAGCGCGACCGGCACCGGCAACGCCGCCCCTGCTTCTTTCAGCAACGCCTTCGCCCGCGCCACGTCCCGCTCATGCGGCTTTATGGCCTCGTCGTAATAGGGGCTGCTGGGCGAAAGACCCTGCGACACCGGCGTATAGATGCCATTATAGACGACCTGGGTCAGGGTCGCCTTGTCCAGCGACAACTCGAATGCCTGCCGCACCCGGGCATCGCCGCCAAGCGGTGTCTTGGCGCGCGGGCCATTGCCTATGTTGATCGTAATGCCCCAATACCCAAGATTGTCCGAAGTCACCAGCCGCAACCGCGGATTGCTGCGCACCGCGTCAGCGTCGGTCGGCAGGATCTGCTCCGACAGCTCGATGCTGCCGGCCTGCAGGTTCGCCAGTCGGATGGAACTGTCAGGGATCGGCAGGTACACCACCCGGTCCAGCTTGATCGAAGCCGCATCCCAATACCCGGGAAACCGCTCCAGCACGATGCGGTCCTGCGGCACCCGCTCCACGAAGCGGAACGGCCCAGCGCAGACCGGGTGCAGGCCGAAATCCTTGCCCGCCGCCTCGGCTGCCTTGGGCGACACGATCATGCCGGCGCGGTCCGTCAGCTGCGACACGAACGGCGACGAGGCAGTTTTCAGCACGATGCGGACCGTGAGCGGGTCCACGACCTCGACCCGGTCCATCACGTTGATCTCGCTGCGACGGAAACTGCCCTGCATGGTGAGGTGGCGCTCCAGCGAGTACTTGACTGCCGTGGCGTCGAGCTTTTCGCCGTCATGGAACACGACGCCAGGCCGCAGCTTGATGACGAGGTTGGTCGGGTCCGTCCACTCGTAGGACAGCGCCAGCTGCGGCACGATCTCCAGCTTCTCGTTGATGTCGAACAGTTTGTCGCACAATCCGGCGAACGCGATGCGGCCGACATAGGTGCGCGCCAGGGTGGGGTCGAGGATGTCCGGGTCCTCGCGCAGCGCGATGCGCAGCGTTTGGGCATGGGCGGCACCCGTCAGCATCGTCGCAAGGCAAAGGGCCGCAAGGATCGGTCTGCGCATGGTCAATTCTCCTATCCCATGCACCCATGCCGGGCGCAGCCGGTGCTGGCAAGCGGCGGCGTGCCGGGCTACACGGGGCATCCTCAAAAGGCTCTGCAAACCATGCGCCATCACCGGATCGCCTCCATCCCCGCCGACGGCATCGGGCCGGAGGTGATCGCCGCCGGGCTGGAGGCGCTGGACGTGGTGGCCGCCCGCGACGGCGGGTTCCAGTTGCAGGTGGACGCCCTGGACTGGGGGTCGGAGCGATACCGCCGCACCGGCGCACTGATGCCCGCCGATGGGCTGGAGCGGTTGCGCGCCGTGGACGCCATCCTGTTCGGCGCCGTGGGCGCGCCGGACATCCCGGACCATGTGACGCTTTGGGGCCTGCGCCTGCCGATCTGCCAGGGGTTTGACCAGTACGCCAATGTCCGCCCCACCCGCATCCTGCCCGGCGTCACCAGCCCGCTGCGCGGCGTGGGCCCAGGCGACCTCGACTGGCTGATCGTGCGCGAGAACAGCGAGGGCGAGTACGCCGGCCACGGCGGGCGCGCCCACCGCGGCCACCCCGAGGAGGTCGCGACCGAGACCGCCATCTTCACCCGGCGCGGCGTCGAGCGGATCATGCGCTTTGCGTTTGAGGCCGCGCAGAAGCGCCCACGCAAGCTGCTGACCGTCGTGACCAAATCCAACGCCCAGCGCCACGGCATGGTGTTCTGGGACGAGATCGCGGCGCTCGTCGCCACGGACTACCAGGATGTCACCTGGGATAAGGAGCTGGTGGACGCCATGACCACCCGCATGGTGCGCCGGCCCGGCAGCATCGACACGGTGGTAGCGACCAACCTGCATGCCGACATCCTGTCCGACCTCGCGGCGGCGCTGGCCGGGTCGCTGGGCATCGCGCCCACCGGCAACGTCGATCCGGAGCGCCGCTATCCCAGCATGTTCGAGCCGATCCACGGCAGCGCCTTCGACATCACCGGCAAGGGCATCGCCAACCCGGTCGCCACCTTCTGGACCGCGTCGATGATGCTGGACCATTTGGGCGAGGCGCCGGCCGCCGCGTTGCTGATGCGCGCGGTCGAGCAGGTCTGCGCGGCGGGGATCGTGACGCCTGACCTTGGGGGCCGCGCGACGACCGCCGAGGTGACGCGGGCGGTGTGCGAGGCAGTCCGCGGCACGAACGCTTAGCGCCAGCCGAGCAGCGCCTGCTCCAGCCGTCCCAGCACCCAGGCCACCAGCAGGCCGAGCAGCGACAGCACGACGATGCCGGCCAGCAGGTTGTCGGTGTCGTACAGGTTGCCTGCTTGCAGGACGAAGGCGCCGATGCCGCGCTCCGCCCCGATCATCTCGGCGGCGACGAGCAGGATGATGGCGATGCTCGTGGTGACGCGGAAGCCGCTGAGGATGGCCGGTAGCGCGCCCGGCAGCACGATCTTACACAGGATCGCGGCATCGGACAGCCCGAAGGCCTGGCCCATCCGCACCAGGTTGCGGCTGACGGCATCGACGCCCGAGGCAGTGTTGATGACGGTCGGGAAGAACACGCCAAAGGCCAGGGTGGCAACTTTCGACCCCTCGCCGATGCCGAACCATATGATGAACAGCGGCACCAGGGCGATCTTCGGGATGGGAAACAGGGCGGAAACCACGGCCATGCCGGGGCTGCGCAGCCAGCTCGACAGGCCCACTGCGAAGCCGAGCGCCACGCCGCACACCGTCCCCAGGGTCCAGCCGATGGCCAGGCGCTGCAGCGACGCGCCCAAATGCAGCCAAAGCTCGCCGCTGATGGCAAGCTGATACAGGGCGCGCACGATGCTCGCGGGTGGCGGCAGGAACTGCGTGGCAATCAGCCCGGCGCTGGCCCCCGCCTGCCAAAGCGCCACGATGCCCAGCAGGGTGGCGACTGCAGCACCGGGCACGGCACGCGGCGCGAAGCCGCGGGCACGGAACGGCACGGGGCTGGCAACATCGTGTCCGATGGCGCCGGGGCTGATGGTGTCAGGCATGGACGCGCTCCCGCTCGGCCGCCGCCGCGTCGCCGCGGATCATCTCCCAAAGCTCCCGCTCGATTGCGAGCAGGCCGGGGTCCGCCACGTCGCGCCCGCCGATGGGCCGGTCGATCTCCACCACGGCGCGCACCCGGCCGGGTCGGCGGGACAGCACGGCGACGCGGTGGCCCAGCCGCACCGCCTCGTTCAGGTTGTGCGTCACATAAACCGTCGTGGTGCCCGCCCGCTCGATCAGCCCGGCGAACTCGTCCAGCAGCAGCGCCCGGGTCTGCGCATCGAGCGCCGAAAGCGGCTCGTCCATCAGCAGGCATGCAGGCCGCACCGCCAAGGCGCGGGCGATGCCGACGCGCTGCCGCATCCCGCCGGACAGCTGCCGCGGCCAGGCGCGGGCGAACTCGACGAGGCCTGTGAGCGCCAGCACCTCCATCACCCGAACCTCCCGCTCACGGCGCGGCATCCGACCTTCCAGCACGAGCGACACGTTTCCCGCCACGCTGCGCCAGGGCAAGAGCGCAAAATCCTGGAACACGGGGGTCAGCGGGTTCAGGCAGTCCGCCGCGACGTGTCCTTCCATCCGCACCGTGCCGGCCGCGGGGGCGATCAGGCCGCCGATGATGCCCAGCAGCGTACTCTTGCCGCAGCCCGATGGCCCGATCAGCACCAGCACCCGGCCGGCCTCGGCCACCAGGTTGACTCCTTCCAGCACCGGCAGGCCGTCATAGCGGTGGCCGACGCCGCAGATCGACAGCCGGACGCGGGAGCCGTTCATGGCGGAGGGAGCGCACCGATGAACCGCGTGTCGATCACGTCGGCTGGCTCGATCTGGCCCTTCACCAGGCCCTGCCCGGTAAACCAGCGGAGCTGCGCCGCCACGTCCTGCACGTCGAGCCGCGCATCCTTGTCGTAGTAGCCGACGCCCTCCTCGATTTTCCGCGACCCATCGGGGTCGCCGGCATAGACGTATTTCTGGATCAACGGGACCAGCGCCGCGCTCTTGGCGTCCCGCACCGGCTTGCCTGCCGCGTCCAGCCGCAAGAAGCCGTCGTGGTAGTCGGCAACTCCGCGCTGATAGGCGCGGGCGAAGCGGCGCAGCGTTTCGGGCCGCTCGCTCAGCATCCGGCTCGGCGCGAACACGGCGGTGATCTGGTATGGCACGAGGTCGCCGGCCCAGCCGATGATGCGCGCCTCCCCCGACGCCTCCAGCGGCCGGGCCATGGAGGCGATCGCCATGGTCGCGTCCACCTGCCCGGTGCGCACCGCCGCCACCATGTTGCCGATCTGCTGCAACGGCCGCAGCGTCAGGCTCTTGAGCGCGAAGCCTTCCCGCTCCGCGATCTGCCCGACCATGTAATGGAACGACGAGCCGAACTGCGTGATGCCGAAGCTGTGCCCGGCCAATTGCGCCACCGAGGTCAGCCCGGCGTCATACGCCTTGCGCGACGCGAGGATCGCCGTCCCCTCGTAGCCCGCCTGCTCATGCAGCGCGCCGCCGATCACCTTCAGCGTGCCGCGCCCAGCCAAGCTGAAGAAGCCCCCGGTCAGCGCCGTGACTCCCACGTCGATGTCGCCCGATACCGCCGCGGCGGCGATGGGCTGCGCCGCCTCGAAGAACCGGAAGCTGGCGTCCAGGCCCTCGTCCCGAAAGTAGCCGCGCTCCATGGCGATATACAGCGGCGCCGGAGACAGCGTGTGCAGCAGGCCGATGCGCAGCACGTCCGCCGCCCGCGCCGGCGCCACGGTCCACAGCAGGCTTGCTGCGAAGCAGAGCAGGGTTGAGGCGCGCATCCGGGATCTTTCATAGTCGTGCTCCACCCATGCCATGCCGGGACCGGGTTGCACAGGAAGGGGGGGCCGCCCATACCCTGGACATGGCCCCTCCCTTGCTGCTGCTTCAGAACATCCGCTTGTCGCTCGGCACCGCGCCGCTGCTGGACGGCGCCGAACTCGGCGTGGGCGCGGGCGAGCGCATCTGCCTGGTCGGGCGCAACGGATCGGGCAAGTCAACTTTGCTCAAGGTCGCGGCGGGGCTGCTGCAGCCGGACGCCGGCACGCGCTTCCTGCAACCTGGCACCACCGTGCGCTACCTGCCGCAGGAGCCGGACCTGTCGGGCTTCGCCACCACGCTCGACTACGTGGAGGCCGGCATGGGGCCGGGCGACGACCTGCACCGGGCGCGCACCCTGCTGGACCAGCTCGGCATGACCGGAACAGAAGACCCCGCGCACCTCTCAGGCGGCGAGAAGCGGCGCTGCGCCTTGGCTCGCACGCTGGCGCCTTCCCCCGACCTGCTGCTGCTCGACGAGCCGACCAACCACCTGGACCTGCCGGCCATCGAGTGGCTGGAGCAGGAGTTGGCCGGCCTGCGTGCCGGGCTGGTGCTGATCAGCCACGACCGGCGCATGCTGGAGAAGCTGTCCCGCAGCATTGTCTGGCTCGACGGCGGCATCACCCGGCGCATCGACCGCGGCTTCGCCCATTTCGAGGCCTGGCGCGACGAGGTGGAAGAACAGGCCGAGCGCGACCAGCACAAGCTCGGGCGCCAGATCGCCCGCGAGGAGGACTGGCTGCGCTACGGCGTCACCGCCCGGCGCAAGCGCAACGTGCGCCGCTTGGGCGAGCTGGGTGCGTTGCGGCAGAAACGGCGGGAGATGGGCGGCGGCGACACGGCGCTGCGACTGGTCGCGACTGAGGCCGACCTGTCGGGCAAGCTGGTCGCGGTCGCCGAGCGCGTCGGCAAGGCGTTTGATGGGTCCCCAGTGGTGCGCGACCTGACGCTTCGGGTGCTACGCGGCGACCGGCTCGGCATTGTCGGCCCCAACGGCTCCGGCAAGACGACGTTGTTGAAGCTGCTGACTGGGGTGGAGCCGCCGGACAGCGGCGAGGTGAAGCTCGGCACCAACCTCGCCGAAGTCACGCTGGATCAGCAACGTGCCAGCCTCGACCCGGATGCGACTTTGTCGGACACGCTGACGGCCGGCGGCGGCGACACCGTGGTCGTGGCAGGCGAGCGCCGGCATGTGATCGGCTACATGAAGGACTTCCTGTTCAAGCCAGAACAGGCGCGCACCCCAGTCGGCGTGTTGTCGGGCGGCGAGCGCGGGCGGCTAATGCTCGCCTGCGCCATGGCCCGGCCTTCCAACCTGTTGGTGTTGGACGAACCGACCAACGACCTGGATTTGGAAACGCTCGACCTTCTGCAGGAGATGCTGTCGGAGTATCCCGGCACGGTGCTGCTGGTCAGCCATGACCGCGACTTCCTGGACCGCGTGGTGACCAGCACCCTGGCGGCGGAGGGTGCCGGGCGATGGATCGAATATGCCGGCGGCTACAGCGACATGCTGGCGCAGCGCGGCCAACTAGAACCTCCCGCACCGGACCGTGCCCGGAACAGCGGCCCAAAATCACTGTCCCGCCCGTCCAACACCCGGAAAATGACATTCAAGGACAGACACGCGCTCGAAACGCTGCCCAAGCAGATCGCGGCGGCGGAAGCCGAGGTTGCACGCCTACAGAAGCGACTCGCCGATCCGGACCTGTATCGCCGCGACCAAGCGGCCTTCCGCACCGCCACCGATGCGCTGGCCCACGCGCAAGCCGGCCTTGCCGACTTCGAGGAGCGTTGGCTCGCATTGGAGTTGATACGGGAGCAACTGGAAGCGTAGGCTTCAGCGCATGATCCGGATTGTTCTACTTCTGTCTTTATCGATCCTGTCCGGCTGCGGCCTGGCCGCAGCCCCGTGCCGGGTGACTTCGGCTGTGCTGAAGATCGTGCCGGTCGTGGGCCACGTCGCGGCGGCGCCGACGGATGCGTGCGCCGACATCATCGACTGATCAAAAGGTCAACCAGGATCAAACCTTAGCGGGTAGGGGCGACCCGGGTTGTGACACCCTCGTTCAGGGTGTTGCCCAAAGCGCGCGTGCCACCGCCACTATCCGACGTGATTCCGGTTTCGAGTCCTGGCGTTCTTGTGCTTTGCGGACGCTCTGCAGTCCGTTCCGCAGGCGTGCATGCCCCCATGGCTAGGCAAGCGAGGGTAAGAGCCGCGAGACTGTAATTGCTTATCTTCATAGAAAAACTCCTCTTCCAAGCACCGAACGTTAACGCAAGATTTTCGTTCCCCACCTTTCGTCTGCGAGGTGATTTTTAATTGTGCCTCATTATGACTTCGGTTAGTTGATATCGCAGCTCCAAGACACCGCTAACGCGATCCCCGCTGCGTATTCGTGCATGTTTGAGGTGGCAGTAACCGGCGCCAGGCCGTCAACTTACAGCCGATTGCGGTCAGCGCCGCGCCGAACAGGAATGGACGAAGCGGTTCGTCCTGAAGCGCACCGCCGCCGGCAGCCGATGGCTCGGCACCTGCCCGTCCAACGCCGAGACCTCGGGCGGCAAGCTGCGCGGCACGCCCGGCAGGGCTGAACGCATGACCCCTCGACACCGGGCGTGCATGCCTAAATAAGGGCGCACCACGAGAGGATGAGAGATGGATCGAGTTGACGTTGCGGGCCTGCGGGTTGCGACCGAGTTGTATAGCTTTATCGCCGAGGCGCTGCCGGGCACTGGTGTTGAGGCCGGGGCGTTCTGGAGCGGCTTTGCCGCCATGGTGCGCGACCTGGCGCCACACAACGCCGAGCTGCTCGCCCGGCGCGACGAGCTGCAACGTCAAATCGACGAGTGGCACCTGTCCCAATCGGGCAAACCGTACGACGCCGCGGCGTATCAGGACTTCCTCCGGGGCATCGGCTATCTGTTGCCGGAGCCTCCGCCGTTCGAGGTCGGCACGGCCGATGTGGACACTGAGATCGCCAACATGGCCGGGCCGCAGCTCGTCGTGCCGGTGATGAACGCCCGCTACGCGCTGAACGCGGCCAATGCGCGTTGGGGCAGCCTGTATGACGCGCTGTACGGCACGGACGCGCTGCCGGAAACGAATGGGGCGGAGCGCGGCCAAGGCTACAACAAAGTGCGTGGCGCCCTGGTGGTGAGGCGGGCGAAGGAGGTGCTGGACCTCGCGGCGCCGCTGGACGGGGCGTCGCATGCGGACGCAACCGGCTACACGGTCAAGGATGGCGCCCTGCTGGTGGCGACCGGTGCTGGTGAGGCTGGGCTTGCCACGCCGGAGAAGTTCGTGGGCTATCGCGGCGAGCCTTCAAAGCCCAGCGCAATCCTGCTGCGGAACAACGGCCTGCATATCGAGATCAGCATTGACCACGGCCAGCCTATCGGCCAGGCGGATCCGGCCGGGGTTGCGGACGTGCTGCTCGAATCGGCCATCACCACGATCCAGGATTGCGAGGACAGCGTCGCCGCCGTGGACGCGGCCGACAAGGTGGCGGTGTACCGCAACTGGCTCGGCCTGATGCAGGGCACGCTTTCGGCGTCGCTGGAGAAGAATGGCAAGCAGATTGTGCGCCGGCTGCATCCTGACCGCGAGTACATGGCGCCGCAGGGCGGCGTGCTGGTCCTGCCGGGCCGCAGCACCATGCTGATCCGCAACGTCGGCCACCATATGTATACCGATGCCGTGCTGACCGAGGACGGCGCCGAGGTTCCAGAGGGCATGCTGGACGCGGCGGTGACGACGCTGATTGCCATGCACGACTTGCGCGCCACCGGCCCGGTCCGCAACAGCCGGGCGGGATCGGTTTATATCGTCAAGCCGAAGATGCACGGGCCGGAAGAGGTCGCCTTCGCCGCCGAGATCTTCACGCGGGTCGAGACCATGCTGGGTCTCGCGCCCAACACCCTGAAGATGGGCATCATGGACGAGGAGCGGCGCACCAGCGCCAACCTTGCTGCCTGCATTCACGCCGCCCGGGACCGGGTCGCGTTCATCAACACCGGCTTCCTCGACCGCACCGGGGACGAGATCCACACCTCGATGGAAGCAGGCGTCATGATCCGCAAGAACGAGATGAAGGGCACCGCCTGGATCAAGGCATACGAGGACCGCAACGTCGATGTCGGCCTCGCCTGCGGCCTGCGCGGCCGGGCGCAGATCGGCAAGGGCATGTGGGCGGCACCGGACCGAATGGCGGAGATGCTGGAGCAGAAGATCGGCCATCCCAGCGCCGGCGCCAACACCGCCTGGGTCCCCTCCCCCACTGCCGCCACGCTGCACGCGCTGCACTACCATCAGGTGGACGTGGCCGCGCGGCAGGCGGAGCTGGCCGGCCATCCGCGCGGCACGCTGGCGGACCTGCTGACCATCCCCGTCGCCGACCGCCCGAACTGGGCGCCGGACGACGTGCAGCAGGAGCTGGACAACAACGCCCAGGGCATCCTCGGCTACGTCGTCCGCTGGATTGACCAGGGCGTCGGCTGCTCCAAGGTGCCGGACATCCACGACGTGGGCCTGATGGAGGACCGCGCGA
>CAXSHI010000043.1:0-25379 GCA_964236755.1 uncultured Acetobacteraceae bacterium
GCTGCGACGTGCGTGGCGCAGGTCCCTTGTGCGATGTCGTGGAGGGCAAGGAAGCGCTCGCGGCTGCGGGCATGCGGGGCAGTCAGGGCCAGGCGGCGCAAATCCGCCAACATCTGGCCCCAGCGCTCATGATCAACTCGTAGCACCGGTCGGAGCAAAGCCTTTCAGAGAAGCGTCATATGGGAAACGGCCGTCACCCGGCCAAGCACCCCGACTATGGGTTTCAAACTGGACGTGGTTTAGGTCAATGGGTATGAGACCCGCCCCTCACAGGCCGGCGGTTTCCGCGTGCCTTGTGTAATCCAAAAAGGCCGAATGCTGAACCACGCCCATCCCGGCGTTATCCGATCCATCACTCCATCGAGCCCGTGCAGTGTTGGCGAAGTCACGCCTTGTAGGTGGCGTCCAGCCGCAGCAGGAACGAGGGCTGCAAGTTGAAGCCTTTGACCGCGGCCGAAGAGACGGCGTTTTGCTTCCAGTTGCCAAGGAACGCCCAGGGCGCATCGTCGTGCGCAACCCGCTGCAGTTGCTTGTAGATCATCTGCCGCTTCGGCACGTCGCTCTCCGTTCGTCCGGCGTCGAGCAACCGATCGACCTCGGGGTTGGAGTAATAGCCCGAGTTGATGCTCGCCCCGGTCTGTAGGCAGAGCGAAGGGTGGGTGTCGGGATCGCTGCTCATGAACGACATCTCCGCAAGCCCCATCTGGCCCATGCCCGGGTTCAGCCGCGCCAGGTAGGTGTTCCACTCGAAGCTTTGAATGCTGGCGCGGATGCCAACGGCTGCGAGGTCGGCCTGGATCGCCGTGCCCATCACCACCGGGGACAGCATGCCCGAACCGTTCTGCGTCACGTCAAAAACCACATCCACTCCATTGGGGTAGCCGGCTTCCACCAACAGCTGCTTTGCCTTCGCAGGATCATACGGGTAGGGGGCAATGCTGTCGTCGTGATAGCCCACAAAAGCGGGCGGCGTCAGTCCGTTGGCGACCGTTGCTGTGCCGTTAAGCACGCCCTCGCAGATCGCCTGCTTGTTGATCGCGTAGTTCACCGCCTGGCGTACGCGCACGTCGCTGAACGGCTTGTCGCGTATGTTCAGCATCACATACCAAAGGTGCGGCCCGGTTTGCTCGTACAGCGCATACCGGGGATCTGTGCGCAGCGCGGGCACGTTCTCGGCTGGCACTTCGATCGTCATGTCGATGCCGCCGGACAACAGCTCGCTGATCCGCGCCGTCTCGTCGGGAATGGGGCGGAACACGAGGCCGGCAAGTTTGGGTGCGCCGCGGAAATAGTCCGGGTTGGCTTGCAGCACGATGCGCTGGTTTGGCACCCACTGCTGCATCTTGAAAGGACCGGCGCCGCCGCCATGCCGGCCGAACTCGCGCCCATACTGCTTGACCGCCGCCGGAGACACGCCCGCGGCGAGGCCGATGAAGCTCGCGCACATGTTCAACATCGGTGCGAACGGGCGCGACAGGTGAATTGCTACGGTCATCGGATTGACCACCTCCGCCTCTTCAATCGGCCCGAGCACGGAGATCAGGGGATACGGCCCGAGACCGTAATACGGGTGGTTCTTGTCGGTGGCTCGGTCAAAGTTGAACTTGATGGCCGCCGCATCGACCTTGCTGCCGTCGTGGAAGGTGACGCCTTCGCGCAGCTTGAACGTGTATATCTTCCCGTCTGGGCTGATCGTCCACGACGTCGCCAGCGCGGGTTCGATGTCGAGCGAACCTTCGCGGAACCGCACCAGCGGCTCGTAGATGTTGGACAGGATGCGGAAGTCGCTGCCACTGTCGCAGGCGGCCGGATCGAGCGTTGCGAGTTCCGCGAGATGGCCGAGCACGAGCGCGCTACGCGGCGTCTGTGCCTCGGCCCTTCGCCCGGCGGCGAGGCCGAGCAGCCCCGCACCGACCGAAGCCCCCAGCGTACGCCGTCCAAGTGCTTGCGTCATCGGCCTCTCCGTCGTTCTAGTATGATGGGCGGGATGGTTCGTGCTGCAAATGTAGACCGTGCTGCGAAACGCTGTAGCAAAAGGCGGGCCAGCGACGCCCGAGAAGCGGAGAAACGCCATTGATCGAGACGACACTTGCCGTCAACCTATGCATAACGCACAACAAGCGGGAGAATCTACGCCGTTTTTTTAAGTAATCGATGAGGCGGCGGAGCGTGGCGCGGACTTGCTGGCGCTCCCCGAGATGGGGCTCCAGGGTTACGCCGATTTTGCGTTTGGCCTCGGCCTGCAGGAGATGGCGGAGCAGAAACAATACTATTTTCGCGAGGCCGAGACGATTCCCGGTCCGGCCACCGAGCGAATTGCGGAAGCCGCGCGCCGGCACGGCATGTTCGTCCAGTTCGGTCTCGCGGAGACTGCGCTTCACGGCAACGTCATCTTCAACAGCGTGGCGCTGGTCGGACCCGAGGACCTGGTCGGCGTGTACCGCGAGCATCGCCTACGGCCCCTGGTCGAACAGTTCACTCAAATGCTGGCGGCACACCCGGCGTTCAGCGCAATGTTCGGTGCAATCTAAGAATGAAGGGAGTCCTGAGGTGGGAGAGCGGACTCAATACGGCCGACCCAGCAGCGTTGAACAGCCCTGCCCCGGAACCCGACAAGAGCCACTCCGCAATAGCCAATCCGACCGGGTCCCAACAATGTTCTGCGACCTGACAGCAGGTTTGCAGTGCCACCGGACACATTCATGCAACACGCTGTCCACGAATTCCTGAGAGCGGGATGCTCGCCGATTGCTTCGCCGAGTTGCGGCCCGCGGCACAATGTCTTGTCGCTGAGCGTAGTCACCCGAAAATAGGTTTGCCGATCGCGGGCCTTGCTGTCAGACATCAAACAGCATCATCGCCCGTTCAGGGAAGCACAGTAATGAAACTGGGAGTGTTCCTGCCCAACGGGCAGAACGGCTACATCGTCTCAAAAGCGAGTCCTCAATATGTGCCGACATTCGAGCACATGCTGGCGATCACCAGGGAAGCCGAACGGGCCGGCTTCGATTTTATCCTATCTATGATCAAATATCGTGGTTTCGGCGGGGAAACCGGATACTGGGACTCTTGCCTTGACTCTATCGGTCTGACCTGCGGGCTGGCGGCCGCGACCAGCCGCATCGCGCTCTACGCCACGGTGCCCGTGCTCGGCATCCACCCGGCCGTCGCCGCCCGCATGATCGCGACGCTGAACGACATCAGCAAGGGGCGCGCGGGCGTCAACATCGTCACCGGCTGGAATAGGCCCGAATACAGCCAGATGGGTCTTTGGCCGAGTGAAGATTATCACGATCGCCGCTATGAGCTCACGGAAGAATACATTCGCGTCATGCGCGAGCTGTGGCGGTACGGGCGGGCGAGCTTCGACGGCCAGTTCTATAAGATGGACAACTGCGAGTGCTTTCCGACCCCGGGGCGCGACATCCCGATCGTCTGCGCCGGACAGTCACCCAAAGGTGTCAAGTTCACCGCCCAATTCGCCGAATACAACTTTGTTTTCGGCAATACCGGGAAGCTCAAGCGCATCACGCAACCGGTGCTGGACGAGTCTGCCAAACTCGGCCGCACTGTCGGCACGCTCGCGCTCGTCACTATCATCGCGGCCGAGACCGATGCCGAGGCCGAGCAACAATGCCATGCGATCGTGGCGGGCGCTGACACCGCCGCCATCGAGAACATCGTCAGAAGCGCCTCTATGGACAGCAACCCCGACGGCACGAGCAAGCATTTCCGCGACGGCCTAACCGCCTCGGTGGAGGATGGCAACCTGGCCTTCATGGGCTTCCCCGTGCTCCACGGGTCCTACGAGTCCGTCGCGCACCAAATCCTTGCGCAGAAGCGCGACACCGGCATCAGCGGCATGCTGCTGACGTTCCCGGATTTCGTCGCGGGCGTGAAGGCATTTGGCGAGCGCATCCTGCCGATCATCCGCACCCAGCAGACGGCCCCGGCCGAAGCGGCTGCCTAAGCGATGGCCACGGCCTTCATCTGCACGACCTGTGGTGCGCAGCATGCCCCGTCCGAGGCGCCACCGGCGAGCTGTCTGATTTGCGAGGAGGAGCGGCAATACGTGCCTCCTTCCGGGCAGGCTTGGACCACGCTGGACAAGCTCGCGCGGTCCCACGCCTTTGCGCTCCGCCGCGAGGGGGAGCTGATCGGCATCGGGTCGAGCCCAAGCTTCGGCATTGGCCAGCGGGCGCTGCTGGTCAGGAGCCCCGTGGGTAATATTCTGTGGGACTGCATCAGCTTGGTGGATCCGGTCATGGTCGAAGTGCTGCAGGGACTCGGCGGTTTGTCGGCCATCGCCATCTCCCATCCGCACTACTACACGACCATGCTGGAATGGAGCCGCGCCTTCGGTGGCATTCCGATCTACCTTCACGAACGGGATCGGGATTGGGTGATGCGTTCCGGTCCCGAAATCACCTTCTGGGACGGAGACACCAAGAAGATCGCGCCGGGAGTGACCTTGATCCGCACCGGGGGGCATTTCGAGGGCGGCACGGTCATGCATTGGGCTGCAGGCGCGGGCGGACGCGGCGCGATGATGGCGGGCGACCTGCTGCAGGTGGCTGCCGACCGTAAGACCCTCGGCTTCATGCGCAGCTATCCCAACTTCATCCCGCTGGGGTCGGCGTCCGTGCGCAACATCGCCCGCATCATGGAGCCTTGGCTGTTCGATGCGGTTTATGGGGTCTTCTGGGATCGGCTGATCGCGACGGGAGCCAAGGAAGCGTTCACCTATTCGATCGAGCGTCACCTGCACTGGCTCAACCAGCCCGCCGATTAAATGATCCGCCCACATGGGGGCGCAGGGCCATTCAGTTCTAATTTTTGGTCGCAAATGAGCACCGCGTGTCGAAGCTGAAGCTATGCGTGTAAAGCGTCTCGCTGCTGATTCGGGTCGATGTTTTGGGTCGTTAGTTTAGAACTGAATGGCCCTGCATGGGGGCGGGCTTCAGATCCCAGTTTGGGACGCAGCACGTGCTTCCCGCGGCGTGCGCTTGAACAAGCTCTTGTACTGGCGGCTGAACTGGGCCTGATCATTGTATCCCCAACGATAGGCGATCTCCATCAGGCTCTCAGTGCAGGTGGAATCGCGTAATTGGGAATCACAGGCCCGGAGGCGCAGCTCGCGCACCCAGCCGAGCAGCGATACGCCGGTCTTCCGGCAGAGCTCATGCACGTAGCGGACAGAGATACCGCAGCCGCTGGCGATCCGTTCGGGCGAAAGATCGCGGTTGCCGAGGTGGGCGCGCACATAGCGTTCGATGCGCACGAGGTGCGCGGCCTGGACCGTACTCATGTGGCTGCCGAGCACGCGGCCGTCCGCCTCAAGTGCCAGTGCCAGTAACTCCACGAGACAGGTCTCGACTCCGCCGAGCGCGCCGCCACCGGCTTCCTCCAAGCGTTGGGGCAGCACCCGGAGCATGTCGCTCAGCAGCCCCGCAGCGCCTGTCTCGGCTTCGAACGCCTCGGCCGCGTAGCGGTCGATGAAACGCAAGCGCTGCTTGAGCAGATCGGCCGGGAGCTTCAGCACCCATAGCTCGTTCGTATCCCGCTGATCGAATTCGTAGGGCGACAGCCCGCGCTGGATAACGAACTGGCCCTGCCGGCAGTCGAGGGTCACTTGGTTTTGCGTGAACAGCACCCGCGACCGACGGGCGAAACTGACTAGGATCTGCTCGCGCCCATCACGGGCGATATGCCGGCGCTCGCGACGGTAACGGACCGCACTGGACGTGAACACGGATAGAGAAGCCTCCCCCAGCCTCCAGTTGTGCAGTGTTCCTTTGAAATCTTGCGGGCGGGGCAGGCTCGATTCAAGCGGAAAGAAGATTTCACTGACCGCGCCGCTCCAAAAGCTCGCACGGCAGGTCACGGGAACGCCACTTGTCGTGTAGGTATATCGATTGCTGCTGGCAGTCACGACGCGTCTCCCGCCGGGTCAGTTGGATGGAAGTTCTAGCAAATCATGTGCCAGCAACGCTCATTGCCGTGCTGGCGTGTTAGAGCGCACGTATTTCCGTTCGGTGCCAGCCCTCCTCGTGCCGTTGCCAATAGGCTCGCTTCAGCGCCAGTGAAACCAGGCCGGGCCGATCGTTGCCCAGAATGCGTCCGCCCACGCGCGACACCGGCATCACGCCTCCGGCGGTTGTGGCGGCGAAGACCTCGTCCACGTCCTCCAGCAACGCGCGCGGGATCGGCGCCACGGCAGCCTCGATTCCCAGTGCCTCGCACAGCTCCAGCACTGATTGACGGGTAATGCTGTGCAAGCTGCCGCGGTCGGGCGTCAGTACGCGGCCATCTTTGACTAGGAACAAGTTGAAACCTGGGCCTTCCGTCACGAAACCTTGGGCGTCGCACAGAATTGCCGTGTCATACCCATGGTCGTGCGCTTCAAACAGGCCGGAGGTCAGGTCGCTCCATTGATAATTCTTCACCATGGGGTCCACGGACGCATCCGGCACGCGCGGCGTGCTCGCAACCCAAAGGTGGGCTCCTCGCTCCTGCACGTCCTTGGGAATGACGTCGAGCCACGGAATGGCATAGGCAACCAAGTGGTTCTCACAGTCCTCCGGCCGTCGCGACCCGGCGATCCGCGGGCGGCCGCGAAGCGCCACCATGGCGACGTAGGCGTCCGTCAGGCCAGACAACCCTACGCAGTGGTGCAGGACGGCCTCAATGTCTGCCCGATCCTCCCGCGGGCGCAGCCGGCGCGCCTGCATGGAATTCATGAACCGGTCCAAATGGTCGCCCAGTCGAAAAAACCCGCCTTGGAAAACATGCACCACGTCGTACACCGCATCCGACCGGGTGAGCCCCCAGTCGGTGACGGAAATGCTTGCCTCCTCGATCGGAACATAACGGCCGCGGACATAGGCGGTGCCGTTTGCGAAGCTCGAAGTGTCCATGAGAATGTCACTTGTTTGTTCAATGGAGATGACCAGCAGCTTACAAAGCCTGAATGGCTCACGACCGGCGCCTGGGAAGAGCCTCGTCAGGCGGAAGATCCGATGCGTCCAGCTTCAGCACAGGATGTTCCACGCCAGCCTCACGCATGGCATCCCACTGGCTGCACCACACCGAGCAGAAGACGACCGCCTTCGTCTTGCGTTGGCCGGGCACGCCCTCGCTGTAGATTAGCAAGCCGCAGTTCGCGCATTTCACGTAGCTCTCGACATAGTAGCCATCCGGTGAAAACCGCATGTCAAGCTCTCATTTGGCTGGAGCGGGCGCATATGACGCGGCGGCCTGGGCCGCCGACACATAACCCTCACGGACATCTTCCGATAGCCGGTCAGGATCTCTCGCGGCGGGTGGCCCCCAGCCGCCGCCGCCCGGCGAGGTGATCCGGATGCGGTCACCCGCATGGATCGGCACGTTGGCGAACTTGCTGGGCGAAACTTTGTTGAAGGCCTGGGTGACGGTCAGCCAGTCGCGAGTGCCCCCGCGCTGGAACAGTAATTCCGCCTTGCCGCCCGACAAGCCGCCGTGCAGCCCCCAGGGCGCCAGCTTCTGCCGGTCGCTCATGTAGGAAAACGTCATCTCGGCCGCAGAGCGCACCGTCTTGGTCAAGCCGAGGCCGCCACGGAATGTGCCGGGCCCGCCGGAGTCCTCGACAAGCCGGAACTCCTCGACCTGCCAGGGATACCGGAACTCGAACACCTCGACCGGCGTGTGCGGACAGTTGCCGTTGATGCCGCCCACGCCGTCATTGCCGTCGGCGAAGCTGCGCCCGCCCCAGCCAACCGGCGTCAGGTCGTAGCAGCAAAAAAATTCGCCAGTCTCAGCGTTGTTGCCGCCGAACAGGAAATTGCTATGGCTGGCGCCATCCGTGGCAGCGGACCGCTCCTTCAACCCAGGCGCCAGCGCGCCCATGACAGCGTTGGCGATCCGGCAATGCGTCTCCGTGTTCCCGCCAACGGACGGGCCAGGAAAGTTCACGTTCACCATGCTCCCCGGCGGCGCCAGGACGCGGATCGGGCGGAAGCAGCCGGAGTTCTTGGGGATCGTGGAGTCGGTCAACTGCAGCACCGCATTGTAGGCGGCACCCCAGGCAACGCCCAAGGTGGCGTTGATCGGCCCTTTCGCCTGCTTCGAGCTGCCGGTGTAATCGACCACCATCTCATCGCCCTGCACGAAGACGCCGACCCGGATCATGTGCGCGCGGTCCTCGATGCCGTCGTCCTCCATGTAGTCCTCGAACCCGTAACGGCCATCGGGGATCTTGGCGATCTCGGAGCGCATCCGCCGTTCCGAATAGTCCATCAGGCCCTGGGCGCTCTCGCGGAACGCCACCTTGCCGTGCTTGCGAACCAAATCGGCTAGGCGCCGTCCGCCCAGGTCAGCCGCCGCAATCAGCGCGCGGAAATCGCCGTAGTTGTATCGCGGCGTCCGCACATTGGCGAGCAACAGGCGCCAGACGTCGGCCACGTCCTCGCCGCCGCGGATGATCCGCACCGGGGGCACGCGCAAGCCTTCATGGAACACTTCGGTCGCCTCGCCCGCAAAGCCGGCAGGGGCCATGCCGCCGATCTCGCAGACATGTCCGATGGACACCGAGAATCCCATGATCTCGCTGTCCACGAACACCGGCTTGAAGAAGGTGTGCTCCGGTGTGTGCAGCCCGCCGCGATACGGGTCGTTATGGACCAGCACGTCGCCCTCGCTCAAAGTCGAGAGCGGGATTTCCGCCACGCAGGAACGCAGCAGCAGCGGCATTCCGCCGATCATCGACGGGCAGAAATCGCCGGTCGCGATCAGCTCGCCCGTGGGCAGCGCCAAGCCGCAGGTGAAGTCGAGCGACTCGCTGAAGATGGTCGAATACGCGGTGCGCATCAGCGTCACCCCCATGTCGCGGCAGATCGACACCAGGATGCCGTTGATGATATTGAGCGTGACAGCGTCCATGCCGGGACCTCCTCAAGCGGTCGCGATGCGAAGATTGCCGTACGCATCGACGGCCAACCGCTTGCCGGGGGCGACTACGGTGACGGAAGCAGCCTCTTCCACCAAGGCCGGTCCGGCAAGCTCGTGGCCGCAACGCAGCGATGCGCGGTCGAACACCGGCGTCTCGAACCAAGCCTCACCGAACCAGACCGGACGCCTTGATGTCGGGACTGCCGGCGCTGCCGCCTCGCCCACCATGGGCAACGTCATCCCGCCGGTCGGTGCGATGGCCGTGACCATGAAGTTGATGATCTCCACGGCGTCGCCCAGGCGGAAGCCGAAGCGCGCCTCGTGCTTGTCGTGGAATGCGACCCACAGCGCCGCTTGCTCGGCCTCGCCGAACGTCTCGGCCGCAACCGGGACCTCAAGCTCGTAGTTCTGCCCGGCGTAGCGCGCCTCCACGCTGCGGGCGATCGCCACGTCCTCATGGTGGCCCTGGGCCACCAGGTCGGCGAGGCACTCCTGCACCAGCGCCGACATGGCCGCATCGGCCCGGCCCGCGTCGAAGCCGCGCGAGGAGAGCTGCACCGTGCGGTGGCGGTCCACCCGGGCGTCGGCCAGCGTGAAGCCGAACGCAGAGAACTGGCCGGGGAAATTCGGCACCAGGCCGTGCGGGATGGAGGCATCGGTCATCAGATCGCTGACATGCAATGGCCCGGCGCCGCCAAACGGCATCAGGGTGAAATCACGCGGGTCCAGGCCCTGCTCCGTCAAGGCTGTGTGCAGAGCGCCGACCATGTTGTTGTTGGCGATGCGAAGGATGGCCATCGCTGCCGCTTCGGCACCGAGGCCGATCTGCGCGCCGATGCCTTCGATCGCCGTGCGCGCCGCGGCGGAGTCGAGCGCCATGGCACCGCCGAGGAAATTGCCGGCGCTGATTCGTCCCAGCACAAGGTTGGCGTCGGTCACCGTGGCCGCCGTGCCGCCACGCCCATAGCAGGCCGGGCCGGGGTGCGCGCCCGCGCTTTCCGGGCCAACCACCAGCATGCCGCCCGCGTCGATCCGCGCGATCGAGCCGCCGCCAGCACCGATGGTGCGGATGTCGATCATCGGAATCTGGATCGGCCGCCCCCACTCGATCTCGAAATCGGTGGTGAAGCGCTCACGCCCATCGACCACGGTCGAGACGTCGGTCGAGGTTCCCCCCATGTCCAGCGTCACCACGTTGGCGACGCCGAGGCTCTGCGCGACGCGTTTGGCTGCGATCACGCCGCCTGTCGGGCCGGACACCGCCATCTGGATCGGCGTCGCCGCCGCTGCGTCGAGCGTCATCTCGCCGCCGTTCGAACGCATCACCACGATCTTTGCTTCTACCCCGGCATCGTCGAGACGCCGCCGCAGGGTGCCGAGTTGGCTGCGGACAACTGGTTTAATGAAGGCGTCGCAGATGGTGGTCGAGGATCGGAAATGCTCTTTCCACTTCGGCAGCACGTCGTAGGAGATCGAGACCGGCATCTCGGGCATGATTTCAGCGAAGATATCACGGATGCGCCGTTCATGCGCGGGTTCGATGTAGGAGTGCATGAGCATGACGGCCACCGCCTCGATCTCGCCTTCGGCGCGGATGCGATGGGCAAGGGCGCGCACGCTGTCCTCGTCCAGCGCCTCGATCGTTTGGCCGTCGGCGCCCATGCGCTCGGCGACCTCGTAGGCGTGCCGACGCTTCAGGAGCGGCTTCGGCTTGACCCAGCGAAGGTCATAATGGTGGCGTCGGTTGCCACGGCCGACGAATGGGATGTCGCGGAAGCCGCGCGTGGTGACGTAGGCGACCACCGCGCCCTTGCCTTCGAGCAGGGCGTTGGTGGCGACCGTCGTGCCGAGCCTCATGCCGGAAAGCTGGTCGCGCCCGTTGAACACCGCGAGCCCGGTAAGGATGCCTTCCGTCGGATCGGCCGGGGTGGACAGGTTCTTCCACGCCTGCAATGCGCCGGTCACGTGGTCGTAGGCCACAAAGTCGGTAAAGGTGCCGCCTACGTCGATGCCAAGCCGATGCCGCATGCCGTTCCCCAATCGTGAAGCGCCGTCGCCGGGCCGGTCGCCGTTCAAACGGTTGCCGAGCAGATTGAACGGGTCATCGTCGCGAACCTTGCTGCTGTTCTGGCTTGGCCCGGCGCCACCGCCACGCGACCTCACGGCCCTGGGTCAGGCCCATCGGACGGAAGATCATGATCAGCGCGAGCACGAGGCCCAGACCGATCTCCTGGCTGCCCGGCGGCAATATGACGCTGCTGCCGCCAACAGCCACGCCCTGCTCCAGGGTGCGCAACGCCTGCACGACGACCGTGACGACGATGACGCCGATCACCGCGCCGGACAGGCTGCCGAGGCCGCCCACGACCAGCATCGCCAAGGTCACGAAGGACAGCGTGAGGTAGAACGTGTCCGCGGTGAGCACGCCGAGAAAATGGCTCCACAGCGCGCCGCCGGTCCCCACGATCGCGGCGCTGATGACGAACGCCACCAGGCGGACCCGGACGACGTTGACCGCCGAGGCCTTGGCCGCAACCTCGTCGTCGCGCGAGGCGCGCAGCATCAGCCCGATGCGGGACACCTGGAACCAGTGCGCCGCCAGGATGGCGGCGGCCGCGAACCCGAACGCCAGCCCGGGACCGATCACGGTCGGGATGCCGATGATCGAGCTGGTGCCGCCGGTCACCGAGTCCCAGTTCGAATAGACGCTGTTTACGATCATCAGGAACGCAAAGGTGGCGATCGAGGCGGCAATGCCCGACAGCCGCATGATCGCGGCGCCCAGCAGCAGCGCCACCGCAGCCGCGAGCAGCCCGCCGCCAAGCAGCGCCAGCGGGACCGGGTACTCGTTGTCCTGCAGCACCTGCGGCAAGCCGGTGAGCATGATGCCTTTCCAGGCCGGGTCAACCGTCGCCCAGGCGGCCGCATAGGCGCCAATGCACATGAAGCCGACCTGGCCGAACGAGATAACCCCGGAGTTGCCGACAAACACCCAGATGCCGACCACCACGACCATGCGGATCAGCATCTCGGTCAGCGACGTCTGCAACTGGTCGCCGCCGAGAACCGCCAGAAGCGTCACGATCCCGACGATGGCAATGAGCAACAGCGGCGTACCGAAGCCGCGCAGGCGATGCGCGAAAGCCGCCCCGGCGACGGGTTGGGAAACGGCCGGCGGGGCCGGGGACACGGTATCCATTCTCATACCCGCTCGACGGCGGTGCGGCTGGGGATCAGCCCCGCGGGGCGTACCAGGAGCACCAGGATGACGAACGCGAACGCGAAGGCGTCGCGGAACACCCGCAGATCGGGAGGCAAGTAAGCCTGCAGCATCGTCACGATGAAGCCCACGAGAAAGCCGCCCGCGACTGCGCCGGGCAGGCTGCCCATGCCGCCGACCACCACGGCCACGAAGGCGAACAGCGCCAACGGCACACCCATCACGTTGCTCAGCGATCCCGTCTGCGCCAGAAACAGCAGCGACACCGCGGCCGCCAAGACGCCGCTGATGGCAAACGCCAGGCCGATGACGAAATTGCCGCGCACGCCCAGGTATTGGGCCATGCGGAAATTCTCGGCCGCGGCCCGCATCTGCACGCCCCACGGGGTACGATGCAGGAACAGGGTCAGGCCAACCATCAGCGCCAACGTCGCGGATATGGTCACCAGTTGCAGCACCGGCACGCGCAGCCCGGCGAATTGCACCTGGGTCGCCAGCTCCGGCCAAAGGTTCGCCGCTTTCGGCCGCGAGCCGTAGGCCATCAGCACGCCGTTCTGGATGATGTAGCTGACCGCGAACGAGGCGATCATCAGCGTCGGCGCGGTTCTGCCGCGCAAAGGGCGGAACACCAGGACATCGGTCAGCAAAGCGACCACGATCACGACGGCGGCGATGACCGGAATGACCAGCGCCCACGGCCACGCGCCGACGAACATCTGCGACATCACGTCCGCGGAGGGCACGATCAGCGCATAGGCGCCGAGCGTGATGAAGTCGCCATGCGCGAAGTTCACCAGCCGCAGGATGCCGAACAGCAACCCGATGCCGAGCGCCACCAGCGCATACAGGCTGCCGAGGCTGAGTGCGTCGATAAGGTTCTGCGCGAAGTCGATCATGTCAGCGCCTCCGTCGCCGGGCCGACGCTGCGGCGCGCGTCGGCGGCGTGTGCAGCGGCAAAGCCGAAGTATGCCGCCTTGATCGCGGCCCCGTCGCTGAATTCGGCAGCCCTCCCGTGCAGCTGGATGGCGCCGTTGCGAATGACGTAGATGCGGTCGGCATGCCGGAGGATGCGGTGCGAGCTTTGCTCGTTGATCAGCAGCGTTAGCCCTTCGCGCTCGCGAAGCGACAGCAGGATCTCGTAAACCTGATCGACGATGCGCGGCGCGAGGCCCAGCGACGGCTCATCGACCATCACCAGCTTCGGCCGGGTCATCAGCGCGCGGCCGATCGCAAGCATCTGCTGCTCGCCGCCGGAAAGCCGTCCCGCCTGGCCGCGCCACCGTTCCCTGAGGCGCGGGAAGTACTCCGCCACCCGCTCCATGGCCGTCGCACTGGCCCGCGCGTCGCCGCACAGGTAGCCGCCGACCTTCAGGTTCTCCTCGACAGTCAGGGTGCCGAACACCTGTCGCCCTTCCGGCACCATGGACAGGCCCAGCCGGGCGATGCGTTCCGGCTTGCGCATTGGCAGTTCGGCGCCTTGGAACCGTATGGAGCCTGAGTCGCGCGCGATGCCGCCGGCGATGGCGTTCATCACCGTTGACTTGCCCGCGCCGTTGGGGCCGATCAGGCAAACCACCTCGCCGGTCCGGACCTCCAGCGACAGGCGGCGCAGCGCGGTCAGCCGCCCGTAGCTGACCTGCACGTCGCGCAGCTCCAGCATGGCAGCGCCGCCGCCGCCAGCGGGGCCGCTCACGTTTCCATGCCCAGGTAAGCCGCGATCACGGCCGGATTGCCCTGGATCTCGGCCGGCGTTCCCGCAGCCAGCGTGCGGCCTCCGTCCAGCACGTGGATGTGGTCGCTGACGCCCATGATCACCCGCATGTTGTGCTCGATCAGCAGCACGCCGCAGTTGAAGCGGCGCGGGATGGAGGCGATCCACTCCGCCAAATCCTCGCATTCGGCGTCGGACATGCCGGCTGCCGGTTCGTCGAGCAGGATGAACGCCGGAGACAGGATCAGGGCGCGGGCGATGCCAACGCGCCGCTCATCGGTATAGGGCAGCGTGCCGGCGATCCGCTGCGCCTGGCCGGCCAGGCCGACCCAGTCCAGCATCGCCATCGCGCGCTCGGCGGCGGCGCGTCGGCTCAGTCCCAATGCCACCGCCGTCACCTCGACGTTTTCCAGCACCGTCATGTCCCGGAACAGGCGACCGGCCTGGAAGGTCCGGGCCACGCCTGCGTTGCGGAAGCGATCAGGAGTCCAGCCGCTGGTGGCTTCCCGCCCGAGCAGCACCCGCCCCTCGGTCGGCCGCTGAAACCCGGTGAAGCAGTTCACCAACGTCGTCTTGCCGGCGCCATTGGGCCCGATCAGCCCGAGGACCTCGTGCCGGCGCACCGTCAAGCTCACGTCAGAAATCGCCGCCAGTCCGCCGAAGCGGACCACCACGCCCTTTGCCGTCAACTCCGAGGCCTGTGGCTGCGCGAGCAGCCCAGGAAGCCCGGTCAGCAATTCCTCGTTGCGCGCGCCCTGCTCGTGTGCGGGCGAGATCCCGCTCAGCGCTGACATGCGGCGAGACCGCCTGTCAGGACGCCTTCTTCGTTCGGTAGAGCACGGCTGGCGGGATTTCGTCCTTGATGCGCCATTCTTGCACCGCGGTCTGCTTGCCATCCGCCGTCTCCGTGATCGTGAGCGGGATGCCGGTTTGGATATGCATCTTGTGAGTGAAGCTGCGCGGACCCAGCACAGTGGGCTCGTCGGTGTATCTCTCCATCTCAGCGACGACGGGAACGGCGTCGGTCGTGCCGGCTTTGGTCACCGCCTTGGACCATAGCTGCAGCCAGGCGTAGATTGGGTACGCGTACTGCGTTGTCGGCGGCTTGCCGAACTTGGTGGCGTATTGCTGGGTCAGGAGCGCGACTTCCGGGCGCGGGTCGCCGCCCGCCAAAGCTTGCACCGGCACGTAGAACTCGTTCAGGCCCGGCACTGCGCTGATCCAATAGGTGCCGTCCATCGACGAGCCGTTCAGGATCGGCAGCTTGATATCGGCGGAGCGGATTTGCCGCACTGCGCTGGCGCCGCCGGGCTGGTAGGAGCAAAGCATAATCGCATCGATCTTGTTGTCGCGCGCCGCATTCGCCAGCCGGGTGATCTGCGAGCTGAGTGTCGGATCGGCGTTCTTAAAGGTGTCGCGGCCGATAATCTTGCCGCCAGCTTTTTCGAACGCCCAGTCAAAGCCGGCGCAGACCGACTTGTCGTACTCGATCGCGTCGTCGAGCAGAACGTAGGCGGTGCGGTAGCCTTTCTTCTCATAGCCCCACTCGGCGACGGTGGCCCCTTCGAGTTGCCCGGCTTTTTCGGCGGTGAAGGACAGCGCGCCCACGCCCACCACGCCGGCTTTGGGATCGGACGCGCCGACGAACACCGAGATCACCCCGGCCTTCTGCGCCTGCAGGGCCGCCGGCGCGCCGTAGTCGTAATCGGCGGTGGCGAACACCACCTTGGCGCCCTCTCGCAGCACCTGCTGCCCGGCCTTGGAGCCCTCGACGCGGTCCGATTTCGTATCGGCGAAGACCGCACGAAGCTGGCGGCCGAGCAACCCACCCTTGGCGTTGGTCTGCTCGATCCAAAGCTGCGCCATCTTGGTGGCGTCGCCGTCGTAGGCTTCCATGCTGCCGGATATCGCGACCGAGAAACCGAGCACGATATCGTCTGCGGCCCGAACCGGCAGTGGCGCCGTCATGGCAATCATGCAGCCCAGCGGCACGCCGATCCAAGAACGCGATCTCATACCTAATCTCCTGTTAAACGACGCTGGGACCCAAGTCGTCTTTGAAATGTCGGGACGTTGTTTGCCAACCCGCGATGGCCATGGCTTCCGTTTTGCAAAGCATGCCTACTGCCTGCAAGGTCAAGTGCAAGGGATGTGCCAGGTGCTCCGACTTTTGTGTCGCGAGCGACCGCCGCTTCGCACGGCCTCAGCGATGGCGCTATCAGCATGGTTGTCGGCGGGGGCGTTTTGATGCGCGTTTGAGATGCAACGCGTGCCGTTTATCAACGCAAACTCGCAGGCCTCCAACGAAGCCGCCGCCCGGTGTCGGCGACCACGCTTTCGGCGTGACCTCGTGTTGACTTGGCTTGAGACTTGCACTCGGCTGCAGGGAGGGTACGTGGCTCGGGGATTGCGCTTTGGATTTGCAGAAAGCGTCGGCTCGTGGCTCGCTTCACTGTCACGCATCGTGCCTGTCCCCTTCGACGGCGAGCAAGGAGTACTCTATGGACAGCCTGCGCGTTGCTATCGATATCGGCGGCACTTTCACGGACGTTTGTGTGCTCGACGAAGCATCCGGCCAAATTCGCGTGGCGAAGACGCCCTCCACGCCGGATCCGATCGACGGCTTCATGATCGGGTTGGGGAAGGCCGATGTGCAGCTCGACCAAGTCGCGCTACTGTCGCACGGCACCACGGTCGCGACCAACGCGTTGATCACCCGCAAGCTGCCCCGCGTGGCCATGGTGTGCACGCGCGGATTTCGGGACGTGATCGAGATCCGGCGTGCGAACAAAGAGGAGCTGTGGGACGCCTACAAGGACGTCGCCCGTCCCTACGTGCCGCGCCGCGACCGGCTGACGGTGACCGAGCGGATCGACTCCGCCGGGATCGTCGTGACGCCGTTGGACGAAGCCGAGGCGATGGAGGTGGCACGCATCCTGCGCAAACGGGAGGTCGCAGCGGTCGCGGTCTGTTTCATGAACAGCTTCGTCAACGGCGTCAACGAGCGGCGGATGCGGGCGCTCCTGGAGCGCGAACTACCGGACGTGCCCATCTCCATCTCGTCTGAGGTGCTGCCGGAGATCTTCGAGCACGAGCGCTTCTCGACCACCGTGGTCAACGCCGTGCTCAGCCCGGTCGTCGGCCGCTATGTCAGCCGGCTCAGCGAGCGGCTGAGCCAGGGCGGCTACAAGAGCGACCTGCTGCTGCTGCACAGCGGCGGCGGCGTGATGACGGCGGCGGGGGTACGCGAATTCTCGGCCCGGCTGGCAGGCTCCGGCATCGCGGCGGGCGCCATCGCCAGCCGGCATATCGCTTCGATGTGCGGCTTCCCGAACTCGATCGGCCTCGATATGGGCGGCACGAGTTGCGACGTGTCGCTGGCCTATGAGGGCCAGTCGCGCACGACGAAGGATTGGGGGATCGAGTTCGGCTACCCCATCCGCTTCCCAAGCATTGAGGTGCTGACGATCGGCGCGGGCGGCGGCTCCCTCGCGCGCATCGAGGACGGCGTGCTGCGCAACGGCCCGCAATCTGCCGGCGCGCGGCCGGGGCCTGCCTGCTACGGCAATGGCAACGCCATACCGACCAACACGGATGCCAACATGGTGCTGGGACGGCTCGGCGCCGGCTTGGCCGGAGGCTCGGTCCAGCTCGATGCGAGCCTTGCGGAACAAGCGGTGCGGAGCGGCGTCGCCGAGCCGCTCGGCCTGTCGGTGTCCGCGGCCGCCGATGCCATCGTCCAGGTCGCCAACGCCAACATGGCCGATGCGGTGCGGCTCATCTCGATCGCCCGCGGCTATGATCCGCGGGACTTCGCCTTGGTGGCATTCGGCGGCGCCGGGGCGCTGCACGGCGCGGCCCTGGCGCGTGAGCTGTCGATCCCGGTCGTGATCGTGCCGCCCAACCCTGGCATCACCTCCGCCGTCGGTTGCCTGCTGGTGGATCTGCAGCATGACCTCGCCGAGAGCTGTCTGATCGCCGCGGCCGACGCCGACGCCGCCCAGTTGCAGGCCCGCTTCGAGGCGCTGGAAGCCGGCGCCGCCGAGCGTTTGGCCCATGAAGGCGTGGCCACCGCTGACATGGTGATGCAACGCAGCGTCGACATGATGTACCAGGGGCAGTGGCGCTCGCTGTCGGTGCCGGTCGGTGGCCAGATCGAGTCCATCGAGGCGATGGTCGCAGCGTTCCACGCGCTGCATCAACGCGAGTACAACTTCAGCCGCGAGGACACCCCGGTCACGTTGTTCCGGCTGAACCTCAAGGCAGTCGGCGTGGTGCCGAAGGCGCAATTCGCCGTCCACGAGCCAAGCGGGGCCGCGCCTGTGCCGCGCGCTCGCCGTCCGGTGTACTTCGGCGCTGGCGAGCCGGTTAATACGCCGATCTATTGGCGTCCAGAGCTTGCCGCCGGAAGCAGCATGCAGGGACCCGCGATCATCGAACAGCTGGATGCCACGACGGTCGTGCCGCCCGGAGTCGAATTCAAAGTCGACGAATGGCTCAATATTGTCATGCGCGTTTAGCGAGATGTGCCAAAGAGGAGGCGTTCGTCTTTCCGCTTCCCAAAGCACGTGAGGAGAGAGTGCCATGGCAGATGGACACCGCTTAAGCGCCGGCCGGACAGACGGCTTCGCTCTCGATCCCGTTACCTTCGAGGTGCTGAAGAACTCCTTCATCACCGCGGTGGACCAGATGGCCGAGCAGATGATCCGAACCTGCTACTCGTTCGTGATCTACAACCGCGACTTCTCCAATGCGCTGAACGATCATAACGGCGACTCCATCGCCCAGGGCAATGGCGATATCGCCGTGCACGTCGGCACGCTGCACTGGACCTGCAAGGACGTCATCCGGTTCTTCGGCGACGACATGCATCCGGGCGACGTGTTCGCGATCAACGACCCGTATGCCGGCGGCACGCATTTCCCGGATGTCCGCCTGGTGCGTCCCATCTTTGCCGACGGCATGATCATCGGCTACAGCCAATCGAACGGCCATTGGTCCGATGTCGGCGGCAGCGTGCCCGGCTCGTTCGACGTGCGCGCCACCGAGATGTTCCGCGAAGGGCTGCGCATCACGCCGGTGCGGCTGTGGGACAAGGGACGCTTCTGCCGTGACGTCGCACACCTGATCGCCAGCAACACGCGCGATCCCGCCTCGGTCATCGGCGACATGCAGAGCCAGGCCGAGGCAACCCGCGTGGCCGAGCGCGAGATCCTGCGTCTGGTCGGCAAGTACGGCCGCGACACCGTGCAGGCTGGCTTCGCCGACGTGCAGGACTATGTCGAGCGCGTGTTGCGCCAGCGGCTGTCCGCGCTGCCGGACGGCGAGTGGGAGACGCAGGACTTCATCGACAGCGACCCGTCCGTGGGCGAGGGAATGATCCCCATCCACGTCAAGCTGACGATCAAGGGCGACCGGGCGATCTACGACCTGACCGGGAGCCATCCCTGCATCGGCACGTTGTATAATTCCGCGTTCGGCGGCACCTTCTCCGCGGTGGTCGCGGGAATGAAGACCTTCTTTCCCGACCTGCCGCTGAACTCCGGCTTCTACCGGCCGATCGAGGTGATTGCGCCCGAGAACACGGTGGTCAACGCGCGCTGGCCGGTGGCCGTGACCGGGTTCCTCGTGCCGTTCGAGAAGATCATGAACTCGATCTATGAGATCTGGTCGATCATCATGCCGGAGCGGGCCATCGCCTGCGTCTTCAACAACGAGTACCTGCTGACCGGCGGCCGCGACCTGCGCCGCGCAGACAAGCCGACCTTCATGTTCTATGATTGGCTGCCCGGCGGCTGGGGGGGGCGCAACGGCAAGGACGGCTGCGGCGTCACGACCTCCTCGTTTGGTTGCGGCATGATGTCCCAGCCGGTCGAGGGGCAGGAACGCACCTGCCCGATGCTGACCACCGAATTCGAGATTCTCGCCGACAGCGCCGGTCCTGGCCTTTGGCGCGGCGGAGTGGGCGTGCGCAAGAGCGCGGTGCTGCGCGAGGCTGAAGGCACGGTCATCTCCTACATCTGCGACCGTGAGCGCGCGGTGGTGTGGGGCATCAATGGCGGGCTGCCGTCGATCCCGCATGGCCTGACGCTGCACCGTGCCGGGGCAGACGGGCCGGAGTGGCTGGGATCCGTGTTCTCCGACGTCAAGCTCAACTCGGGGGACACGTTCAGCCGTCCGACGGCCGGCGGTGGCGGCTACGGCGACCCGTTGGACCGTGACCCGATGCTGGTGCGCGAGGACGTGGCGGACGGCTACGTGTCGGTCCGTCGCGCCGCCCGGGATTACGGTGTGGTCGTCCGCGCTATCGACGAGGACCTGGCTGAATACGAGGTGGACGAGCCGGCCACGCATCGGGAACGTGCGCAAATCCGGGCAGCGCGGCAGGGCTGGCTGGCAGAGGACCCGGCCCAGGTCGCCGCCTGGTACCGGGCAGGCGAGGTCGATGTCATGGATGTCCTCCGGCGCTACGGGGTGCTGCTGAACTGGGGCACTGGCGAACTGCTTCCGCTCTCCACCGAACAGTTCCGCGCCACCATGCGCCGGAGAGCCGCGGCCCACTGGCCGCCGGTTGATGATGCCGCCGCTGGATAGCGTCGCCGCACCACGGCCGAAGCGGACCTTGAAACCGATGCGAGCCAAGTCCCCGGCGCCAACGGGCCGGCTTGCGCAACGCCATTCAGGACATTGAAGACAGTTTCGAACGGCACGTTCGGGTCGCCTCCGCATCAACGGCGAGCGACTCGTCTTGAACATTCCCGGTGAGGACGACACCGTATACCGCGGTGGACCGCTCAGCGGTTTCCCAACCTTCGAGCACGTCCAGCATGACGAGGCGCGGATCACGCGCGAGCGGGTCGCCGTAGCCGCCGCCCGAACAGTCGAGGGTTCGCAGCACTTCGTTCTTCTTGATCTCGACGTGGACCACATTGGCAAGCCGGGTCTCGCGTCCGTTCGCGCTGACGCTCCAGCCTTCGCCGCAATGCCCGTCATGACCGCACAACACGCCTTTGGCGGGATACTTCTCACCATCCCGCGGATAGATCACGGTGACCGCATGCTCCTTTGCCCGAAAGGCTGTCTCGCAAGCTGGGGCGCCGCGCCGCTTGCCGGCACCTCCGCTGCCGGGCACCAGCCTCATGGCCGTGAACTCGATCGGGTGCTTCAGCTCATCGATTTCTACCGAGTCGCGATACATCAGGCCAGACACGACGGGCAAGCCGTAGGTCACCCATCCATCGGCAAACGGCGACGCGGGGCCGCCATTGTTCGTGAGAATGAGCTGATTGACGTAAGCCTCGTCATTGTAGCGGTGGTCCTTGCCCGAAATGACGGCGGAGCTGCCGCCGAGACCGACTCCGCCCTCCGCCAGACCGAAGCCGTCTCCGAGCTGGGCGAAGGCGGCGCCCGCGCAGTTGACAAGCCGGTCGGCCACATTCGTCGTTGCAACCGAGCAGCTGTGCGGAAAGGCGGGACGGCCGACCACGGCGCCATCCTTCAACTGCAACGATATCCGGCGGAACGAACCGGCATTGCGCGGGATGTCGGCCGGCAACGCATTGAAGATGCCAGCCATGACCGCGGATACGGTGCAGGCTTCGCTCTCGTTCAGGCCGCAATCGACATTGGGGATGTTGTCTCGGAGGTCCACCATGATCCGGGCCTGCTCCGGACTGATCCCGATCTCCAACCGTATCGGGATGCCGTCGGGTAGCAGCGGCTCGAACGGATCATGCCGGCTGCTGTTCCTGAGCGTCGCCTCCGGCATCCTGCGCAGCGCCTCAATCATGCGCTGCTCCGAGTAGTTCAGCCAGTCTTCGATGAAAGTCTTTATGGCTGCCTTGCCGTATTTGGCGCAAAGTTCCTTTAATCTCCGTTCGGCCGTGCGCGCCGCGCCGAGCCCGGCCAGGAAATCGCCGTACCATTGGTTCGGAACGCGGATGCGGCTGCGGCACATCCGAACGATGTCATCGATCATCTCGTAGCCGCGCTGGATCCGCACGGCAGGAAAGATCAGCGAGCCTTCCTCGTAAACGTCGCGCGCGGCGGCATGGTACGTCGTCGGAATGGAATTGCCGATGTCGGCTTGGTGCGCCTTGGCGACCGCGGTGAAGAGGTGCTCGCCCTCGAAGAACACCGGCACCAGGAAAGTGTGGTCGGCTGGATGCGTATTGCCGCTATAGGGGTCATTGTGCAGGAAGGCGTCGCCTTCGGCCAGGTCCGGATGACGCTCCACCATCGTGCGGGCTTGCATATGCGAGCCAAAGATGTGGATCGGCAGCCCCTCGGCACAGGCTAGGAGTTCGTTGCTGCCGGTGCAGATGGCGCACGAGAAATCTCGCGCGCTGTTGATCACCGCCGAGCGGCCCGCCCGCAGCAGCGTGGCCGTCATCTCCCGCACGATGCCGTCGATCCTGTTGGCGAGAACCGCGGTCATCACCGGGTCGATCGTGGCCTTCGCCGGCGTTTCAGTCGTACTCATGCCGCAGATCCTTGGTTTGGCGAGCGGATGTCGAGGAGGTAATGGCCCGCTCCCGTGATCCGGGCCGACATTCCGGGGAACACGACGAGCGTCGTTGTCGTTTCCTCGACGATCGCCGGTCCTTCGATGTGTCGTCCGGGCATGAGGTCGGCCGGTGCGTAGACCGGCGTGGCAAGAGGCTCGGACATGCCGAAGTAGCACTGGCGCTGTGTGCTGGGGATTGCCGCGTGGCTCCGGGCGACTGCGGGCGACAGGCTGGCCTTGGGCGCTAAGCGGACGACCAGGCGAGCTTTCCAGTTGACGCACTCAACCGGGCTCTCACTGTCCCGGACGGCAAAGACCCGCTCGTGGACTTGGTGGAAGGCCTCCATCAGGGCTGCAACATCCTCGGGACGCCGGAACCGCAGCACCGGAAGCTTGGTGTCCAACTCCCAGACCTGGCCGAGGTAGCGCGCCTCTGCCAGCAACTCGATGTCGTGCGCCGCGGCGGCATGTGGCCCGAGGCCGCTGAGGAAGCGCTGCAGCCGGCCCTCAAGCCCGTCCAGGACACGGTTCACGTCGTCGTAGCGGAATCGGGCGGAGCTGGTCGGCAAGCTCGCCGTTTCCTCCTTCACGATGTCAGCATATTGCATGCCGGACGCCGACAGCGCAGAGGCGACTTTCGGCAGGATCACGCGCTCGCAGCCGAGCTCGCGGGCGATGCTCATGATGTTCATCCCCGCGGCTCCGCCCCCGGCGACAATGGTGCTCTCCTGCGGGTTCAGCCCTTCCGCCGTGGTGATCTCGTGGATCGCCCGGATCATGAGCTCGCTGGAAAGGTTGAGGATGTCCCAGGCGGTCTGCTCCACGCTGCGCGAGATCTGCGTGGCTATCGTGGCGACGGCCTGGCGGGCCACCGCCATGTCGAGGGTCATGCGGCCGCCAAGAAAGAACTCCGGATTGAAGTAGCCGAGGACGCAGGCGGCATCCGAAACAGTGGGCTGCAGGCCACCCCGGCCGTAGCAGGCAGGCCCGGGATTGGCACCGGCCGATTGCGGCCCGACCCGCATCAGCCCGCCATCGTCCATCCATGCGATCGAGCCGCCGCCAGCGCCGATGGAGCGCACGTCCACCGACGAGATCCCAAGCAGGTTCCCGGTCCACTGGCCGCCAAGCCAGGTGTCGCGGTTGAAAACAAGGCGCCCATCACGTACCAGTCCGACGTCGAATGTCGTGCCGCCGGCGTCGCAGACGATGACGTTGTCGCCGAGCTGTTCGACGCAGGAATAGGTCAGCCCGGCGATCGGTGCCATCGCCGGGCCGGATTTTGCGGTGTGGATGGGGGCGTCCACGACCTCGCCCACCCGCATGATGCCGCCAACGCTGGTCGAGATCAGGATCTCGCCATCATAGCCTTCAGCACGCAAGTCGCTCTCCAGGTCGCGGATATGGCGCTGCATGAGCGGCTTGAGCGAGGCGTCTATGGCAGTCGCCGAGGCACGCCGATATTCCCGCACGATGGGCACGAGCTGATGAGAGAGGGTGTAAGGGACGCCGGGCAACATCTCGTCGAGCAGCGTAGCCATCCGCAGCTCGTGCTCGGGGTTCGCGATTGACCAAAGGAAGCACACGGCCACGGCCTCGATGGCGAGCGCGTGCAGCTTCGCCACGACGTCTCTGGCCTGGACGCCGTCGAACGGCACGGAGACCGTGCCTTCGGAACCCATTCGTTCGGTGATTTCGAACGTGCGCCGCCGCGGGATGTAGGACTCCGGGTAATCCTTGCTGAAATCATGGGCGTTGAGTTTCCCGCCCTCTTTGAACACGAGGGTGTCCGGGAAGCCTCTCGTCGTGAGGAACGCCGTCTTGGCTACGTTGCGGGTGACGATCGCATTAGTGGCCCGGGTCGTGCCGTAGATCATCAGGTCGGTTGCGGCAAGCAGCGTGGCCAGCGTTGTCTGGCGCTCGGCCGCGGCCACGGCCAGCGCCTCCCGCATCCCGCCGAACGCCCGCTCCGGCGTCGTCAGGGCCTTGCCGATGGTCTGTGCCCCGGTTTCGTCCATGACGACGACATCGGTGAAGGTCCCCCCTGTGTCGACGGATATGCGCAAACCCATCCGGTCCCTCCGCTTTGATGCACTAATCCCAGAGCCAGTCGCACTCGACTTCCAGCAAAAACCGTGCCCACAGTGCCAACGCCTTGAAGGCCTGGTTGCTGGACAGAGTCATTCAGCAAAGCCACGCTCGGAGAGATGCTGCTGGAACACGGGTTGCCCGAAGCCAAGGCCGCAGTGTTGGAAGCAGGCCGGCTTTTGGCACGACGGAGATCGAGCCGTGAACCGGGACGCCTCGCCCAGCACCGGCGAGGCCTACGGCCTAGCTGCGTGTCTGCCAGGTCCAGGTCGCGTCACGGGCCACAGCGTATCACCGCCGCTTTCCGCCTCCCACTGACCCGCCGCGGAGCCGAGGCCGTCGGTTCGCCCCAAGGCCCGAGCTACCACGACGGCCCCATCATCCCAACTGGGCGGATATGCTGCGGGGCACCGACCTGACCATGGCCTGTGTCACGCTGCAGTTTATGATGATATTTGGAATCTAGTTTTATCAGGCTTCTAGGCACTGCATGTAATTTGATATGCTGCACTTAAAGCTGATATTCGGCCTTGATCGCTGCACTTGATGTGATATTTGCCCCTGCAACGTTGGGCAAAGATCGGGGCCGGCATGGCGGGCCGTGACCAGACCTCCAGTGCGGCTGAGACCCAGGGTGACGACCCCGTCTGGGACGGGGTGTCCCATTCTATTTCAAGGAAATGGTCTTGAAGACCCTTCGACGTGCTCGCTTTCACATCGCTCCCGCGCACAATAAGCCAGCATTCTGGAATTTCACAATTGCAGCATATTTGGTATTGGACGCCGATTGAGTATCACCATTAAGTGCAGCAACCGGCATGAACGGGCTCAATACCGCAATTAACTACAACGTGACAACCTCGCACAAGGACCATTGCAGCGCATGACGCCGGACAGCGTCGGTCGGCAGGAAAGGCGGGTCCGCCCCG
>CAXSHI010000044.1:0-25275 GCA_964236755.1 uncultured Acetobacteraceae bacterium
GGCGGTTTCCGCACGCTTTGTGTCACCCAAAAAGGCCGGATTCTGAACCACGCCGTTCTGAAACTGGCTCTCCGCTTTGCCGATGGATGCGACCGCCTCAACGTTGACACCGGTCTGGTTCGCGGTCGCGACGGCAGTGGCGCCATAGGACGTTGAGGCCATGGCCGTCATTGCCGATGACTGACCCCCCTCGCCCGGTTCAACCGAGGTATCTGACCCAGCATCGCCGGGAGATGTTGTGCTCCCGCCGCCCAGCCCAGTTGTCTGGCCGGACTGGGACGAGCCGGCGGCAGGGCCGGCATACCCGCTCACCCCGCGCTCTTGGTAGTCGGGCTGGATGCGTTCGGGCTGGTCAGGAGCAGTCGCAAGGCTTGGATTGTTGACCTGCGCGCGGGCCGCCGGAGCGCAGAGCAGCGCCGCGGCCAGGCCCATCCCCGATAGGGTCCGCATCATCAGTAATGGAACACGACGCGACCGGCAGTGGTGAACGCGACAGTGCATGGAGCACCAGGCGTCGTGACCGAGCGGTAAGGGGTGAGGAGCGCCTTCGAGACATAGCCGACGCTGTTGCTGGTGAACGGCACAACCTCGGCATAGCCAGCCGTGGTGTTCATTGAGACAGCCACGATGTCAGTGGTGCGCCCGATCACCGGGGCGTCCGGCCGAGGCGCTGCCAAGATCGGCGCCCATTGGGGCACGTTCATGCACACCAACAAGCGCCGGGGCTGGATGAGAACCTGGCGCGGCGCAGGCGGCAGGACAATCGGCTTCCCCGGCACCTTCGCCGCGTTGCGTTCCTCCGCCATGCGGTTGAGGAAATCTGGATCGAAGGTTTGCGCGCGGCAGGGTGCGAGGGCCGCGGTCGCAAGGACGGCGGCAAGGCCCAGGCTGGTGATCGAGAGAGGCGTCATGCTCAGGCTCCTTTTTGTTGGAGCCATGACCCTGGCCTCGACGGGTGCGAACGAGTCCGCCGCAAGCATCGCGGCGGCTGCAACGCTGATTGCGGTGTCCGAGTAGGGCTTGCCCTGGCAAGACGCACGCGCCACGTCCCGGGCTGAATGATACCGCGTCCTATTCTAGTCGGCTTTGACTTATCGGACGGCATGTCTTAGCACGTTCAAGGAGCAAATCGGACAGTGAGAGACGCTATGATCGTCGGTTACGCGCGCACCAGCACGAGCGACCAGGCGGCCGGATTGGCAGCCCAGGAGCGCGAGTTGACCGCAGTGGGGGCCGAACGCCTTTACAGCGAACAGGTCAGCAGCGTGGCCCATCGCAGCCGCTGGGCTGAGTGCTTGACCTTTCTCCGCGACGGCGACCTGCTGGTCGTCACCAAGCCGGATCGTCTCGCACGCTCCACCGCCGAGCTGCTGGCCATCGAGGCGGACCTATCCAGGCGCGGCATCGGCCTCGTGATCCTGTCCATGGGTGGCGAGCAACTGGACACCCGCAACCCGACCAGCAAGCTCATGCTGACGATCCTGGCCGGCGTGGCGACATGGGAACGCGAGATCATGCTTGAGCGGCAGCGCGAGGGCATCGCCAAGGCCAAGGCGGAAGGGAAATACAAGGGACGTCCGGCGTCGCTGGACCCGGCCGAGATCGCGATGCTGGCGCAGACCATGGGGCCGGCAGCGATTGCGAAGCACCTCGGCATCGCCCGCAGCTCGGTCTATCGGCTGCTGCCTGGAGCACACTGACATGAACGAACTTTACGACGTGGACGTGCTGGAGTGGTCCCAACATCAGGCCCGGCTGCTGCGCCAGCACGCGACGGGCGAAGGCGGCAACGAGGCGCCAGACTGGGCCAACATCATCGAGGAGGTCGAGAGCGTGGGGCGCAGCCAGCTGTCCGCGGTCAAATCGCTGCTGAGGCAGTCGCTGCTGCATGATCTTAAATGCGAGGCGTGGCCTCTCTCTCGTGAGGTTTCGCATTGGCGATCCGAAGCCATGGGCTTTCGCAGCGACGCGGCCGAGGCGTTCACGCCGTCAATGCGGCAGTTGATCGACCTAGCCGCCATCTATCGGAAAGCGCTGCGCCAGTTGCCTGAGAGCCACGACGGCCAATCGCCCTTGCCAGTGCCGGTCACATGCCAGGTGACGCTGGAGGAGATGCTAAGCGACGACGCCGATTGAACAAGAAAAAGGGCCGGACCTTGCGGCCCGACCCCTTCAGCTACTCCGTGGGGCTGCTGCCCATGTCAGGCTGCAGCATGCCAGTCTAAGTTGTGGTGCTGGATGGCAAAAAGATCGTCGCCGATTGCGCTGTGGCGTTGTTCGTGAAGGCAAAGGCGTCCGAGGCAAAGTTGCCAGTCACATGGAAATCGAGCCTGCCGGCAGCAGCTCCCGCGGTCTGATCTTGCGTGGACACCACCAGATCCCCGAAACCACCCGACGCCTGTATGAACGAGGTGCCGGTGACGGTCTCGTGGTCCAAAATCAGGCTACCGTGAAAGAGTCCCTGTATCGTGCTCGATGTGAAACCGGCCAGCGTGCCTGCAAAGCCCATCGGCTGGTCAAGCATGAGGTTCGTTTGCGACAAGTTGATGGTCTCGCCTGCCCCTACGCTGCCACCCAAACGGACCGAGGCGGGATCGCCTGCGACATCCGCTCCGCCGCTGATCATTCCGGTGCCTTGCAGGTTATTGAGGATGGTCACGTAGCCGGTGTTGGTGCCGCCCTGGATGCTGATTGACCCGTCATTCTCGACAACAGAGCCTTGGTCGCCGCTGATGGTAAGCTGGGAAGCGCCGCCAAGTAGGGCTCCATGCAGGGTGAGAACGCTATCGGAGCCGTGTACATAAGCATCGAGGAACCCCGGCGCGAGCGGACGCGAGCCGCCAATGGTGATGCCCCCAGTGATCGCGGATTGGCCGTAAACATCAAGATGGCCAAAGCGGGCACTGCTGCCGTCTGTAAGGTCCGTATCGACTACTGTAAGGCTTCCCACGGTCGCGCCGGTCAGCGTCAGATTGGCAACCCCGTTCAGCGAAGTTCCATTGATCCCAAGCCCGGCAAGATCGACGCTCACGCCGGCAAGCTGATTGCCTTCGGCAAGAACAGTGGCGTTGCCTCCAATCACCAGCGCGTCGCCAGGGGTGAGGATCGGGTTGAGCAGCGACGCCTCGGTTGTGCCGCTCGACCAGGTGCCTGTTGCCTTCGGATCGGTGACGCTGAAGCTGACCGGGCCGGACGAAAGCAGCGTCTGTGCCGCTCCACTGACCGCTGCCCCATCGTAAGTGGCGCTGTCCACATAGAGGTTCCGGTCGGTGTCCGGCGTGCCAGCGTAGGCATCGTTCAGGAAGTTGACGGAGACCGTGTGCTGCCCGGGGGACAGGTTGGCGAGCACGTTTACCGTGTCCGACGTGCCGCTGCTGTGCAGGGACGAGGCGGTCAGGACATCGCCGACCTGCTGGCCATCGAGCAAGACGGTGAACTGCGCGTCGCCCTGGTAGGCATCCTGGCTCACCTTCAGCACCAAGGTGTCCGATCCGAAGCCGACCGTGGTGGTGGTGGTGGTCGTGGGTGCGGGTGTGCTGTCGAAAACGCCGAAGGTAATCGGTCCGCTCACCTGGAGTTCCTGCGCCACCGAGGGGACGAACATGCCGTCGTAAGTCGCGCCCTCCAGATACAGATTGCGGTCGGTATCCATCGTGCCGCCATAGGCGTCGTTTAGGAAGTTGACGGTAACGGTGTGGACGCCCGGCGCCAGGTCAGCGAGCACGTTCACCGTGTCGGACGAAAAACCCTCATGCAGCGAGTTGGCCGTCAACATGCCCCCGACCTGCTGTCCGTCCAGACCGACAGTGAACTGCGCATAGTCTTGGTAGAAATCCTCAGTGATCCCAAGCGACAGCGTGTCGGAGCCGGCGCCAATCGTTGTCGTGGTCATTCACGCTTCCTGTTGCTGTTGACAGTTGCTGGCGATTGTCCCCGCATTGTTCCTTGGCGGTCTGTCCAGCATTGGCTGCCCAGCTCCAAGCTCTGCGGCAGTGGTTTTCGGAACAATTGCCTCGATTTTAGACGTTGTATGTACGCTGGTGAGCTATGGCACACTGGGAGGCGTACGCAAGAGGCTTCCCAAAGGAAGGGACCCAAATTCCGCGGCTCGCCCTTCTCCCGCCCTATCCGAGGTTTAAGATGTTGCAATTCGGGCAGGGAACACCGCGCTTGGACTTCGCCAAGCCCATGGTACGCCATCCAGCATCATGCCCGCAGCGACCGCATTTCAGGTGCACCAACAGATCATGCGACCGATCTGGATTGCAGCCAGGCATGCCTGCGTCGCAGACATGCATCAGCTTCTGCGGCGGGAGCCTGGGCGACGGATCAAACAAAGAGGCTTGTCTCGGCATCACCTGCCGTCTAACTCCGGCAGCAGCCGCACCGCCTCGACGCATTCGAGCACGGCATCGCTCGCAACCGCCCGCTTGGCGCGATGGTTTTTACGCGCGATTTTCAAGCACACGGCAATCGCCTGCTGCTGAAGCTCATACCGGGCGGATCGTTCGCGGATGGCAATCGTGACAGACAGGTCCAATCCCTCCCTCAAAGCCGCCTGCTCCCCACGACGGATCGCAGCCTCGCGCGTGCCGAGGTAGAAGTCAGCTGCAGCCATGGCCGCGCGAGACCTGCGATGCGGGTCTCGCCTGCTGTTGCGGACACCGGCCAGAGCGGCTGTCACCCGCTCCAGCAGGATCGTGGGAAGCTCGGTCATGCAGGCTCTGCCCCGAGCACGGCCAGCAAGTCATCGACCAGGGACCGAACCGCCGCACTCCGCAATCCGCTGCTGCGGTGGAACAACCCGGCCACAACCTCGGCCTTCGCAGCAAGACCGGCTTTTGTGGTGGCACCGAGACCCACGATCTGTGGCGCCAGCCTTTCCTGCGTCCGCACCGCTTCCGACACCCGGCCAATCGCCGCGGCGAACGCCGGCCTTTCCATCCAAGGATCAGGCATTTCGTTCCTGAACCGGTCCGCAACCCGCTCGGCCCCTAGCGCGTCGCTGCAGAGGCTCAGCAGCTCAGCATCAGGTCGATGCCGGCCATCCATGGCGTCGTGCACGTCCGCCACGACGCCGGACGCCCTTGCGTCTCCCATCAGCGCCACGAGCGCGGCAAGGCCGCCCAGGTCCGCATCCAGGCGGGGGGCCTTTTCTTGGTCGAACGCCCACCGCACAGCGGCATTGACGCTTCTGCCCTCAAACCGCCGCTCCACCATCGGCGAGCCGGCCGGAGGCGTGGCGATCCATGCTTCAGGGTTCTCATGGTCGTAACGCGCCGGGCTTTTGGCACCCGTCTCCGAGTTGCGCCAAATCGCGCCTTCCGGCCAGAAGTAGGGAACGGCGGCAAACCGCCAGCCCAGCGCCTCGACTTGGCGCCGCTTCGACAACGTCGCCACGATCAGGCCTCCCTTGTCAGATCGCGGAGCAGCGCGTCGAGCATTCCGCCATGCCAATTGATCGGCACCCAATCAGCAAGATCGAAATCTACCGGCATCAGCGCCTTGATGGCCGCAGCGCGGGCCTGAATGCCTTCCGCGGTGTGCGCCGGCAGTTTGCCGACACGCACGGCGAGTTGGCGGGTCTCGTCGTCCAGCTCCAGGATGCGGCGCGATACCATGTCGTAGTCGTCATCGTCGGGCAGCAGACCATACATCCAAGTTTGGAGGGCCGCCTGCTGACTGCAGTCGGTGACGATCCGGGCACAGAGCTGCACCAGCACCAGGTCGGAACCGTCTGCATCCGCGTTGGCGTTAGCAGCCACGGCCGGGTCAATCAGCATGACGCCCATCAACCCGGCAATGGCCGTGGCCATGCCGCCCAGTGCGAGCATCCGCCGGCCGGTGGTGCCGTGAGATTGAGGCTGATCGGCGCAGGCCGGTGTGTTATCGGAGGTATCGAGCATGGATCGGTTCCTTGTTCGAGGCATGGGGCGGGCGTGGTGTTCGAGACCGCGCCCGCTTTGCTTGCCGGGGTTCCGCCCGGCGCGGATGGGGTCAGGGGGCGGTGAAGCGATCCTGTTCGACCGGCACGCCGACGACGCGGCGGCTCCAAGGGTGGAACTCCATCGTCACCAGGGCGAGCAGCATGAGAGCGCCGAAAGCCACGAACCAGTTGGCCCACACCAACTCAGCAACGATGCCGATGGGATAACAGAGGGCGGAGGCAGCGACCGTGGCGCAGGCCACGCGGAGCCACGAGGGGGTGGTGCGAGAGGTTTTCATGCGCGGCCCCCCGCGTCGTCGGCATCCACCGGCTTGATCGGGTCGCACACGTTGTCGTTGAGATACCAATCTTCGACCCGCTGCAGGACGGCCCGCTTGCGCTGTGAAAAGGCGCGGATGCGATGACGCAAGGCGACCGCGATGGCGAGGGCGATGCAGTATCCTGCCCACCCAAACGCGCATGTCAGGAGAGCCGACCCCGCGTAGAGCGCCGCAAACCATTGGCAATCAGGACTGCGAACCACCGCAGAAAGAGCAGTCTGGACTGCGCGCATCACTTGACCTCCTGCGACGGAACTTTGATCCACTCATTCAGGAACTCGGCCACGCCGCCCGTGATGCGGTGTCCGCGCAACGGTGCGCAGGTGCGGAACCGGGCCGGCTGGGACCAGTTCGAGGACTCCACCACCACCCACCGCTTCAGCACGCGGACCACCTTTCCAATGCCGACCAGGTTGTTGGTATGGCCAGAGTGGATCGCGACCTCGGTTCCGACCGTCAGACCATGGGCCGGCGCCCCAAGCATTGCCGAGACGGCATGGATCTGTGCCGTGTTCATCACAGGCCCTCCACCGAGACGCCCAGCGCCTGCAGCGCGGCCGTGGCGGTTTCGAGGGCGCGATAGTTGGCGCGCATCTTGGCGCGGATTTGGTTGATGGCACGGAAGGCGTCGCGTTGGCTCAGGCGGCGCCACTTCGGATCGTGGGTGTTGGCCAGGGCCAGCTTGGCGCAGGCAGTGGCGTGGATGTCCTTCCAGCCCTGTACAGCGCCGCGAGCGGTTCGGTAGTCGTAGATCAGGTGATCCGTCTTGGACGGGCCGAAGACGTGCGCCGCCGCCTTGAACAACGGCAACTGGCGCTGGGGGCTGCGGGCTTGGTGAGTGCTGTATACCATGTTGTTTATCACCTTGGTTGGTGATTTTAACCATACATGGGATGGTGGCCGTGGGCAAGGCGAAAAAATGCAGGCTTGTTGATTTTAACCATACCTGCTAGAAGGGCTGCATGACCTTGATCACACCTGCCCTATGCCGAGCGGCCCGTGGCCTACTCGACTGGAACCAAGCCGAACTGGCGGAAGCTGCCAACGTCGGCTTGAACACACTCCGCAATTTCGAGGCAGGAAAATCGGCTCCTATGGCAAACAACCTTGGAGCGATTGAAGCAGCCTTAGAAGCTGCCGGAATTCAGTTCATCCCAGAGAACGGCGGCGGCGCCGGCTTGCGCCTGAAGGAGCGACGCACCTCGCCGCCCGACTGATCCGAAAGTACCGGCGCGACCTAGGCCACATTCCCGCGCCGATCAGGCCACAAGGCTCATGTTAGTTTCAGCTTAACTGCTACTTACCACGACGCTCCAGCCGTACGCTGGCGCACACAGGAGCTACTTATGTCAACTTACACCGTGGCCGATGGCCAATCGCAGACGTTCAGCTTCACGCCAGTCCCAGTCCGCTTCGGTGGCGGACAAGGCGATAGCATCAACGTGTCCGGCGTGGCTTCCATTGATGCCAGCGCGACCGGCTACGAAAACCTCTCCGTGAACTTGGCATCCAACACCCACCTCACCGCAGGCATCCATTTCAAAAGCCAGAATAGCCTTGGGGTGCAGGGCGACGCCTCGACCTCCGTGACTTTTACCGGCATCAGCGATTTCGCCGCCGCTGCGAGTGCCTTTATTCAGCCTGACGTGCTGGGCACCGGCACGCTCAATGTAGGCCCTGACGGCGAGCTTGAGTTTGCGCGTAGCGTTGCAGACGGCATCACAGTCGATCTTAATAGCGCGGCCGGCAGCCTTGCCATTCTCATCCTGGAGCAGCCCGGCGCCTTCAAGGGCACCGTGAATTTCACAGATGGATTGGTGGCCCTGCGCGGCCTCAGCACAGCCACCGACTATGACGTGACCAATGGCGTCCTGACGGTCTATGGCGGTCCCAGCGACCAGGTGCTCGACACGCTGCGGATCGCTGACAGCTCACCGGAAAAGGCTGGGCTGTCGGTTAGCCTCAACAATGGCGAGGTGGACGTTACCGAGCAGACTGGCAGCGGCCCTTTCAATGGCGGGACCGCACTAGCACAGCATGTCGCCCCGCCGCCGGTGACGCAGCCCCCGGCCATACCCGTCAGCCAAGCCCCCTTCCTCGTCGCCACAGGGGGGCAAAGTGGCCCGCAAGGCGGCACGGCCTACACCGGTCCCGTGCAAGGCGTGGAGCTGCAGTTCATCGAAATCACTCCTAAGAGCCTCATCGTGGATGCCCTCGTCCCCAACGTGTTCATCCACACCGGCAGCGGCGACGATGCCGTGGAGTTGCGCGGCGGCACGAACGTGGTGGACTGCGGCACGGGGTCGAATTTCGTGACGTGCGCGAGTGGGTTCGACACCGTGTTCCTTGACGCTAGAAATGTGCCCGCAACAAACAGCGCGGCCGGGCCGGTGCCGGGTGCAATCTGGGACACCGTGCAGGCTTTCGGGACCGCCGACGCCGTTTCGATTTTTGGGATAGGACCTGGCGCGGCGCTGAATTGGCAGCGCAATGAAGGTGCGGTCGGACATACTGGCCTGACCCTGCATGCGAACCTTGCCAACGGCTCCGAGGCCAGTCTGACCTTGGCCGGCATCGACAACCCCTCGCACTTGTCCCTGTCCTACGGCAATACCGGTGGCGCCGCATACCTCTACATCAAATCGGCCTAGCTTCGACCTGCTGCGGGCGCTGCCTCGTTTTGGCGCCCGCAGTCTTCCTACTATGCCGTCACCACCACGGACGCCCGCCGGTCCACGATGGTGCCGTTGGGCGCGGTCGCCCGCATCAGCACGTAATCCACCCCAGCCACGAGCGCCCCAGCCACCGTCAGCGTCCCGTTGCTGTCGATGGCATAGCGTCCCGCTGGCGCCCACGGCACGCCGCCGAACGGCCCGGCGTCGCGCATCAGAGCATACGTCGTGCCCGCCACGAACGGCTGGATGCGGATGTCCGGCTGCGTGCTGCTGCTGGACGCCCACAACGGCAGGCCCGTCGCTGCGAACGTCGCCACCGTCGTGCTGGCCGCCGCCGATGCACTGATGCGAATGTCGTCGCGGTCGCAGGCGAACTGCCCGGCCGCGAAGTTGGGGTAAGGCTCGGGCGAGTTCGCATCGACCCAACTGACCGGCCCCGGCCGCTGCACGGGGAAGGTGCCCGGCGACGAGAAATCGAGGGCGGGCGGCGCGGCCAGCAGCGCCGCGCCCGTCTCGGCCGGCGTGTAGTCGTGTCCGTCCGCAGGCTTGGCCGAATTCGCGTTGAACTTGTAGTACGAAACCCGGCTTGCGGGGGCGAACCCGAAATACGAGTTCCCCGCCAGCGCCAGGATTGAGTAGGCCCCTGCTGCGTCGATGAACCCCGTCTGCGCCACGGCTTGGATCGCGCCGTTGCTGCTGGTGTCCGGCGACAGGCTCAGGAACACGCTGGTCTCGACGGCGTAGTCGTGCGCCCGGCAGTTGCCGCCCTCGAACGCGAAGCGCACGAGCTGCGCCGCCTGGCAGTTCGGGCCTTTCTGGAACACGCAGTCCTTGATCCGCACGTATCCGCCGTCCGGCAGGTCCACCTGGGCCGAGGCGTCGCCCAGCACGCCGTCCATCGACCGCACGCGGGTCAAGATCGTCTGCTCGGCCCGCGACTTGATGCCGTGCCCGCCGGTCGAGTTGAAGGTGAGGCAATCCGTCATGGAGAGCCGGTTGAGCTGCCCGCAGTAGATGTTGTGCGTGTAGGCCCCGCCGTCGCGCCCGGTTCCGCCCGACGCCAACCGCGTGCGCGTGATGGTGAGGTCGCCGGTGCCGGTGCCGCTCTCGATGCCGTTGTCGCAGTCGTGGATGTTGCAGTTGTCGATCACGCAGTCGCCGTAGCGGTTGCCGTTCAGCCGGATGCCGGACATCTGGTGCCCCGGCGGCCCGGCGACCAGATCGACGGTCGCGTGAACGTGGCTGATCTCCAGGTTCTTGAGCGTGAAATCGCCGTCGCCGAGGTCGAGGCAGCCCTTGTTGCCGTAGTCGTAGCCTTCGCCGACCGAGCCTGTCCGCCCGCCGAGCCGCGGCAGGTTGCCGGCGGCGTCCGGCACGCCGACGATGGCGAACGGCCCGCGCAGGGCATCCCGCAGCGTCTGGTCCTGGGTGCGCGGGTCGGCCGGGCCGCCGCCGTCGTTGGCGAACTCCTCCGGGTCGGCGCCGCGATACAGCATGATCGTCGCGCCGAGGTCGGACGCGGCCGGCCGGTTGAGATCGTCGATGCTGAACTTCTCCTTGACCGCCAGGAAATGGTCAAACCCGTTGGCCCCGGCGCTGGCAGGCCGGGCGGTCCCGACGTGGTAGACGGGGCCGACCGCGGCGCTCACCGGGATCTGGAACGTCGCCGTCACCGACCGCGTGCCGTCCGTGCAGGCGACGGCCAGCGGGTCCGACCTGGCGCCTCCCATGGGCGCCGAGAGCAGCCCCGGCGCGGTGATCTGCCCCGTGGCGGCGTCGATGGCATAGCGCGGCTTCAGCGTGGTGCCGGGGGCCGTGCAGAGGTTCTGCTGCGTCATCGACCAGGCCAGGGTGCCCGTCAGGCCAGCGACCGTGGGCGTGCCGACGATCTGCCCATAGGCGGCATTGGTCAGCCCGGCAGGCACCGCGAGCGTCATCGTCGGCGCAGGCAGCGGTGTGATGCCAAGGGGAACGGCCTGGATCAGCCGCCCGTTGATCCGCAGCGCGGTGCCGCTCTCTGTGCCGAGCACTGCCATAGGATGGCCAACCAGCTCGGCTATGCCGTGACCGGGAAGGCAATCGGCACGTTCGAGGCATTGCGGGCCACAGACCAGTTCGCGCCGCTGTCGATGGAGAACCAGAGGTAGTAATTGACGCCAGGCGCTGGCGTCGAGCCGGTGGCAAGGTAGATTGGCGCGGCCGGGCTGCTGCTCAGGATCTTGTAGAGCGGCGAGGTGCCCTGCTTCTGCCAGCCCGTCCAGCCGTTGCCGATGGCACCCGAGGTCATATAGGATTGATGCGCAGCCTGCGGTGGCGGCACGGTGGATGACGTGCCCCAGCCGCCTATAACCGTGGTCAGGGTGTCGGGCACCACTGTGCCGTCGTTCGCCTTGATGGTCACATAGGCCACCCCGCCAGGCTGGCCATACTGGTAGCTCCCGGCGGCAGTCGGAAGCGCATAAGCGGTCGTGACAAACGCGGTTGGGTTGTAGGGCGTCAGGTTATAGCCGTTGGTGACGGCGTTCGCCGCAGCCGTCGCCGTGAAGGCCAGCGCACCCGTGGTGTTGGTCAGGCTGGGCGACGTGCCTGAGCCGAGCGTCCCCGATCCCGCCGCCGAGGGCGTGAAGGTGCAGGTTGCCGCGGCGCTGCCGGTCGGCGAGATCGTCGCAGGCGAGAAGGTCCCCGTGACTGTCGAGACGCTTGGTGTGATGACGAGACTGGAGGGCCAGGCCCCGCCGGTCGGCGTGAAGGTCATGGTGGTGGCCGTGCCCACGGCGCCCGAGGTCGCGGACAGCGCCGTCGTGTAGGCGCTGGCGACAGCCGCAGCGACCACGCTGAACGTCGGACTGGTCGCCATGATGCCGGTCGCATTGGCTTCTTGCACGGTGATGGTATGCGACCCGGCGGCCGGGTATGTCGCCGTGCCCGACCAGTTGCCGCCCGACGCCGTGAAGGCGCCTGCCGCCGCATAGGCCGCGCCTCCATCATAAGCGTAGTTCACGCCGGTTGGCACCGTGCCTGTGTAGGTGCCGCCGATTGTCCCGGAGCTGCCTGCTGTCCAGCCCGATGGCGTCGCGACGCTGATCGCGGCGGGCGCCGAACCGCCCAGCAAGGTCTGGAGCTGCGCGCCGCTCAGATATGTTCCATCTGTAAGAAGGAACCGAGCATTGGTCAACGTGGGCACCGTCGCTACCGGAGTAGGAATCAAAATCGGCTGATATGTCATCGGAGGCTCCGCGTGCCGGTTAGACGATATTCCACTGGCCGTTGCCGAACTCGAAGGAGATCGCGGCCTTGGGCCGGTTGATGACGGCGCTCGACTGCCCGTCGATGTTGCCGCCCGCCCAGGTCATCGTGATCGGGTTCACGTCGGCGTCTCCTTTGCCGTCCTTGACGCGATGTTCGGCGCCGTTCACAGGGTTCGGCTCAAAGGCAACAGACGTGGGGCCGCCCGTCGTCTTGTTGATGATGATCAGGCCATCGCTAGGCGCGACGGCGACAGGGTTGCTGTCGGTGATGACGCGCGGCGGGGGTGGAACGTAAGTGCCAGTGGGACCGGCGGGACCTGTGGGGCCAGGGACCGTGGAGGCGGCGCCTGCCGGCCCGGCAGGACCAGGGACGGTTGAAGCCGCGCCGGCTGGACCGGTGGGGCCTGGCACACTCGACGCTGGCCCTGCAGGGCCAGTCATCCCAACCGGGCCGGGTGTGGAAGGCAGAGGTGGAAAGTAGGTCATTGCTGCACCGTCGTGTCAGGGAGAAACGCTGAAAGTGGCCGAGGTCGCGAGCAGCGTGCCGCCCGTCGCGCTGTCATAGACCCGGATCGTGTGCGTGGCGGTGGCGGTCGCCGGCACGAGGTTCGGGATGGCCGGTCCGCCGAACGACACCCGCGTGCCCACATCCGCCGCACCATCGTGCAGGCACGCCCAGGCCATCGCGCCAGCCGGCGTCAACGCGCTGGCAGGCCCGAAAACGATGGCGCCCACCTTGGCCGATGTCGGCACGGGCGAGGGCGCGGTCGCCGCCGTGGCGGCTGGGGGCGGAGCACCCGTGAACGCCCAGACCGGCGGCGGAGGAGCCACGGGCCGCGCGATGATGCTGGGATCGCCGGCTGCGGGGCGGGTCAGGGACAGGCCGTTGATGACGCCGTTGGTGGACGGCGAGGTGGTCGTGTCCTGGCTCATGTAGCCCATGCCGAACGCGCCGCCCATGTCGAAGTACTTGACCGTGCCGTTGGTGAAGTTGAGCGTGCCGCCGTTTGGCATCAGGATGACGGATGGCGCGCGGCCGATCAGGAACGTGCAGCCGTCGAAGCTGAACACGCTGCCGGTCGCCGCGAAGTTGTTTATGTTTTGGTCCGCGTAGCCCAGGAAGTTGCCGACCGCGCTCTTGCCGCTTGGCAGGTTGTCGTTGCGACTGATCAGTGTCGAGTTGGTGACGGTCGCGGCGCCGCCATACGCCGGCTCGATGGCCCGCCCGCCCCAGGCCGCGATCCAAGGGCAATTCTTGACCGTCAGGGTGAGCGCTTCGCACTTGATCGCGTGGCCATTCGTGTTGCCATAGGAATAGGAGCCGTCGATCACCACCGAAGCCGGTGTGATGTAGCGGTCATGCGAAGGCCCGGCGTCCAGCGGGTTGCTCTGGCTGTTCGGCCCGAGGTAGGCAAACACGCATTCCGTCTCGACGTATTTGATGTTGCTTTGGATCTGCGGGATGAACACGCCGTTGCCGCAGTTGTCGAAGGAGCAGCGCGTGAGGGCCAGCGTGCCCAGCACTGGAAAACCCTCGCCATAGACGCCGGCCTCGCTGCTGTCCTGGTTGATGACGCCGTTCACCCCGCCGCAGCGCTGAAATCCTACCCCGGCGATGCTGGTCGCATCGCCGCAGTGGATCATGCCCTTGCCGTAAGCCAGCCGCTTGCCGCCGCCATTGCCGCCCTCGCCATCGAGGTAGCACTTATAGGGGTTGCCGCTGACGGACCTGATGGTGAGGTTCGGCACTGCAGTATGGAACGGGGCGTAGTAGGCGCCGTCGTCCACAAGGATCGTGGCGCCTGGGTTGGCCCAGGCCGCAGCATCCGCCACCTCGCCGAACTGCTGGTTCGCGCCGACACGCAGCAGATCGAGCTTCACGGTCGGCATCGGATTGGGGGCATGCCCATAAGGGTGCAGTTTGGCGGCCGGCGTCACGATGAACGCGGCAAAATCGCGCAACGTGACCTTCGTGGGCACGTCGGTCGCCGGGTCGTAGATCAGCACGTATTCAATGCTGGTCAGCGCCGCGTTGCCAAATTTCTGCATCCCAGCGGGCAGGTAGGTCATCAGCGCGGCTCCTGTCCGACGCGCGGCTGGCGAGGGGAGGGCGGCCAAAAATAGGCGTGGAACTGCGCAAACGGGACGAGCTGGACCGCACCGTGGTGGCCAACGTGGACGGCGCCATCCGAATGGCCATCCCTGACCAGCGCCGCAAATCGGCTGAGCGGCACGGCGCGTGGCGCTGCGCCCTCCAGACTCACAATCAGCGTGTCGTGATCGTGAAGCGAGGTGGCCACCGGCACGACAGGAGGTGGCCCCGACGCAAAGGCAGGCAGGCGCGGCTGCACTCCACCAAGCCAAATGCCACGCCTCAGATCCTCATCAAGCTGATCAGGCATAGGTCGTCTTCCCGGCCAAGCCGCCCGACGCAGCAGTCGCCGTGCCGTTTTTCGTGATGACCAACGCGCTGACGCTGCCGTCGGCAGAGCTGCCGACAGTCGGCGTGTTGGTGGTGCTTTCCAAGTAGTAGTAGATATTGCACGTCAGGCTGGTGTCGTTGCCGGACCCATAGAACGTCTTGTAGCTGGACAGGGTGATCGTCGCGACGTTGCCGCTGGTGTCCGTGATCTTGGCGGTCGCGACGCCCACGCTCCCCGTGGAGCCGGTGCCGGCCGTGCTTCCGGTTGAACCTCCGATAGCGCCCGTCAGCAAGGTTGCGGCCTGAGTGCCGCCGAACCCCGCCGACCAGGATTGCGCCTGCCGCCGCCGCTCGCCGTTGATGGACCCCCAACCGCCGTCGCCTTCGTTCGCGAGCCAAGTCATCACGGAAATGACCGGGACGCCCATGTTGACAGCTTGGTCCAGACGGCTGCGCAGCCACAGCGGGAACACGGGATCATCCACCGGCCCCCGGAACGGCTGGGAGGCGTCCCCGTGGGTGTTGCCCGAACCTGTCTCGCACATCATGATCGGCTTGTTCTTCGCCTTCGCGAACGCCAGCGCCCGCTGCATCGCGAATTGGTTGGCATTGCCTAGGCCGTCGCCCCCCTTGGCGTATTGGTCCACGCCGCCGTAGTCCCAGTAGACTATGCGGTTCTCAGGAATAGCCATCCATGTCGCATTGTCCGCGCAGGTCGAGCCGTCGTTCTTCGACCAGTCGTAAAGTTTCGACTGGTCCGTGACATTGTTGTAGACCGGCGAGTAGCGGTCGAAACCGATGATATCGACATAGCTGTCGCCAGGCCATGCGTCTGTGACAAGTTGCGTGCTGTATTGGGTGACGTTGGGGTTCCAGATTATATAGGCGGTCGCTCCATTGGCCGCCGCACTCTGCCGAATGATCGTGGCGTATTTCTGGAATGCCTGTATCCACACCGCTACGACGACCTGCTGTTTCTGCAGATTGCTCTTATCCGACGTGTCTCCGAACCAATCTGGCATAAAATCGCCGTTGAACTCATAAGCAATCCGCCAGTAACAAAACTTGTAGTTGCTGTGCCACTGGTCAGCGGCAGCCCTGATAACCGCATCGTGCACGCCGTTGGCGACATCTTGGAACTCAAAATAGTTGTCCGGCTGCGGTCCGCCGCGGCTATAAGAATACTGCGTGCCATTGCGCGCCATTTTGAACCCGATGACTGGGATCATGCTGGCCGACTTGGGGTTGGACTTCATGATGTGCATGGAATCGTAGGCGGCGCCTTCCCACCCGCTCCAATCCCGGTTGAAATCGTTGAACACGTTCAGGAACTGGATCGGCCCGAGCATCGCCGCAGCCTGATCCTGCCAATCGTTGTAAGTCGAAGCATCTGCGTTGCCGACCCGCGAGCCGAGCGGGTAGGGCTGTTGTCCCGTGGGTGCAGACGGGATTACGTAGGTATCCGTAACGTTCGGGTCCTCGCCACTGATATAGCATGTGTCGAAGGGCGAGCCGAAGCAGATATACCAATCGTCGTAGCCGTTCTGCGGCGAACGAATGGCAAGACGCCGGTAGCCGGTGTAGAGCGGCTGCGCCGGCTGGACGTGATACTTGAGTTGTGTTGCGGGGAAGGGGTAATTAAGGTTGTTCCCTTCCTTGAGGTGCGCGTTCGCGCCATTGACATAAAGCTCGGTGCCCGCGCCGGAGTTCACAAGCGTGAGCTTGGTCCCGTCGTTGGTCGTGATGCTGCCGCTCGGCGCCGTCTGCCCGTCACTTGCGGTGAGCATCGTGCCGTCCGCGCTTTCGCCCGCAACAGGGGTGCCGGCTGTGGGCGCGGCTTGTATCCGCAAGGCCAGGAGCGTGACCGGGGCGGGCGTCGTGGCCGTGTTGCGGACGACAGGACTGGAGTTGGACCCAGCGCTACCAGTCGAGCCAGACCCCGTGGCGCCCGTGCTGCCGGTTGAACCGCTGCCAGTGGCCCCGGTGCTCCCGTAAGTCGTCAAGCCAGCCTGCTGCACCAGCAGGGGCATTTGGAGCCGGTCCGTATAGGGGCCAGGCTGCTCGCAGGACAGATTGGCGTAGTTGGTCGCAATCGGTGCGCAGGAGGTGTTCGACAGCAGATCATCGAACGCGCCCGCACCATCCATGTAATAACTGACCCAATGATTTGCCGGCAGCTTAGAATAAAAGTCCTGCAAAAGAGTGATGTAGCGGCTATCTGTGGAGGGCACGCCGATCTCACCCCAAAGAACGCCGAACGGCTTGGGGATTCGAGCATTGGCCCAAGTGACTACTCGATTGATGCGCGACGTGTTCAGCGCCGTGCCCATTCTCAAACCGCTTACCCCTTCCGGAGTGACAGTATTAGAGTAATAGTCGTAGTTGCCATTCAGATAGGTATCGGCGGCATCCGGCTCCAAGCCACCGTGGATCTCATAAAGCAGCTTGCCGGACGGGTCGGTGATGTTGAGCGTGTCGTTCTGGCCGCTCCCGATGGCGTTGATGTTTGACCACGCATAGATCGCGCACGAGATGTATTTCGTGGTCTCGACCGCACGGATCGCGTTGACCGCGCCTTGAGCCGCGGTGGTCCAGTTCGAGAAAGGCAGCCCGCCATCCCCGGTCGGCTTGGGTTCATTCATTATTCCATAAACCAGCAGCGCAGGATGCGTGCCCCACTTGGTCGCGATCTTTGTCCACAGATCGTAAAGCGCGGACAGCGGGACCTGCGTCGATCCAACATTGTATCGCGTGCCGCTGTTGGCCTGCCCGTCCGTGACCCCGACAGAGTATTCCATGTAGTTGTGAATATCGAGCACGCAATACATGCCCCGCGCCGCCATGGCATCGAGCGTGGCGGTGATCATGTTGGAGTAAGTCGTGTCCAAAGGGCCGTTGATCGCCTTCTGTAGGCGCTCCCACAGAAGCAGGGCACGCATAAATTTGATGCCTTTGCCGCTGAAGTAGTCGAGATGGGAAGCAACAGGAGCACTGAAATATGGGCTACCCGCTACACCGTTCCCCAGCGTCAGCATGTTGACGCCGCGCATCATGGTGGGCAGGCCACCCGTATTGGTCGGGTCTGCTACCGGACCAGAATAAGCCGTTGCTGGATTGGGACGGGAATACCATTGATTGGACGAGTTCTTTTGATAGAACAACGTGCCATCGTAGTATTCTTCCACCACGTTGGCGGTGGTCGGAGTGCCGTTGGCGCCGTTTTCCTTCACGCCGTTCGTCACCACGTATCCGTCGCTGCTGATCGAATAAACATTCTTGGCCGCGTCCACGATGGTCGGGCCGACCGTCGAGACCGTCGTGCCGGCGGGCGACACGGTCGGCGTGCCAGTGCTACCCGTCGATCCGCTGCCGGTGCTGCCGGTTGAGGTCAAGCTGTCCAGGAGGGCCTTCAACGCAGCAGCGGTCGTCGTCTTGGTGACGCCGCCTTGAATGACTGGGAAGCCGTCGTTTACAGACAGCGGCCCGGCCGTCGTGGACGAGGGCGGTTTTGTCGGCAGGTACGTCATGACTTGGCTACCGGATTGGAAACAGGTTGCGGCGGACGCCGGACGACACGGCGGGGGAGGCGACGGGCGACAGATCGCCGCGGCGCACCGCAAACCGCTCATCAAATTGAGGCTGCAATGGGTTCGGCTCTTGGCCTTGAGCACGAGCCGCGCCAGAGCGGTCCATGACCGCCTGGAGGGTCCGTTGGGCAGCCTCGACGGTGCCGAACAGCTTCGCCGCGCCGGGAATATGAGCCAGGAACTGGACGCGCCCGTTGACCCAGGCGTGATACCGGGCCGGATCGAGATGGCCGCCGACCATCGCCGCCATCGCAAGCGAGTTCGCCGCCGCCTCGACCAGATCATCAGGCGAATGGCCGGCGGCAAGGTGCGCTTGTGCAGCAGCAGCGCCAGGCGGACCGACGCGAACCACGAGGCCCGGCAGACCACCAGGCGCAGGCATGGGCGCCCCGTGCGGCGTGCCCGTCAGGCGGGGGGGCATCGGCGGGTGCGCCACCTGCGACACAGGCGGCGACATGCCCGAGGTCATCGTATGGCGGGCCGGCAGCGGGCCGCGCGACTGCATCAACGGGTGCGCCATCAGCAGCGCGTTGACGCCAGGCTGCGCCATCGGCTGCGGAGCGGCAGGAGGGACAGGGCCACGATATCCAGACATGGCACCTACCGCATCAGCAGTACCGACATCATCAAACAAGTGACGAATGCCGTAGAACAGCCCAGGACTGTGCCTTTAACCAAAGGAATAAGAATGACCGACGACTCAGATGCGGCACAGAAAGCATATGGCGAGGCCCTGTATGCCAGTCTTTGCCTGGAGGCGGTCATTGTAGCACTCCTGGGTAAAGGATTGCTGACCCCGGCTGAGTTACGCCCACTCATTGATCAGGCGCTTCTTTTTGTCGAGAACTTGAGAGGTTCCCGGGGCGGTTCGCATCAAGCGATTGACCACGCACGGCATCGTATCGAAAACTTGCTGAAGCGGCATTTAACATTGCCGCCGTCGGAGTAGCCTGACGAGGCACCGCCTCGATGAACCATAGCAGCACGTTGCCGATTGCCTGCCGCATCAGGTCCCCACCTGACGCTGGGAGGGCACCGTGCACCGCTCCAACCAGGCCTGGAGCTGGTCATCGCGAATGCGGACGACATGCCCGATACGGGTCACGGCAGGACCTGCACCAGCCGCGATCTGATAGTTCAGGTGACGCCGCGAGATGCGGGCGCGTTCGGCAGCTTCGTCCATGGTCAAAACTTCAAACGGCACGGCGCAGCCCTATCGGCTCAAGTTCAAGTCATGACAGGAATATAGTCGAGAATGGTGCAACCTGCAAGAGAATGCAGAGTTGATTGGGCTTACGCGGTGCCCTGCGACGCCCTGTTGTGTGTGTATGCCTGTCCTTGCAGGCTCTTGCATGTCATTGCGTAGGCTTGCGCCTATTCTTTCTTCTCTTTTTCTTGAATGCGTGCGGCGTGCAGGCGCAGTTCGTGGTCGAGATCAGCGTCGTTCAGGGCGGGTAGATCGAGGGCCATGCCATGCGCCGTCATGGCCACCGGTTTCCCCTCGACGCGGTTCAGCCACGCCACATTGGCCGCGAGCTGCACCTCCTCGCTGCTGGCCGTGAGGGCGAGATCAAACAGGTTGTCCAACAACGCCTGGCGCCTCTGACTGCGGTTGAGGTTGTGTCCGCAGGCTGCGGCCCGGTTGCCGGGGGGGAACGGCGCCGCCTTCGCCGCCTTGCCGCCGCCGCCCTGGGCTGGGCCACCCCAGCCCGCGCCTTTTCCCCAGCCATGCCCCGATCCGTTGCCTCGTCGGGCCATTAGTTGAGGATCGGGGGCTTGTCGGTCCCAGGCTCAGGTTCAGGCTCCGGCCCTGGCGTTTCCGGTAGGATCGGGGGCAGTTCGGGTAGGTTCGGCGGCAACGGGTCCGGCGTCTGCGATTGTAGCTGCATCATGGTGTCCAATCTCCTACGCGAGATCGCGCGTTGTGAAGGTGGCCGGCGACGGGGGCAGAGCAATGAGGTGATCGGGTAGCCGGGAGTTTTTGCCTTGTTTTTAAAAACGCAACATACTGGGATTGAACAGCTTTGCGCCGTGACGTGAAAACCGCCGGGGAGGTGCCCGGCGGCTCGGCAGACATGTCCCGCAGCGCGGGGTTAGGCGCTGACCACCATGTAGGCCTGCCGGACCTGGTGCAGCACGTCGGACAGGTTCGGCTCATACCCGAAGCTGCGACCGTGCCGCACCAGCACCGCGTTGCGCGTGATGCGGCAGAACTCGGCGCGGCCCGGAACCCGTCAGGCGCCATCGGCAGGCCCCTTGCGTCGCCCCTTGGGAACGCCATGCCAACCAGGCGGCACGGCCGGGCAAGCCTCCATGGCGATGGCGAGATGAGCGAGCCAAGTCAGCACTTCGGGCGGTGCGCTGCGGTGCCCCTTGACCCACGCTTGAGCTGTGTTCAGCGGAACCCGCAGCCGCCGGGCCAACGTGCTCGGCGGCCAGCCCAGCACGCCTAAATAAAGTTCGAGGAACCGGACATCGAGCTTCACACCCGACGCGGGAACCTCGCTGTCTGGTTGACTTGCCGGCTCGGTTGTCATCTCTGCCCCCATCGCAAGTCGGCTGCCCATCGCTGCCAAGGAGGAAAGAATGCACCGCGTAAGGGTGCTATGCAAGCAAAAGGTGCTGATACGCGCGCACGCGCGGGGATCGTATCCCATAGATGCTGTCGCCAAACGAAAACCCGTAAACGCACCCGTATTTACGGCAGCAGCATACAGGCACTTCAACTGCTGCTAGGCATTACCCTATCGCGCGCCTGCGCGTAGATGGCGCGAAAGTCGGCCGGAAACCTCAAACGTGCAGCTCGACCGGCTGTTGAGCCTGACCTCGCTCGATGGCCGCATCAATGACGGCATCGACGGCGTGGGGGCTGGCGTCGATCACCAGCAGCAGCACGCGCGACGCCGTGTCGGGCGCGCACTTTCCTTGTTCCCAATCGCGGACGGCCGAGAGGCTGAAGCCGAAGCGCCGGGCGAACGCTGCCTGGGTGATCGGCTGACCCCCGAGCACTTGGCCCAGACGCTGCCGGATCGCCCTCACATCAACCGCTGACGGCAACCTCGAAGCCGTCGGCGGCTCACTGGCCAGCCGGCAGCGGCGTGCGGCCTCGGTCCGCCAAGTGCAATAGCGCAGGTATCGTTCTTCATCCATGGCTTGCACTCCTGCCCAGGTAATGCCTGGCAGTAGCTTTTCGCGCGTGCCTGCGCCGGCGCGGGGGACTGCGGAAACTCAATGTGCTCATGCTTACATCAATTCGGCCAGTTGCTTTGTCCTGGCTATCAGCGCCCGCACCAGGTCGCGCAGCTCGCTTGCCGCCGCCGAGCGCATCCCATGCTTGGTCCGAGCCGCACGAAGCCGCTCCAGCCCCTCAACCGTCCGCGGGCCGGTGCTGGCGCCGCCGTGCATTCGGCACCGGCCGTTTGGCATGGCAGCGCCTTGGCAGGGGGTCTGGCGCCGCGTCCTTGCCCCGCAGCGGGCGACGGATCGTGCCAGGGCCAACCCGCGACGCCAGGGCGGACAGGGGTGCGTAGGGTCCTCCGGCACTTTCAGATCCATAGCCCTACCCTCCCGCCTGAACGTTGCCCACTACGGCCTGACCGCCTTCATGCACGACCACGCGCTCGACGCGGACGACCTGCGGCCCCTTCCCGCGCTTCCGGTCCAAGGCATCCAGCATTTCGGTCATTGAGCGCAACAGGTTCGCGCCGTCCTTGCGGAGTTTCGACGCGAACTCGGCCGGCTGGTCCGGGATCATAGCACGGCGCAGGCACTCCATCCCGGCGGAGTGCAGCGCTACCGCTTGGGCAGCCAGCATCCCCTCGATTTCGTCGGCCGGCTTGAAGGCCTTCATCGCGGCTATCGCTGCCTTGGCCCGGCGGACCTCGCCCTCGTTGCCCTTGAGCGCGTGCAGCGGCATAGCACCAATCACGTTGTTTAGCAGGACAGCGTTGAACTGCGGGTGGACGGACCCGCACGCTGGCTTAAGTGCTTCCGCCGTCCGGATTTTCAGTTCCATCGGCTGTCCGGGAAGCTGCAACAGAACCGCGTCGCCATCGAGCAGCGTGTCGCAACTGCCAACGGACTGCGGATCAGAGGCCGGCAATGCGACCTGTCCAGTGCCGTCCTCCGCAAGACGAACAGAGCCGATGCTGCTCCGCGGGGCGCGGCTCACGACGAACAACTCCGGCCAAAAACCGTTCGGATCGAACCCGCCGGCCATCCACGGCGGCGAATCAAGCAGCGGCGCGGCATCATGATCGTAACGCGCGCCTCCTGGCCGTTTCCGCCCGGTTACAAAACCGCGCGCCGGAGCTGCTCGACCAGTCGTCATGGCCGCGGCGGCGTGCCCGGCCGAGCTGCTGGAGGCCCATGACAGGTACCATCACCCGACAGCCCAGAGCGGCACCGCGCCCGTGCCAGCAACCCGCAAGAACACCTGCCGTGCGCCATTGGCGAGATCAATGGTGGCGCCGCGCTCCGTCAGATCGACCACCTCGCCGCCGTTCATGAGCAGCCCCAAGCCGTAACACCGGACTGCCGCAGAAGGCGCATAGGGATGGGCGCCGAACGCATCCACGGCGGACCAGCTAAGCCGGAGCAGGTCGGCGCCATGTCGTTCGAGCAGCCGGGCGCAGTCCATGTAGATCAGCGCCCAGCGATCTAGTGCGAAGCCCTTGGGCGCCAGCATGCGCGGGAGATGCTTTACGCCAGCCGCCCAGGTGTCGATTGTCGTGTCGTCCGGCGCCACAGAGAGCATTGTCATGCCCGCTGCCCGCTGAGCCGCAAGACGCTGATTGCTGCGAAGGGTAGCGAAGGGGGCGAAGGGTAGCGAAGGGTTTTAACCGGTCCACCAGACAGCGATATGCGCTTTGCGCCGTGCCTGTTCAGGAAATAATCTCCGCGCACCCGCGAGGAAGGCTCAAACTCTTCGCTACCCTTCGCTATCCCAGAGCAAATCAGCAGGGCGCGGCGCTGGCAGCGACCAGGACTCTTCGCTACCCTTCGCCCCTTCGCTTTAGAAAGTGCGTTGTACCCAAGCCTAAGAAAGCTAGACCCTTCGCGCCCCTTCGCCATACTGGCCCCTTCGCTAACGTTTTTAGGTGCGTATGCCTAGAAAACAGTGAGGAAAACCTGCTTTATGGTTGTTTTAGGAATTATGACTCAAAGAAGCTTTCCCAGGGCATACTCTTCGCTTCGTCCAGCGAAGCCTCGGCATCCTTCGCTTCGCCCAGCGAAGCCTCGCCACCCTTCGCGTTGCTGCCCTTGGTATCTGCCCCCTTCGCTTCGGGGATCTTCTCAATAACAGGCTCGCCAACGACCTCGACGCGAAAGGTTGCCGTATGGCGTTGAGCGGCTTGGTTATCAGGTTGGCTGCGTTTCAGCTTTATCGTGCGAGTGCGCAGGGCTGGCACCCCATCAGAAAGGAACTCATCGCGGACATCGACCGGAGTATCAAGTATCAGTCCTATTCTGTAGCCTATCATTTTGGAGGTTACGGAGTTTTGTGAAGCCTTGGAGGGTGGATTAAAGAACGCCTTCAAAGCAGCAGAGTTCTGACTAGTTCCGTTGTTTATCAGCTCCGCGATATCCTTAGCTTGGAAGGTATCATTCTGCTTACCTTCTCCTGAAAACTGGTTTTCAAGAGCGATAAGCACATCAATCAGGTCCGTTGTGTCCTCATCATCCACCTCGACCTCGGCAAACAACCTCACGAAATCAACTTTGGTCGCTGGCGCTGGCTTGGCGATAGCCTTGTCACCATCCTTGGACGGGGGGTCCTGGGTAAGCTGCTGTTGCAGCTCGGCCAAGTCAGCCCGATGCACGACCAGGTGCGCAGCGGCGTGCTCTATGGATGCGCCGACGAGGTGCCACCAAAGTTTGAACCGCGTCTTGGGAGGCTTGTTATCTTTCAGCTGGGGATTGCCTAGCAGCAAGACATACATCGCGCGTAGTATTTTGCCCCGGTGATCAAGTGTCCAAGCAATCGGGTCTGAACGCTTGAACGGGCGGTTCTCTGGATCAGATCGCTCAACATCAAGTCGGGCGATCAGGCTGCGTGAGGCCAAGTCGCCTTTGGCGTGGATGTTGTTGCCGGTGAACGTCAGGACTGTCAGGGCAGGAACCGTCCGGTTTTCGGTGTGTCCCAACACCCGATCTGAGTAGGTTTCAGCAGTCAGGATCTTCTCAATCGTCGGGCAGGAGATCGCCGTGCCGAGCGGTATGTTGTCGAATGTGATCGACCCCACGCCCTCAGACAAATAAGCGAGCAGCGCTTTCCGGCGTTCATCCTCGGAGGTGGACCATGCCGCCGCCGCCGGCTTCCTTCCCGTGACAGCGAGGATAACCATCGCGAGCGCTGTCGTCTTGCCTCCACCTCGTTTGCCGGCGGTGACGAAGAAAGCGGGGCGTTCGGGAAGCAAGGCCCGTTCGAGGATGGTAAGCGCTAGCGCGATCAGGACGCACTTCCCGCGGAAATCGGTGGCAACGTCGCACAACCATTCATCGGTCAGGAACGAAAGAGCGTTGCGCGTCTGATCGGGCGTTGGCTTGGGATCGTTGGGCTTGGGAAGCACAGCACGCATTTCGGACGGAATGCGGAACACCATTCGCCGATCCCGGTCCAACCCGTTCGGTGCAAGCAGCGTTCCATCCCGCAGCACCAACGGCGCTGTGACCACCGCCTCGACACGGGGCAGCGCAGAGTCGCGATATCCCATGTAGCTCTTGATAAAAGACGACGGCAGCGCGACCGGACCGCCAGGGCTTCCGTTCCGTTGCGCAGGGCGGACATACTCAATGTGCCGCTCGACGTAACCGGGGCAGATTCCCGGGTGGTCAAACGGCGGTTGCGGCCTGACGGACGAGGTCGGGAAGCGGCGGGATGACGATGGCGCCAGGGGCATGCAGGCGGTCGCCGAGGTAGCGGAAGAACGAGACGCCGAGCTTGCCGCAGGTCTTCATCAGGCCGAGCAGGGCGTCGCGCGCAGTTCGGCCTGCTGTGCTCATGGTGCCGCCGGAGATCTTGCGCTTGGTCACGCAGGCCCGGATGTCGTTCTCCGAGCCGTTGGTGTGCAGCG
>CAXSHI010000045.1:0-24942 GCA_964236755.1 uncultured Acetobacteraceae bacterium
CAGACCTATGACAGCGGCGATTTCCAGCGCGTGCTGGATGCGGCGCTGGAGAAGATTGACTGGGCTGGCTTCGAGGGGCGGCGCGCAAGCAGCGCGCGGCGTGGCATGAAGCGCGGCATCGGCATGTCATACTACCTTGAGGCGACCGGCGGCTCGCCCAGCGAACGGGCGGAGATCCGGTTCGCCGAGGATGGCTTCGTCGATGTGTTCGTCGGCACGCAGAGCACCGGCCAGGGTCATGAGACGGCCTATGTCCAGCTCACGGTCGATCAGCTCGGCATCGACGGCGACAAGGTCCGGATCAAGCAGGGTGACACCGACAGCATCCCGACCGGCGGCGGCACCGGCGGGGCGCGCAGCCTGTATTCCGAAGGCCAGGCGATCCTGGTGACAGCGGCCAGCGTCATCGAGAAGGGCAAGCAGGCGGCGTCCGAGGTTCTGGAAGCGGCTGTGTCCGACATCGAGTTCTCGGCCGGCCGGTTCAGCGTCGCCGGCACCGACCGCGGACTGGACATCCTGGAACTCGCCACGGCGCAGCGTGTCCGGGCTGCCGGCGGCCAGGCTGCGACGCAGCTCGATGCCGCCGAGGTTGCCAAGATCGACGTCCACACATTCCCGAACGGGTGCCACATGGCCGAGGTGGAGATTGACCCCGATACCGGGATGATCAGCGTGCTGCGTTACATCGTGTGCGATGACGTGGGCAAGGCGGTTAACCCGATGATCGTGCGCGGCCAGGTGCACGGTGGCGTTGCCCAAGGCTTTGGCCAAGCGGTGCTTGAGCAGACGGCTTATGATCCGCAATCCGGCCAGTTGCTCTCGGGCAGCTTCATGGACTACGCCCTGCCCCGTGCGGCCGATCTGCCGGATATCGAGGTGGATTTGATCGAGGTGCCGTGCGCCACGAATCCGCTGGGGGTCAAGGGTGCGGGAGAGGCCGGCGCGGTCGGCAGCCCTCCAGCGGTGATCAACGCGATCGTCGATGCGTTGTCCGACACCGGGGTGAAGAGCATCGACATGCCCGCCACACCGGAGAAGGTTTGGAAGGCTATCCACATGAGCCGCGCTGCCTAGGAAGGTTGACGAGGGCAGGGTCGGCAGCCCTGCCCTACTCGAAGGAGCGACGCAAGGTGGTCAGAAAGCGCCGTGTTCCGCGTCAGCTCTCGCCAAGTTGGCGAAACATCGCTTTGATGCCGTCAATGGATACATCCTCAATTTCTGCGGGCGACCAGTGCGGATTATGATCTTTGTCGATCACCATCGCACGCACGCCCTCGGCGAAGTCTGGGTGCTGTATGGCGTGCCGGGCCAGCGCGAGTTCATCCGCCAAGCATTGTTCAAGCGTGCGGCCTGCGCCACGTCGCATCAGCTCGAAAGTCTGCAACACGGCAGTTGGCGACACTGTTCGCAAGGTTGAAAGCGCATCTCGCGCGGGCGCGCTGTCCAGACTTGCCAGGCTTTCCATGATGCCGGCGACGGTATCTGCACCAAAACAACTCACGACGTCTGCCTGCCCGAGCGAGACGGTTGTGGAGACTGGCAGCGTTGCACGGTCCAGCGCAGCAACCCCGTTTTCAGCGATGTCATCCGCAAGCACGGCCATCCGGTCACGCGGGATATAATGGGTCGCAAGCCCCAAGGCGGCAGCATCGGCCCCATTCACTCGGGTGCCAGTCAGCGCCAGGAATGTGCCATAAGCTGCTCGTAGCCTCGGCAGAAAGAAGCTCGCGCCGACATCGGGGAAGAAGCCGATCGCAATCTCTGGCATGGCAAGCATGGCCGCATCCGTCACCACCCGCGCACTGCCATGAATGGACAAGCCCATGCCACCGCCCATGCAAACGCCGTCGATCAGAGCGACATACGGCTTCGGATAGCGTGCAATCGCAAGGTTCAGCGCATATTCTTCCGCGAAGAACGCCTCGATGTCGGCATACTGGCCAGCCAAAGCCATGTCGCATACTTGACGGACATTACCGCCGGCGCAGAACGCCCGGCCTCCCGCACCATCAACAACTACGGCGGCCACGGCGGGATCATCTCGCCAAGCGTCAAGCGCGTCACGAAACGTTCGCACCATGGCATGGTCGACAGCATTGAGAGATTTCGGCCGGTTGATGGTCAAACGGCCGATTTGTCCCTGCTGTCGGACCAAGACAGCGGCGTTGACATCCGGCGCCAGCGGCCGGGTCTCCATGGTTGAAACACCCGACCTATGCGCGCCGATCTATTTGCGTGCCAGCAAACGAGCCGCCAACTCCCCAGCAATCCGCACCGTGCCACGAGGCTTCACGACGGTCACGGTGCGGGGACGCCGCACCATGGTGCTCGCTGCCTCGCCTGCCAACGCCACGACAGTCATCGACTTCCGCAACTCCACGACGGCCTGCTGGCGTATCATCTTTGCTTCGTCCTCGACCGCATCGGGCTTGTTGCGAATGGCGAGGTAGCCGAGAACTGCCGCCAGGATCAGATCAGCCGCCAAAAGGATAAGACTGGCGACCAAAGGCGATACGTGCGGCACCATGGCATTATAGGCGACCACGTGCAGCAGCACGAACACGGCAATCGCAAAGACCGCGGCGCCCGCCCCGAAGGCTGCACGCATACCCTGGCGGTAAGCAACCCGGCGAAGGCGGAGCGCCTCCGCCGACGCCGCAACTTTGGCAAGCTCGACCGTACGCATCGGATTAACGGGCGATGCGGCCGAGCAGATAGCCCGCGCCAGCCGCAATCAGGATGGCCACAATCGGCGACTCGCGCACATGATCGGACAGCATTTCCGTCTGGTCGGTTGCCAGGTCCCGGGCTTGCCGAGCGTAATCCTCAGCGGTCCCGGCTGCGTTGGCGAGCGCGGGTGTCACCCGCTCGGACATCAAGGTCTGCACCTGGGCGCGGAGCTGCGCGATCTGCTCCTTGGCGTCCTGTGCCGCATCGTTGAGGGTGCCTGAAGTCGCCATCGCCGTCTCTCCTGTGATGATGGGGCTGAACGCAGGTTTTTCCGGTCGGTTGCCCAAGGCGAAAAATCCGTCGTGCCGATTCGGGGCGGCTGGCGATGGCGCATGCGGTCAGGCAGGCGCGATGACATGGAAGAAGCTGCCGGTGACGTGGCCGCGCTGCCCGCCGGCGCTGCCCAGGCTGGTTCCGGAGGCGTCCCGCAAGGCCACGAGCGGAGCATCCCTCCCGGGATCAACCGTGCTGGCGTAGTGGAACTCATGCCCGCGGACCACGCTGGCGGCGCCGCCGATCGGAGAGTCGGTGAGCAGCGTCGCCTCGCGGTATCCCAAGTGCATCGTGCGGCGCGCGAAGCTGGTCTCGTGCCCGAGCAGGCCGGCCATGGCATGACGGGCGCCGGATGCGTCCTCGATCCCCTGCCCTAGCACCATGTGGCCGCCGCACTCGCCATGCACCGGCCGGGTCCGGGCGAAGCGGGCGAGGCCCGCCATGAACCGCCCGGCGGCGGCGAGGCGCGCCGCGTGCAGCTCCGGGTAGCCGCCGGGCAGCCAGCAGATGTCGCACCGCTCGGGCGGCGGCTCATCGGCGAGCGGCGAGAAGCGGACGATCTCGGCCCCGGCACGGCGCCAGCCCTGGACCAGGTGAGCATAGACGAAGCTGAACGCGGCATCGGCCGCCAGCGCCACGCATTGGCCCGGCGGCGGCAACGCCGCGGCCGGTGCGGCAGACCCGGCAACGGGCGTCGCGTGCCGCAGGATGGCGTCGAGATCCAGATGCTGCTCCGCCTTGTCGGCCAGGCGGTGCAGGAGATTCGGCAGGTCCGGGTGCTCGGCCGCCTGCACCAAGCCGAGATGGCGCTCCGGCAGCGACAAGGAGGCATCGCGCGGCATGGCGCCGAGCACGGGCAAGCCGGCAGCCTCGATGGCGGCGGTGGCCCCCAGGCGGTGCCGCTCGCTGCCAACCCGGTTCAGCACCACGCCGCAGACGGCAACCGCTGGATCATGGGCGGCAAAGCCGCGGGCGACGGCGGCGGCAGTCTGCATCTGCCCGGAGATGTCGAGCACCAGCAGCACCGGCAGGCGCAGCCGGGCCGCAAGGTCCGCCGCCGCCCCGGTGCGCCCGGGCGGCCCGGCAACCCCGTCGAACAGGCCCATGGCGGACTCCACGATGAGGACCGCAGCGCCGGTAGCCGCCTCGTCCGCCAAATGATCGAGCAACGGCGGCGGCATCGCCCAGCTATCAAGATTCAGCACCGGCGCGCCGCTGGCAACGGCATGGAAGGCAGGGTCGATGTAGTCAGGCCCGGACTTGGCGGCCCGCACTGCCAGGCCCCGGCGGCGGAGGGCTGCGACCAGTGCCAAGGTCACGGTCGTCTTGCCGGAACCGGAGCGCGGCGCCCCGATCACAAGGCCCCTCGGCGTCATGGCGCGCTTGTCCTATATTGCGCGTCGTGGGAGACGTGCGACCGCTGCGCCGAGGCTGGACGACCGGGGCCTGCGCCACCGCGGCGGCAAAGGCCGCGTTCGCCGCCCTGCTGACCGGCGAGTTCCCGGACCCGGTCGAGATCGCCCTGCCGCGCGGGCAGCGCGTGTCCTTCGCCCTGGCCGAGACGGCGCTGGAACCTGGCGCGGCCATGGCGGGCGTGGTCAAGGACGCAGGCGACGACCCGGACGTGACGCATGGCGCCCTGGTGTTCGCGCGGGTGTCCGCCGGGCCGCCCGGCAGCGGCGTCGTGTTCCGCGCCGGCCCCGGCGTCGGCACCGTCACCCGGCCCGGCCTGCCCATCCCGCCCGGCGAGCCTGCCATCAACCCGGTGCCGCGCGCCATGATCCGCGCGGCGCTCGCCGAGGTCGCCCCCGTGCCGGATGTTGTCGTCGAGCTGTCGATCCCCGGCGGCGAGACGCTGGCGGCGCAGACCCTGAACGGCCGGCTCGGCATCGTGGGCGGCCTGTCGATCCTCGGCACGACGGGGATCGTGGTGCCGTATTCCTGCGCCGCCTGGATCGACACCATCCACCGCGGCATCGACGTGGCGCGCGCCGTCGGCCTCCACCATGTCGCCGGCAGCACCGGCAGCACGTCGGAGACGGCGATCCAGGCGCTGCACGGCCTGCCGGAGACGGCGCTGCTGGAGATGGGCGATTTCGCCGGGGCGCTGTTGAAATACCTGCGGCGGCACCCGATGCCCCGCGTCAGCATCGCCGGCGGCATCGCCAAGATGACCAAGCTGGCGCAGGGCCGGCTCGACCTGCATTCCAGGCACGGCTCGGCGGACTTGCCGGCGCTCGGGGCGCTGACGGCCGATTCGGCGTTGGCCGAGCGGATCGCAGGCGCCAACACCGTGGCGGAGGCGTTCGCCGCCGCCGCCGCCGCCGGCGTGCCCTTGGGAGATATGGTCGCCCAGGCGGCATGGCGCACCGCAGCGGAGGTGCTGGCAGGAACGGACACGGCGTTGGAAATCGTGCTGTTTGACCGGAACGGCACGCTGATAGGCCGGACAGGCTTCGACCGGGTTCATGCGGCGCCTTCGCGGAACCGCCGGGCGTAGTCGGGGCTATACAGCGCGCTGTCGCGGAAGTTGTCCGGCTGCAGCGCGCGGCCGACCAGGATCATCGCGGTGCGCTCGGCGGGATCGGCCGCGAAGGCGGCGGCGATGCTGGACAGCGTGCCGCGCAGCGTGCGCTGGTCGGGCCAGGTGGCGCGCACGACGACCGCGGCCGGGCAGTCCGCGCCGTAGAACGGCACCAGGGTCGCGACGATGGAGGCGAGCTTGTCGATGGCGAGATGGATGGCGAGCGTGGCGCCGGTGGCGGCAAAGGCGGCCAGCGTCTCGCCCGGCGGCATGGCGGAGGCGCGGCCCGGCAGCCGGGTCAGCACCACGCTCTGCGCCACCTCGGGCACGGTCAGCTCCGCGCCCAGCGCAGCGGCGGCGGCGGCGAAGGCGGGGACGCCGGGGGTCAGGGTCCAGGGGATGCCGTGCCGGTCCAGCCGGCGGAGCTGCTCGGCGACGGCGCTGTAGATCGACAGGTCGCCGGAGTGCAGCCGCGCCACGTCCTGCCCGGCATCGTGAGCGGCGACGAACTCGGCCTCGATGGCATCGAGCGAGAGGGGCGCCGTGTCCACCAGGCGGGCGCCGGGTGCGCAATGCGCCAGCATGGCCGGCGGCACGATCGACCCGGCATACAGGCACACCGGGCAGCGCGCGAGCAACGCCTGGCCGCGGATGGTGATCAGGTCGGCGGCGCCCGGCCCCGCGCCGATGAAATGCACCGTCATAGCCCCGCCAGCGCGCAAGTGGCGCCGCTGTGAGCGATGCGGGCCAGCAGCAGGCGCCCGCCGGAGGCCGCCAGCGCTGCGCCCTCCGCCACCGAGGCGACGCCGGTCTCGCGCTCGGCAACGGCGGACCGGGTGGGGCAGCGCGGCTGCACGGCGAGGAGCGCGGCGTCGTCGATGAACGCGACGGGCAGGCCAAGGCGGGCGGCGGCGGCATGCAGGCCGGGGGCATCCCGCTTCCACCACGGGGCGGCAAGCAGTCCGGCGACGCAGCCGGCCTGGACCTGCGCCGCCTGCACCAAGCGCACGATGTCGTCCGCAGCGCACCCGCCGCGGAACCCCAGCCCGGCGACGATCACGGCTTCGTCGCCAGCCATTGCGTGACGGTGATGGCCGGCCGGTAGCCGTGCATGCCGCCGATGCGGTCCAAGCGTTCGACCGACAGGCGCGACAGCGTGCCGCCATGGCGCGCCCGCGCGGTGATCAGCGCCGCCTCCGACTCGATGGTGACGGCGTTGGCGACCAGCCTTCCGTCGGGCGGCAGGGCGGCCCAGGCGGCGTCGATCACGCCCGGCTCATGCGCGCCGCCACCGATGAACACGGCATCGGGCGGCGGCAGGCCGATCAGCGCCCCAGGGGCCGGGGCGCCCGCGACGTGCAAATGCGGCACGCCGAGCGACACCGCGTTGCGCGCGGCGCGGGCGGCGCGCTCCCCATGGCGTTCGATGGCGACGGCCTGGTTAGCCGGGTGACGCAGCAGCCACTCGATGGAAACGGCGCCGGAGCCGGCGCCGATGTCCCACAGCCGCTCGCCCCGGCGTGGCGCGAGCGCCGACAGCGTCACCGCACGGATCTCGCGCTTGGTGATCTGGCCGTCATGCTCGAACAGCGCATCCGGCAGGCCGCTCGTGAGCGGGATGCACTGCGCGCCCGGCGCCGCCGCGACCTCGATGGCCAGCAGGTTGAGCGGATGGATGTCGGCCAGGCGGAACCAGGCCGCCGTGGTGCTGCGGATGCGCTCCTGCGGGCCGGACAGCGCCTCCAGCACATGCAGCACCGAGGGACCGAAGCCGCGCGCCTGCAGCAGGGTCGCGACCAGGCCCGGCGTGCCCCCATCGGCCGAGAGCGCCAGGATGCGCGCGCCGGGCTGCAGCAGCGGCGCCAAGGGGGCCAGCGGCCGGCCGCAGAACGAGACGGTGGCGCAGTCCTGCACGGCCCAGCCGAGCCGGGCGCAGGCGAGCGCCAGGGAGGACGGCGCCGGGATGCACAGGCGCTCGGCGGCCGGGATCAGGGAAGCCAGCGCGCTGCCGATGCCGTAGCAGAACGGGTCCCCGGACGCGAGCACCGCGACCGGGCGCGGCCGGCAAGCCATGATGGCGTCAAGCGAGGCGGCGAGCGGGTTGGACCAAGCCACGCGCTCGCCGCAGATCAAGGCGTCTGCCAGCGCCAGGTGCCGCGCCCCGCCGACCACCAGGGCGGCGTCGCCGATCAGCCGACGTGCGGCAGGGGACAGCTCGCCATCCTCGTTGACACCGAGGATGGCCAGCCAAGGCGGTTTCGTGGTTGTGTCACTCATGAACGTGCTCATTCTCGGCGGCACGACGGAGGCGTCGGCGATTGCCGCGGCGCTCGCCGACCACCCGCGGATGCGGCCGGTGCTGTCGTTCGCCGGGCGCACCCGGGCGCCCGTTTTGCCGGCTGTGCCGGCGCGGCGCGGCGGGTTCGGCGGCGTGAACGGGCTGGCGGCTTACCTGCGGGCGCAGGACGTGGCGGCGCTGATCGACGCGACCCACCCGTTCGCCGCCCAGATCAGCCGCAATGCGCGGGCCGCAGCCCATGCGGCCGATGTGCCGACCGTCGCCGTGTCGCGCCCGCCCTGGGCCGCGGGACCCGGCGATTGCTGGACCGAGGTTGCGGACATGCCGGCGGCCGTGCAGGCGCTGGGCACCGCGCCGCGGCGGGTGTTCCTGACGGTGGGACAGCAGGAGCTGGCGCCCTTCATGCTGGCGCCCTGGCACCGCTACCTGATCCGCAGCGTCGAGCCGCCGGACCCGGCCCTGCTGCCGCCGGCGGCGCGCTGCATCGCGGCGCGCGGGCCGTTCCGGGAAGACGCGGAACGCACGCTGCTGGAACAGGAGAACGTCGAGGTGCTGGTCACCAAGAACTCCGGCGGCGCGGCGACCGCGCCCAAGCTGGCGGCGGCGCGGGCGCTGGGCGTCCCGGTGGTCATGGTCGCGCGGCCCGCCGCTCTGTTTGGCGGGACGGTGCCGGATGCCGCGGGTGCGCTGGCCTGGCTGGATCATGTCGCCGCCACATGGAAACGGGGTGTGTAGAGCCAAGGCGCCGCCCCGTCACGCTCAATCCGGCGCGTGGCGGCAGTGCCGATGAGCACCAAGGTGCGCATGTCGGCCCGCGTCGGGTCAACAGTGGACAGCGTTGCGACCTCCATCCGCTCGTCCGCCCGGCTGATGGCGGTGGCGAGCGCCACGGGCGTCGTGCCGGGCAGGACGGGCCGCAGCGCGTCCAGCGCCGTGCCGAGCTGCCAGGGCCGGGCGCGGGAGGCGGCGTTGTACAGCGCGATGACGAACCCGGCCGAGGCGGCGGCGGCGAGACGGGCCAGCACGACCTCGAACGGCTTCAGGTTGTCCGACAGCGACAGCACGCAGAAGTCGTGGCCAAGCGGCGCGCCGAGCCGGGCGGCGGCGGCGAGCACGGCGGAGACGCCAGGCACCACAATGATGTCGAGCGCGCGCCAGGCTGGCTCCCCCTGCTCCACCGCCTCGAACACCGCGCTCGCCATCGCGAACACGCCGGGGTCGCCGGACGAGACGACGGCGACATCCCGCCCGACGGCTGCGAGCGACAGCGCGTGCCGGGCGCGGTCCAACTCGACCCGATTGTCGGAGGCGTGGCGGACCTGGCCGGGCCGCGGCGGCACGCGGTCGAGGTAGGTCGCATAGCCCACGAGGTCGGTCGCCGCCGCCAGGGCCGTCGTCGCCTGCGGCGTCTGCATGTCCGCGGCGCCGGGACCGAGTCCGACGATGACGAGCCGCCCGCTCACCGCGACCGCTGCCGCCCGGGCACGAGGATAAGGGAGAAGTACGGCGCCCGGTCCTCCGTCAGATGCGTGAACGGCATCGTGCGGCCGTCCGGCATGGTGCCACGCTCGGCATACAGCGCGCGGTCGGCGAGGCCGGCGGCTTGCAGCGCCGTGCGGATCTTCGGCAGGTTGCGGCCCACCTTCATGATGACTGCGGCGTCGCTGCCGGCGAGCCGCGCGGCCAGCGTCTCGGCGTCGAGCGTGCCGGGCAGCACCGTCAGCACGTCATCGCCATGCGTCATCGGCAGCCGCGCCTGCGCCCAGCAGCCGCTCATGCTGGTGATGCCCGGAGTCACCACGGTCGGGTAGGCCGCATGCAGCCGGTCGAACACATACATGGCGGAGCCGTAAAAGAACGGGTCGCCCTCGCACAGCAGCGCCACGTCCTGCCCGGCGTCGAGCCGTCCCGCGACGATGGCGGCGGCGGCCTCGTAGAAGGCGCGGATGCCGGGTTCGTAGCGCGGGTCGTCCACGTCGATCTCGGTGGTGTAGGGATACTCGAAGCGGAGTTCCTCGGCGGCAGGGTTGAGGTGGGTGCCCGCGATGGTGCGGGCATGGCCGGGACGTCCGCGCTTGGCGAAGAACGCGACGACGGCGGCGGTCGCGAGGATGCGCGCCGCGCGCAGCGTCAGCAGATCGGGATCGCCCGGCCCCATGCCGACGACCTGCAGCACGCCCGTCACTCGCGCTCGCTGGCCAGGGCGTTGACGGCGGCGACCGCCATGGCGCTGCCGCCGCGCCGGCCGTGCACGGTGGCGAACGGCACCCGGGCGTCCCCGGCCAGCGCCTGCTTCGATTCGGCGGCGCCCACGAAGCCGACCGGCATGCCGATGATCGCCGCCGGGTGCGGCGCGCCAGCGTCCAGCAGGTCGAGCAGGTGGAACAGCGCGGTCGGCGCGTTGCCGATGGCCACCAGCGCGCCCCCCAGATGCGGGCGCCACAGCTCCAGCGCCGCGGCGGAGCGGGTGTTGCCGATGCGGGCGGCGATGCCCGGCGTTTCCGGCGCGTCCAAGGTGCAGAGCACCGCATTGCCGGCCGGCAGGCGGGCGCGGGTGATGCCGTGGGCGACCATCTTGCTGTCGCACAGGACGGGACGCCCGGCGAGCAACGCCGCCCGGGCGGCGGCGGCGAAGTCCGGGCTGAACTCCAGGTCCTCGGTGATGCCGACGACGCCGCAGGCATGGATCACCCGGACCGCGACGCGGGCCTGCTCGGGGGTGAAGCGGGACAGGTCGGCCTCGGCGCGGATGGTGGCAAAGGACTGCGCGTAGATCGCAGCGCCGTCGCGGATGTAGGACCGCCCGCTCATGCCCGCGCCGCCGCGTCGAGCGTGAGGCCCTGGGGCGGCGGCGCCGTGCCCGCGCGCCAGTCCTCCATCCGGCTATAGCGCCCGGCCTCGCCGACCAGGACGGGGCCGCCGGCATAGGCGCAGCCTTTGACGCAGCCGGAGACGTGCAGCGGCCCCCCTGCGCCCCGCGCCGCGAGCCGGGCCGCGTCCATGCGGGCGGGCACGCTGGCCCGGCCGCAACCGGGGCTGCCCACGCAGGCGGTGATCCCGAGGCGTGGGTCGGCCGGGTCGATCACCCACTCCACCGCCGCCGCCCGCAGGCCCGGCACATCGCCCGGTGCCACGCGGCCCAGCAGCACCGCGCGCCACGGGCTGACGCGCACCGTGCCGCCGCCGAAGCGGTCAGCGAGGTCGGCGAGTTGCAGCAGCCCCGCAACATCCGTTTGCCCGAACGGCATGCCAAGGCCAAACGCGCCGTGCGGTCCGGCTGCATAGGGATGGAAGCCGATGACCGGCCCGGGCGCCTGGGCCGGCTGGACCGCGCCGCGCGCGCGCCCAACCGCCTCGTCCATGCGGCATCGCACGAACGGCAGCGTGTCCGCCGTGCAGGTTCGGGCGTCGATCACGATGTCCGCCGCGGGCGTCCCGGCCAGCACGCCGCCGCCGTCGAGGGCGATGCAGAACTTAGGCGGCAAGCCCGGCGGCACCATGCGCTCGATCGCGTCGGCCAGCGCCAGGCTGTCCGGCGCCACCGCCGGGTCGTCGTCGGCGAGCGGCGGCGGCATGACGATGCGGCGGCGCTCGATGGCCGGATCGGGATCGGCAAGCCCGGCCGTGACCATCGCCGCCGCGAAGGCAAGGACACCACCCGGTGCCAAGCCGCGGACTTGCAGGTTGCCGCGCCGGGTCAGCTCGACGACGCCGTTGCCGAGTCGCGCCGCAGCGTCCGCGAGGGCGCGGAGGGCGGCGCTGTCAAGCCGCGCGCCCGGCGGCTTCACCCGCACCAGCAGGCCGTCCCCGGTCGCCATCGGCTCATACAGGCTGGGGCACCAGCCGCGCTGCATCGTCATGCGTCGCCGCTGTTGCGGCGCGGGTGCCACAACCCGGCGGACTGCGCGTCGGCGAAGCGGGACGCCAGGGCGGCACGGGCGTCGGGGTTGGCCGCGCGCAGGAAGGCTTCCACGTCCGGCGTGCCCAGGGTCGCGTCGAACAGCAGGTCGAATTGCGCGTCGAACCGCGCGGGAAGCGTGAGGGCGAAGCCGTGAAGCGCCTCGATGCCCCGGGCGATCTCGGCCGCGCCGCGGTAGCCGTGGCGCATCATGCCTGCGATCCAGCTTGGGTTGGCGGCACGGCCCCGGATGACGCGGGCCACCTCCTCCGCCACGCTGCGCGCCCGCGGCAACTCGGGGCGTGAGGTGTCGAGGTGGTAGAGCGCCGGGGCACCCCCCAACGCCGCCGCGGCGGCGGCGAACCCACCTTCATGCGCCGCGTGCTCCGTGCTGTCCAGAAGGTCGATCTCGGCATGGTCCTGCGCATGCACGAAGGCGTCAGCCGCGCCCACCCGTGCGGCGAGGCCCGCCGGGTCGGGCGCGCCGTCCAGCCCCTGGCCATAGGCGCCGGCGGAGGCGGCGATGTAGCCGTCGCCAGACAGGCCCGCGCCATACTGCCCGGCCGGCGCACCGAACACCCGCGTCGTCGCACGGCGCAGCGCGTCGCCCGCGTGGCCCAGCGCCGCTCCTGCCAACGGGTTCCAATCAGCCGCCTCCTCCCGCGCGGCGACCGCGCGCACCAGGCTGTCGAACAGCGCGACCTGGCCGGGGAACGCATCGCGGAACAGGCCGGAGATGCGCAGCGTCACGTCCACGCGCGGCCGGTCGAGCAGGGCGATGGGCAGCACCTCGAACCCGCTCACCCGCGCCGAACCCTCGTCCCACACCGGCCGCGCGCCGAGCAGCACGAAGGCGAGCGCCAGGTCCTCGCCGCCGGTGCGCATGCTGGCGCTGCCCCACACGTCGATCACCAGGCTGCGCGGCCATTCGCCGTGGTCCTGTAGGTGGCGGCGCAGCAGCTCGGCCGCGGCGCGCTCCGCGAGCGTCACGGCGGAGCGGGTGGGCACGCCGCGCGGGTCGATGGTGGCGAGGTTGCGCCCGGTCGGCAGCACGTCCGCCCGGCCGCGGGTCGGCGCGCCCGCCGGTCCCGGCGCCACGAACCTGCCGTCCAGCGCCGTGAGCAACGCCGCCCGCTCGGCCGCCGGCGAGGCGTCAAGCGCGGCCCCGTCCGCTCCCGGGTCGGACCGGCGCAAGGCGTCCAGCATGCGGCCGCGCTGCGGCGGCGGGCGGCCATAGACGTGCAGGCCGTCCCGAAGCTGCATGTCCTTCACGTCGCATAGGTAAGCATCGAGCCGGGCCAGCGCATCCTCCTCCGCCGCATCGCGCGGCACGCCGCTTTCGGCCAGCAGCCCGACGGCGTCGGCACGCTCCAGGATCTCCCGCCGCAGCAGCCCGGCGCGGCGTCGGTCCAGGCCGTCGGCCGCGGCGTACTCGTCGATCAGGCGTTCCAGCGCCGCCGCCTCGCCATGCGCCGCCCCCTCGCCGAGCGGCGGCGTGAGATGGCCGATGGTGACGGCGCCCAGCCGGCGCTTGGCGGCGGCGGCCTCCCCGGGGTTGTTGACGATGAACGGGTTGATGACCGGCACGCCGCCCGACAACGCCCGCGGCAGGCAGGCGGGCGACAGCGCCACCGCCTTGCCAGGCAGCCACTCCAGCGAGCCATGGGCGCCCAGATGCAGGATGGCGTGCACGTCGAGCGTGCGACGCAGCCACAGGTAGAAGGCGAAGTAATGGTGGCAGGGCACCTGGTCAGCGTCATGGTAGGTCGCCCGCCGGTCCGCGCCGCCGCGGTCGGGCTGGATCGCGACAGTCATGTTGCCAAGCCGTATGTAGGGCAGGGCAAAACCGTCCGTCGGGTCGCCCCAAGCGGCACGCACGCTGTCCCGCACGGTATTTGGCAGGGTAGCGGACAGGCGCTGGTATTCGGGCAACGGCAGCATCGGCGCGGGCGCCGCATGGCACAGCCCATTCACCAGCGCCCCCTGATCCGGCAGGTCGCCCGTCGTGAACCCGGCATCGCGCAGGTCGTGCAGGATGGCGTCGAGGCTGGCGAAGCTGTCGAGGCCCACCGCATGCCCGCGCTGCCCGCCGACGCCCGGGTAGTCGGACAGCACGATGGCTACCCGCCGCTCCGCGCGCGGCGTCCGAGCCAAGCGGACCCATCCCGCCGCGCGGTCGGCCGCCAGCGCCACGCCGTCGGGGTCGGGGCGGTGCACCGTGCGGGCGTATTGCAGTGCGGGCAGCGCCGGCTCCTCGTCCTTGAAGGAGATCGCCCCGGCCAGCAGCCGCCCGTCAAGCTCCGGCAGCACCACCTGCATCGCGAGGTCAGTCTGCGACAGGCCGCGCGACGAATCCTGCCAAGCCGCCCGCGACGAACCCGCCAGCACCAGTTGCAGCACCGGCGCGCCCGGCGCATCGAGCGGTGATCCCGCGTCGCCCTGCCGGGCCGAGAAGCCAGTGGCATTCAGGATCACCGCCGGACGCCAGGCGCGGAGCGTGGCAGCGGCGTAGGCCGCGCTGTCGGGCGCCTTCAGGCTCGGCACGTAAAGCACGCCGACCGCCAGGCCCCGGGCGCGCAGCGCCGCCGCCATGGCGTCAATCGGCGCGATGTCGGCCGAGAGCAGGTGCGAGCGGTAGAACACGACCGCCGCCAGCGGCCGGTCGGAGGCGAGGTCGAGCGCATGGACCCCATGTTGCGGCACCGGCTCGGCCGCGTCATGCGCATCCGGGGTCGGGCCGGCCCAATGCGACGCGATCCGCAGCGCCCGCGCCATGTTGGCCGGGCCGCCATGGCGGAAGCAGGCGTCCATGCGCGCCAGCGCATCGGCTCCCACCGTGGACAGCGCCGCCAGGCGCGGGTCGTCCAGGCCGTCGCCGGGCAGCAAGGCGAGCGCGATGCCCCGGGCGCGGCACAGCGCCGCCACCTCCTCCGCCCCATACCGCCAATAGTCCAACCCGCCCAGCAGCCGCACCACGACGCAGCGCGCATGGGCCGCCACCTGCTCCAAATAGAGGTCCACCGACATCGGGTGCCGCAGCCGCGCGAGGCTCGCCAGCCGCAGCCCCGGCGCCCCGGCCATCGCCTGCCACGCGCCTGCCAGCGCCCCCAGGTCGGCGTCGGAGAACGACAGCACGACGATGTCGGCCGCGCTCTGGCCGAGGTCGCAGGCGACGCCGTCCTCATCCAGCGTGCACGTCTCGCGGACCAGCAGGTGCATGGCGTCAGGCGCTCACGCCGGCCTCAATGGCCGCACGGTCGAGTCCGGTCTCGCCGATGACGACCAGGTGCCCGAGCCGCGTCTCCCCAGGCGCCCAGGCGCGGTCGAACTCCTTGCTGAACCGGCCGCCGACGCCCTGGATCGCCAGCCGCAGCGGCTTGCCCCGCACGGCGGCGAAGCCCTTGATGCGGAGGATCTGGTGTGCCTCGGCGACGGACCGGAGCCGGGCAAGCAGCGCGTCGGGCGCGTCCGTCTCCGGCAAGGCGACGACGAAGCTTTCGAAGTCGTCGTGCTCATGCGCGCCATCCTCGGCGTCATGGTGCGACGGCCGGGCCGCGAGGTCGTCCTCCGCCGCGGCGTGCAGGCCCAGCAGGACCGTCGGATCGACCCGGCCCCCATGCGCCGCCACGGTCCGTACGGCGCGCGGCAGCTCGGCAGCCACCGTTGCGCGCACCCGCGCCAGCGTCTCGGCGTCGAGCAGGTCGGCCTTGTTCAGCACCACGAGGTCGGCGGACTGCAACTGGTCCTCGAACACCTCGGCCAGCGGATTGTCGTGGTCGAGGCCGGGGTCGGCCAGGCGCTGCGCCGCGACCGCCGCCGGGTCGTCGGCGAAGCGCCCGGCGGCGACCGCGGGGCCGTCCACCACGGCGATCACCCCGTCCACCGTGACGCGGGAGCGGATGCCGGGCCAGCCGAACGCCTTCAAGAGCGGCTTCGGAAGCGCCAGGCCCGAGGTTTCGATCACGATGTGCTCCGGCGGATCGGGCCGGTCGAGCAGCGCCTGCATCGCCGGCAGGAACTCGTCGGCGACGGTGCAGCATAGGCAGCCGTTGGCGAGTTCCACGATGTCCGCCTCCTTGCAAGCGGGGATGCCGCAGCCGCGCAGCAAGTCGGCATCGACGCCCACCGCGCCGAACTCGTTCACGATGACCGCGAGCCGCCGCCCGCCTGCGTTCCCGATCAGGTGGCGCAGCACGGTGGTCTTGCCGGCCCCAAGGAAGCCGGTGATGACCGTCGCCGGGATCTTCCCGGTCGCGACGGTTGCCGGGATCATGCCGCGCGGCCCTGGGTCAAATCCGGCATCCGCCCCAGCACGGCGCGGGCGAGCGACGCCGGGCGGCGAGACGGCAGGACGGTGCCGGTCGCTGAGCGCGCGTAGGTTTCGGCGTAGCTCAGCAGGTCCGCCGCCATGCCGGGTTCGAGCCGGCCAAGCAGATACGTCCACTTGCCCGGCGCGGAGATGGCGGCGGCGCAGCCGTGGTCGCAGCTCGACAGGCAGACGACCTCCTGCAGATCAACGGCCGGCGCGCTCGGGTCGAGCAGGGCCGCGATGGTGTCGAGCATGTGCTGGCCCGGGCGCTTGTCGCCGTCTGCCAAAGTCTGGCCGGCGCGGCAGGTGGTGCAGACATGGAGCGTAGGGATAGGCATCTGGGTCATTCGGGCGGCCTCCGGTGCGTCCTGGCAAAGCACGGGGTGCCGAACGCCCGCGGGGCATGGCGCCGCAGGTCGATGCCGGGAAGCATCGCCGCCGCCGAGGCACCCCGCCCGGCCGCGCGTCGTCGTCGAAGCACGCAGCCTTCGGCCGCGTGCCTCAGCGATGGCAGGTCTCCTGGCTCGCGGATCTGGTCCCACCCATCCTGAAAAGGTGGGGACCGCGCTGTTCGCCTGCCTTCCCGGGGATCTGGCCCAGTGGCGCGCGACGAACAGCTCACCGCTTACAGTTGCGGGGGCAGCCGCGGCGTCGCACCGCGTTCCCTATTAACCCGCCCTCCGGTTTAAGCCGGGTGGCGGGACCATCACGGGTGCAGTATGTCCGGAGGCTCGCCGTGTCAATGACATGCTCCGCCGGGTGGTTCGGCGCGGCGCGAAGGCATCGGCGTCGACAGCTGGCGAATTGCCGACCGGGTTCTCTGCGACAGCGTTCCTGAAGCGTGCCCTTCCCGTTCGGCGGTCAGAGGTCGCCCAAGACGGCTGGCAAGTCGCGCGATTGATGCACCATGCGCGCGACGACCGGCGGGGACCGGTCAACATCAAGCACGAGGATGTAGGGAAAGCCACGCAGCGGCCAAAAGCGAAACCGGTTCGTGGCAAGGTCCAGGCGAAGATGTGCGAGGCCCGGCCGGCTTGCGATCATGTCGGCCGCTTGAACCGCTGCTCGAAGCAGCGCCTCTGCAGCGGCAGGGCTGTCCTCGGCGATCCACTCGGCGGCTTCGCGCAACTCGCGGCGGGCACGCGGCGAAAAACGCCCTGGCATCACCGCTTCCGAGATCGCACTCTCTCAATGGCAGCAGTCACTTCCGCTTCGACCTCTTCGGAAAGAATGAAGCCGTCCCGGTCGCCTTCAGCCACGGCGGCCTCGAGCGAGGCGATGAAGGCAGCTTTCCGCTCTTCGGCATCCTGCAACATGCGCAATGCGGACCGCACGACCTCGCTCACATTGTTGAAGCGTCCTGTTTCTACGCACACTTGCGCGAACCGCTCCAGCTCTGGTGTCAGGTTGACGTTCGTTCCCATTCCGGTACTCCCTGTATCAAAGATTGATAGTGTTGGGCCGATTAGATTGCAAGTGCCTTCAATTCTCTTGGAAAACGCGCCAATCGTGTATGGCAATCTGCTCTGACAGACGTTCACCTTCAGACGCCGTACGGCTTTCTCGGTCAGCCAATCCAACCTGCACGCAGGCTGACGGAGTCCAGTCTGAGACTGCGACGATCGTTGCAGTTTGGGTTTCAGAGGTGCTGATGGAGGCCGGCGGCACCGTACACGTAGAACTCGTCTGTGGTTCAGGCTCTGACGAAAGACACGGGAACTGGGCGCGGGCGGCCGATCATCATCTGTTCACGATGATCTTCAGAAGCTACGGCCAACCTCAATAGTCTGGAAAGCAAGAGGCCTATACGTGAGCACGGACAGTTTCTACAAGGGACACGGGAAAACCCACAGCCATTGTAGGTCCTAAAATGGGATGGCATCGTCGTCTGGAGGAGCCATTGGTAGTGCTCCGGCTGGAAGCGGTACATTGTAGACGACGTAAAGATTGAGAATGTCGTTACGTGACATGAATATAATTTGACTTCGCTTGCTCGCATCGAGCTTTCCAGCAAGCCATTGCTCCGCAGCCTTGGTGATCTCACCACCCGCAACGATGAAGGCATGATCTACCAGGACGTTCTTATTGGTTTCGGGGTCAAAAATCGCGTGCCCCAGCATCATCAGAGCTTGGTTGTGGATTTCCGCGATATTGGCGTTTGATCCCTTGGTGACGCCGGCGGCATCGATCTTTCCTTTCTTTGCTTGGATCCCAAAGTAGAGGTAGTGCTGCGTCGGCAGTCTGAAGCGCATCCACACATCTTTGCCAAACTCGTTGGACTTATCCTTGTGGCCTGCCGAGGTGATCCGATGAAAGCCAAGATGGCAGAGCATGGGCAGCAGGATTTCGCCGATGAGTTCGTCCTCGGAGCACGCATCGAGGTAAGTAGCAAGCAGTGCACGTCTCGCTATCTCGGCGGCCGACAGGGGCCGGTGTGGGCTTGGGGAAATGCCCACCACCTTCTTCGTGCCAATGTGTCGCAAGTGGCACTGCTGTCCTGGGCATAGAACGCCTCGAAGCCTTCTCGGGCCAGCGAGGTGTTGAGCGCCTTCAGGGCACCTGGTCGGTCAGGCCCTTCGTTGCAGGCATCACCTGGATCCATCAATGTTCGTATGATGCGACAAAGCGTTTCAGGGGGAGTACGAGCATCAGCGTGTGGCTCATCCAAAATCTTCCGCAGCGTGTCCGCTGCCCACGCCGCACGTGTTGAGCCGTCATGTACGTAGTCCGTGTCGGCATCACGAAAAAACCTGGTGATGTAGCTGCTGCTCCGATACACGAAGAAGGGTTGATCCATTCTCTGCGGTATGCAGATCATCTCTGAGATCTCTTCGACCGTTCGGTCTTTCCACTTCATCGAAGACATCCTGCCCAAGTCGTACAGATATCGGATCTGGTACCCTTCCCACGGCATCCGATTCCGACGCCTACCAAACCAGTCGCCATGCTCCTGCTCCATTCGGCGCTACTCGGAGGAAGCGCCTTGCCGGCCCGGACCAGGCCCAAAGTCTGGCAAATCCTGTTCGAGTGTGCTCCGCGCGTAATCAGCGGGAGCATACCTGCAGAGTTTCCACAAACTAGCCTGGTTACAAACGGCTGCTTTCGGGCAGGTCCAAGTGATGCGGCAATGACCCCCATGGGCGCAAACTGGCCAAAGACGCCGCGACGATGCAAGGTCAGCTTCCCATTGGTTGCGGACATCCAAACTGGCCTACCACTCTCGATTTGTACCCCAACTCACCCTCGTGCTCGGTGGCACGCGGTCAGGCAAGAGCCGCTATGCCGAAGCCTTGGTCACCCGCCTGCCCCCGCCTTGGGTCTATGTCGCCACGGCGCAGGCGTTCGACGACGAGATGCGGGCGCGCATCGCGGAACACCGCGGCCGGCGCGTAGCCGGATGGCAAACGGTCGAGGCGTCGCTGGCGCTCGCGGACGCGCTGCAGGATGCCGGCGGCGCGCCGGTGCTGGTCGACTGCCTGACGCTCTGGCTCACCAATCTCATGCTGACCGACGCAGATCTGCCCGCCGCGGAGGCGGCGCTCGACGCGGCGCTGGACCGGGCGGCGCCCACCGTGCTGGTAGCGAACGAGGTCGGCCTCGGCATCGTGCCGGACAACGCGCTTGCCCGGCGGTTCCGCGACCACGCCGGCCGGCTGCACCAGCGAGTCGCGGCGCGCGCAGACCGGGTGGTGTTCACCGTGGCGGGCCTGCCCATGTTCGTGAAGGGAGGCCCGGATGAGTGAGGCGGAGCGCCATGCGGCCAAGATGGCCCGTCGCAAGGCCGTGCAGGACGCCGAGGTCGCCGGCAAGACGCGGGAAAAAGGCCTGCTGATGGTCCACACCGGTCCGGGCAAGGGCAAGAGCACGGCCGCGTTCGGCTTGCTGCTGCGCACCGTCGGGCGGGGACGCCGCGCCGGAGTGGTGCAGTTCATCAAGGGTGCCTGGAGCACCGGCGAGCGCATTGCCCTGGGGCGCTTCGATGACCTGGTCGAATGGCACACCATGGGCGAGGGCTTCACCTGGGAAACCCAGGACCGCGACCGCGACATCGCCGCCTGCCGTCGCGCCTGGGAGCAGGCCATGGCGCTGATGCGGCAGCCCGGCCTGTCGCTGCTGGTGCTGGACGAGTTGAGCATTGCCCTGCGCTACGGCTACCTAGACGAATCGGAGGTGCTGGCCGCCCTCGCAAGCCGCCCGGCGGCGCTGCACGTGGTCGTCACCGGCCGCAATGCCCGCCCGGCGCTGATCGAGGCCGCCGACCTCGTGACCGAGATGACGCTGGTGAAGCACCACTTCTCGGCGGGAATTAAGGCGCAGGAAGGGATCGAGTTCTGACCGCGCGCGCCCTCATGCTGCAAGGCACTGGGTCGAGCGTCGGCAAGTCGCTGCTGGTGGCCGGGCTGGCGCGGGCTTGCCTGCGGCGCGGCATCGCGGTGCGCCCGTTCAAGCCGCAGAACATGTCGAACAACGCTGCCGTTACGCGCGGCGGGGGCGAGATCGGCCGGGCACAGGCATTGCAGGCCCGGGCGGCGGGCGTTGCCCCCTCCGTCCACATGAACCCCGTGCTGCTGAAACCGCAGAGCGAGACCGGTTCGCAGGTGGTGGTGCAGGGCCGGGTCCACGCCACCGCCCGCGCCCGCGAGTATCAGGCGATGAAGCCCGGCCTGATGCCCTTCGTGCTCGACAGCTTCCGCCGCCTGGCGGCGGAGGCCGAGCTGATCCTGGTCGAGGGCGCCGGCAGCGCGTCGGAGGTGAACCTGCGCGCCGGCGACATCGCCAACATGGGATTCGCCCGCGCGACCGCGACGCCTGTGGTGGTGGTCGGCGACATCGACCGCGGCGGGGTGATCGCGAGCCTCGTCGGCACCCATGCAGTGCTGGACCCGGAGGACGCCCGGCTGGTGCGCGGCTTCATCGTGAACCGGATGCGCGGCGACCCGACGCTGTTCGACGCCGGCATGGCGTTCATAGCGGTGCGGACCGGCTGGGCGCCGCTCGGCCTCGTGCCGCACTTCGCGGGTGCCGCCCGGCTGCCGGCGGAAGACGCGGCGGACCTGGCGCAAGGCGAGCGCCGGCCCGGGGCCAGGCTGCGGATCGCCGTCCCCGTGCTGCCGCGCATCGCCAATTTCGACGACCTGGACCCGCTGGCGGCCGAGCCGGACGTGGACCTGGCCATGGTGCCGCTCGGCACGCCGCTGCCGGTCTGCGACGTGGTGATCCTGCCGGGGTCGAAGGCGACGATAGCCGATCTGGCCGACCTGCGGGCCACGGGATGGGACATCGACATCCTGGCGCACCACCGCCGCGGCGGGCGGATCGTCGGGCTGTGCGGCGGCTATCAGATGCTGGGCTGCTCGATTGCCGACCCGCAGGGAGTCGAGGGGCCGACGGGCCGGGTCGCCGGGCTTGGGCTGCTGAACGTGGAAACCGTGTTGACTGGCGAGAAACGGCTCACCGAAGCATCGGGTCGATCCGGCGACGGCGTGGCGTTCCGCGGCTATAAGATGCATATGGGCCGCACCACCGGCCCGGCGACCGAGCGGCCGTTGCTGCACCTGGCGGGTGGGCGCACGGACGGGGCATGTGCTCCCGACGGCTCCGTGCTCGGCACCTACGTGCACGGCTTGTTCGCCGATGATGGGCAGCGCGGCGCGTGGCTGCGCCGCTGGGGCGCGGCCCCGTCGGGCCACCGTCACGACGAAGCTGTGGAGCAGGCGCTGGATCAGCTTGCCGAACACCTGGAAGCGCATTGCGACGTGGACCGCCTGCTCAGCCTTGCAGCATAGCGGCCCAAACCAGTAGGTATGCCGCCATCTGCAACGCGCAGGCGGTGCGATACAGCGCCAGCGCCCGGCGAAGATCGCGCAGCCCCGCCTCCGCCCGGCCGTCCCCCATCCAAGCGTCGTCCACCCGCGTCTCTCCATACACCCGCGGCCCCGCCAGCCGCAGGCCGAGCGCCCCGGCCATCGCCGCCTCCGGCCAGCCCGCGTTGGGCGACCGGTGCCGCCCGGCGTCCCGCCACACGGCGCGCCACGCCCGCCGTGCGGACGCGCCAGGATGCAGGCACGCAGCCAGCGCGAGCCACCCGGCCGCGAGGCGGGAGGCCGGGAGGTTGACCCCGTCGTCGAGCCGCGCCGACGCCCAGCCGAACGCGCGGTGCCGGGGCGTGAGGTGGCCGATCATGCTGTCGGCGGTGTTGATGGCCTTGTAGGCGGCGATCCCCGGTAGGCCGAGCAGCGCCCCCCAAAGCGCCGGGGCGACGATGCCGTCGGAGAAGTTCTCGGCCAGGCTCTCAATGGCGGCGCGGATGACGGCAGGCTCGTCCAGGGTGTCCGGGTTGCGCCCGACGATATGGGCAACGGCGACGCGCCCGGCGGGCAGGCCGCCCCAGCGAAGGGCATCACCCACCGCGGCGACAAAGCTCCATAGGCTGCGCTGCGCCAGCAGCGTGCTGGCGGCGGCGGCAGTCAGCAGCAGCGACAGCGCCGCGGGCAACAGGGCGGACGCGGCCTGCAACAACGCCGCCGGGCCAGCACTTGCGGCGAGCAGCGCCAGGACCGCGAGGACCCCCTTGAGGCGGCCCGTCCCAGGGTCCAAACCCTCGCGACTCCAGGCGCGGTCCATCCAGCCGATCAGCGCGCCCACCCACATCACGGGATGCCCGATGGCGCGCAAGGCGGCGCCGGGGTATCCCGCCGCGGCCTCCAACATCAAGGCGCAGGCGATCAGGCCCAGGTTGGAGGCGAGGTGCATCGCAGGGGAGCTACCATGGCGGACTCGGGGTTGGCGATTGCCCATGGCGGCGGCCTGATTGCGGCGCGGGCACGGTTCCCCATGGCGCCGGAGCCTTGGATCGACCTGTCAACCGGGATCAACCCCCTACCCTATCCCGTGCCCACCTTGCGGCCGGAAACCTACTGCCGCCTGCCGGAGCCCGAGGAGGTGCGGCGGCTCGAGGCCGCGGCGGCGTGGGCCTACGGCGTGGCCGATCCCGGCATGGTCGTGGCGGCGCCGGGCACGCAGATCCTGATCAGCCTGCTGCCGCACGTGCTCCGGCCCGGCCGCGTCGCCATCGTCGGCCCCACCTATGCCGAGCACGCGGCGGCCTGGGCGGCGGGCGGCAGCGCCGTATCGGCCGTCGCCGACGTCGCATCCATCGGCGCGGAACCCGGCGCGGTGCTGTGCAATCCCAACAACCCCGACGGCCGCCGCACCTGCGTCACCGAGTTGCTGGCATTGGCCGCCCGTGTCGGCGTGCTCGTGGTGGACGAGGCCTTCGTCGATCTGGAGGAACCGGGCCTGAGCCTCGCGCCCATGCTGCCGGGCAACGCCATCGTGCTGCGGTCGTTCGGCAAGACCTACGGCCTGGCCGGCTTGCGGCTCGGCTTCGCCATCGCGGCGCCGCCAACGGCGCATGAGATTCGCACGGCATTGGGTCCCTGGGCGGTCAGCGGCCCCGCCGTCGAGATCGGGGCCGCGGCGCTTGCGGACGACGCCTGGCTCGGCGCCGCGCGCGGGCGGCTGGCAGGCGACGCGGCGCGGCTCGACGGCGCGTTGACCGGGGCGGGCCTGCATCTGATTGGCGGCACGCGGCTGTTTCGACTGGCGCAGGCGTGCGACGCGGCGGACATCTTCAATCAACTCGGCTGCGCCGGTATCCTGGCTCGCCGTTTTGAAGCAAAGCCGGATTGGCTGCGCTTCGGCATCCCCGGCGGCGGCTGGGACCGCATCGAGGCCGCCTTGGGCCGGCTGGACACAATCCGGCCGGCCCTGCCCCTCAGCGGTCCGCCATGCTGGTGATGACCCGGCTCACCATGCCATAGGTGATCGCCTCCTCCGCGCTCATCCAGTAGTTGCGGTCGGTGTCGCGGGTCACGCGCTCCATCGTCTGCCCGGTTTCTTCCACGATGATGCGGTTGATGCGCTCGCGCATCTTGATGATCTCGCGCGCCTCGATGTCGATGTCGGTGGCCGGGCCGCGCACGCCGCCCATCGGCTGGTGCAGCAGGAACCGCGTGTTGGGCAGGCACAGCCGCCGCTCCTTCTTGCCGGCCAGAAAAATCAGCGCCCCGGCGCTGGCGACCCAGCCGGTGCCGATCACCCGCACCGGGGCGACCGCATCGACGAAGCGGATCATGTCGTGGATGGTGTCGCCGCTCTCGACGTGGCCGCCAGGCGAGTTCACGTACACGTCGATCGGCTTGTCGGAGTCGCTCGCCAAGGCCAGCAGGCGGCCGGTCACGTCGCGGGCAACCTTGTCGTTGATCGCGCCGAACACCAGCACCTTGCGGGTGTTGAACAGCCGCGTCTCAAGCTCGTTGATCGGCGACGACAGCGTCTTGTTGTCGTCAGGCTCCTTCGTGTCGGGACCCATCGGCTCCGGCACGTCGGGGGCATCGGGGTCCTCGTCGTCGGCATGCGGCGCGAAGCGGTTGAGAGCTGCCAAGGTGAACTCCTGAGAAAGGTCACGCATATATAGTGCGGTCGCCCCCGTGCGACCAATCCCCGGATGGTCGCCCGGGTCATGCTTGTCCGGGAACGCTAATCGAGCGCCCGCGCCCGGATCGTGCCCTCGATGTCGCACAGCGCCGCGAGCGTCGCCGAGCGCCCGGTCGGCCGGCGCTCCACATCGACCATGACGTAGCCCAGGTCGCCCTCGGTCTGCAGCACCTGCGCCGACACGTTCAGGCCGATCCCGCTGAACACGGCGTTGATCTGCCCGAGCACGCCGGGCACGTTGCGGTGCACGTGCAGGAAGCGCGGCCGGCCGGGGATGCGCGGCTGGTCCACATGCGGGAAATTGACGGCGCCGCCGGTCGATCCGCTGTCGAGGAAGTCCAGCAGCTTGTGCGCGACCTCCTCGCCGATGCGCTCCTGCGCCTCCTCGGTCGAGCCGCCGATGTGCGGCG
>CAXSHI010000046.1:0-24794 GCA_964236755.1 uncultured Acetobacteraceae bacterium
CGCCGATGGTGACGCTCTCGAAGTCCTTCTCGATGACGCAGTTGCCCTCGCACAGCCGGTCCTGCGGGCAGATGCGGCCGCAGATCTCGGGGAAGGTGTTGGTCGCTGCGCTGACCTCGTAGGCTTCCTGCAGCCGGCTCTCCGCCGTGAGCTTCAGCCAATCCGGGATATTGTTGGCAAGCGGGCAGTGCACCTGGCAGAACGGCACGCCACATTGACTGCACCGGCTGCTCTGCGCGCCGGCCTGGGCCGGGTCGAAGTCGGCGTAGATCTCCGCGAAGTCTTCCCGCCGCATGGAGGACGCGCGCTTGTCCGGCTGGTGCTGCGCCAGGCTCACGAATTGCAGCATGCGGTCAGCCATGGCCATCCTTCTCCAGACGAGTGCGGTGCAGCGTTCTCAGTGGGATATAAGGACCGTTTGGCTGTTTGGCGACAGTAAATCGCGAATTATGTCAGTACTATTGTCACGATTTCAGGTATCAGGGCGCCGTGCCTAATATACCCCGGACAAAACCGGGCGAAATTGAACCGAAGCGGCCCTTTCTGGAGGAGAAACCAGCACCCCCGTCTGGGCGCGAAGCTCGCCGCAACGCCGCGCCGTTGTCAATATCCCGGCATCACGGACCGGTCGCGGCGGTTGCCGTCCGGCGCCGGCAGACGCGACGAAGGTGACATCCTGGCTGGCGTCGCCGCTTCTGAAGTATCGGCTATCCTGCAGACGCGGAGAACCGCTCCATTGCTGCCGGGCGACTGGGGACGCGCAGCCTCATGCCTATGCATCCGGCCGGAGACAGCTATTATTCTCTTTCCGCGACGAAACTGGGCTGGTCCAACGCTTCCGCGATGTTCGGCGACATCGACGCCGATGCAGGGATCAACGCGAATCGAGGCTACGGTCCCTCCCCAGCAGCTCGTCCAGCGTGGCCGGGCAGGCGTCCGGCACCGGCAGCGGCGGCTGGCCGTCGATGCTTTCGGGCATGCGCCGCATCGCCTGGCGATACAGGTCCGTCACATCAATCTGTTGACGCATGAAAGGGCTGTAGCTTCGCGCTGCGTCGTCGCGGAACCCCCGCGCTTCCGCCCGCCAATGCGGCACGGTGGACGCGAGCGGCCACGCCGCGCATTTCAGGTCATGCAGCAGCGCCTGCACCAGCAGGGACCGCACGGCGTTGAGTTCGCTGCGGCCCACGCTTTCGATCTCCTCGATCACATTGGCCCAGTCGGGCGCCTCGTTGCCGGGCCGCCCCGCCGCCAGGTCGCGCAGCAGCCGGGCTTGCCGCTCCGACCATTCCAGGATGTCGTCGTCGTATAGGTTGCCCATCCGCCCCTCCTGCCCCGGCACCGTCACGTCGGCACCTCCTCCCGCTTGCCGCCGCCGGTGCGGTAGCGGTCCAGGTACTCCGGCACCACCAGCTCCACCGGTGTCGGCACGATGCCAAGCTCCGCCAGGCCCGGCACGCCCGCCGACACCACGTTGTCCCGCCCGAGCAGGACCAGCTGGTCCCGGGTGAACGGCTTGCCGGGCACCAGCTCGCCCAGCCGCGCCTGCACCCGCGCCAGGCCCATCGGCACCTCCAGGAGCGGCCGGCGGCGCCGGGTCTCCTTCAGGATCCACGCCAGGATTTCCCGGAACGTCCACACCCGCGGCCCGCCCAGCTCATACGTCCGCCCGCGCGCGTCCTTCCGCCCCAGCACAGCCAGCACCGCGTCGGCCACGTCGCCCACGAACACCGGCTGGAACCGCGTGTCGCCCGAGATCACGGGCATCACCGGCAGCGTCATCGCCATGGAGCCGAAACGGTTGAAAAACTTGTCCTCCGCCCCGAACACCAGCGACGGGCGCAGGATGGTGGCGCCGGGCATGGCGGCAAGCACCGCGTGCTCGCCCCCTGCCTTGCTGCGGGCGTAGGCGCTGGGGCTGGCCGCGTCGGCGCCGATGGCCGAGACCTGCACCATCCGCCCCACCCCGTGCGACGCCGCCGAGCGCGCGATGCGCCCAGCGCCTTCCGCCTGGATGCGCTCGAAGTCGCCGGGCCGCTTCTCGCTCAGGATGCCGACCAGGTTCACCACGATGTCGGCGCCCTCCGTCGCCCGTTGGACCGCCGCCTCGTTCCCCAGGCTGACATAGAGCGGCACCATCTGGCCGACGCGCCCGGCCATCATGCTGCCCCGCGCCGCCTCGGTGTTGCGCCCGGCCACCCGCACGATATGCCCCTGCGCCAGGAGCCGCTTCACCACGTAGCGCCCGATGAAGCCGCTGCCGCCGAACACCGTCGCCACACTGCGCGTCGCCATCGAGACATCCTTCAAGGTTCGTCCCTTACTATGCGGTGGGCTTCGCCTCCTCAAGGGAGCTACGGCGGCGAGGGCCGGTTCGCCGGTGCCAAGCGACGGTCCCCGAGCCTCCTGTCCCGGTCACTCTCCGGTTTCCGCCGCTTTGCGAAGGGCCAGGAACGCCTCTTTCAACGTCTGGCTCACGGCTGAGTCGGACTCGTTGAGGACCAAGTCTTGATAAACGTCGAGGTAGGCCGAGCGGCAGCGGTGGAACAAGTGCAGGAAATGCCGGAGGAAGCCGACACAATCGAGAATGGCAATCTCCGTCCCGCCCAGTTCTTCATAAAAGCCCGCCGCGTACTCGGCCACGGAGGGGTCCATGGCCTCCGTCGTGACAAACAAGGAGTTGTGCATCTGCGCCTCCGCGCGGGCGATCTTGGTCACGGCATGGTCCACGTCGTCCCGCGTGACGCGCTTCATCTTCATCTCGTAGGCCGTGACCACGGCATCGTCCCCGACCAGGCACACCTCGACGTCGCCCAAAGAACCGGTCTGGCGGTCCGCGGCGTTATGGGCATTGAGCGGCAACACGGTCTCAGCCAGCCTCGTTCCAGCGGATCTGTATGCCGCCGCGACAATAAGGACCGGCAAGCGGCTTGCGTTCTTGCAGGCCAGATGCTGGCTGACCAATGCGATGATTGCTTCGGACGACAACGGGAGAGCATCTTTCCCGCGTTCCAGCGCCCTGATGAGCGCCCCCATGCGGGCCAGGTTCTCGTCACGGAGCCGCAGCAGGACGCGCACCGTCTCGACGAACACGCGCTCCGCCGGCAGACGGCCCTCCGCCACGTCCTCCAGCAACTCCAAGGTTTTTGCGTAGAGGGCGCGCGGCTTGCCGACAAGGGGCCGGTCGGTCGTGAGCGGGGCGTTGATGTTCCGCAGCGTCGGCGTCAGGAACGCCGTGGTCGGGTTGACCGGCAAGCGGTGCTTGTTGATGAACTTCGTCAGGTAGCGTTCGTCGTAGGTACGGCCGGAAAAGCTTCGGCTGCCGCCTATCTCGGTGTATGGCTGTCGCGGGTCAACGCGCGGCGCATGCATCTTGCCCAGCAAGCACGCCATGAGCAGCCGTACCCCGGCGCGGTTCGTGGCGCATAGGGCGACATACTCGATCTTCTCGCGGGCGGCTTCATCGGCCACAACGGTCCCAGTTGCCGCGGCCGCTTGTCCATGGACGGATCGGACCACCTCTTCCGGCGTCATCCAAACAAATCCGGCTCCGCTTGAAGCGCAAAGTTGGTCCACAGGCCTTCTTGTCGCATTCCCTTGGTGGAATGGTTTACCTTGTCCGTGCCGAGAGTTTTTCGCCACCGTCCGGGCGCAAACAACTCGTTCATCAACGGGTGGTCGTAGCCCGACACCGCCACCATGCCTTCGCACTCGTTGGCGACGGCCGCGAACTCGCGGTGTTCCCGCTCGTCCATCTCAAAGCCATAGGCCTTCGCGTCGCCGCGCGTGGCGTGAAGGTAGGGTGGATCGCAGTAGAACAGGGTCCGCGGGCCGTCATACAGCCGCATCACGTCCGCCGCGGGCCGGTTCTCGATCTGCACGCGCAGCAGCCGGGCGGCGATGTCGGGCAGCGCCTCGACGCCACCCAGCCAGCGCGAGACGACGCCGGACATGCCGGCCCGGCTGGTGTCCTTGCAGTTCGCCCAGCGGCCCAGCGTCGCGGTCTGCGCCAACCCGGTGCGCGTCTGCCTTGCCTTGACGTAGAACCGTCGCGCCCGCTCCAGGTCGGACGCCTCCGACACGCTGCCCACGATGGCGCGATGGTATTCCTCCCGGGAGAACGGCGTAAGCGCGATGGCGCGTTCGAGTGCTGTGCCCTGGTCCCGGAGAACCCGGAAGAAGTTCGTCACCTCGCCGTCGATGTCGTTGTAGGTCTCGACAGGCGAGGGATCACGGTTCAGCAGCACCGCCGCCGACCCGGCGAACGGCTCGCAATAATGGTGCGCCTCCGGTAGCAACGGCAGGAGCCAGTCGAGATGGCTGAATTTCCCGCCATACCAACCGAACACAAGGCGGCGGCGCCTGGAACGCGGCATCGCCGCCGGGTGAGGACGCGCATCGCCGCCAAGGTAAATGGGCGAGAGGCCGCGCTTGCGGGATGCCGAGCGGTCGAGGTCAGGCGATTGCGTGTCAGGCACGATGTCCGTTGAGGCATCCCGATCCTTCCGCATGTCGCCGCCGCAGGCGTCCGGCACGCCGCCAATGCCCGTCGGAGTCTCGCTGTGCTGCATCAGGCCTCCGGGACCAGGCTATGCACGCGACTCCAGAGGCGCAGAGCCGGGTGCCTCATGGAATCGTGCCCCGCCCGGCCACCCGCACGATGTGCCCCTGCGCCAGGAGCCGCTTCACCACGGTGCGCCCGATGAAGCCGCTGCCGCCGAACACCGTCGCCACACTGCGCGTCGCCATCGGTTCCTGTCCCCTCGAAGCCCCTGCCCCGCGACGCGCCATACCCCGCATCGCCGCCTGAACATACCCCAAAAGCCTCCCAAGGGCCGGCAACGCCCCCGAACCTATCGGAACGAAAGAACATTGACTTTGTTCTTATTTCGTGACAAACATTTGTTTGTTCATGCAAATCCGGCACGGGACGACCTGACGATGCAACCAGTTGGGCTGGCGGGCAGCGCCGCCATCGCGTCCCCCGCCTACGGCGACATCACGACGGCGGCGCTGCTCGACAGCCTGGCGGGCGCGACCGGCCCGGTGACGCTCCGCGGCACCATTGACAACACCGCCGCCGCCTCGGTGCTGGACATCAAGGCGGGCACGGCGCTTGGTCAGGTCAACCTGAACGGCGGCGCCGTGCGCGGCGGCACGCTGCGGCTTTCCGGCGGCGCGCTGCGCTTCAACACCGACGGCCTCTACAACGTGGTCGGCCTGCTGGACGGCGTGCGCGTGCAGGGCGGCCTCGCGGTCGCGGGCGCCGCCGGCGTGTTCCCGGGCTACGGGCCGGTGCTGGGGCTGCGGGGCGGGGTGGGGTTCGCCGGGCTGTCCGGGACCGGGCGCGGCGCGGTCGCGGTGACGGGCGCGGCCGCCGAGCTGCGCGCGCTCGACGCGGAGACGCTGGACCACGTCGATCTCCGCTTCGACGCGCCGGGGCTGGTCGGGGCGGCGCTGACCACCGCCCCGGGCGCCGTGCTGGCGCTCGGCGCCGATGCGTCCCTGGAGGTGCGCGGCCTGCTGACCATGAGCGGCGGCGGCACCTTCCGCAACGCTGGCGCGGTGACGGTCCGGCCGGGCGGGACCTTGGCGATCGCACCCGGCACCACGCTCGCCCCGGACGGCGGCAGCCTTGCCGTCGCCGCCGGCGCGACGCTGTCGCTGAGCTGGACCGGCGCCGCGCCGCTGGCCGGGCTGGCGGGCGCCACCGTCGATGGGACGCTGGCGCTTTCGGGGCCGCTGACCGGCGCGGCCTACGCGGCGGCGCTCGGCGGCCTCGGCGGCGCGGGCGGGGTCAGCTTCAACGGCACCCTCGACAACACCGGCGCCGTGCTGTCGCCGGGCGGCACGGTCGCGGGCCGGATGACGCTCTCGGGCGTGCTGAAGGGGGGCACGGTCACGGCCGGCACGCTGACGCTCGGCCCCGCCACGGTGCTGGACGGCGTGACGTTCCGCGGCTCGGTGACGCTGGCCGGGACCGCAGGCTCCATCGACTCCCCGCCGCCCGCGACGGTCTTCCGCGGCGGCCTTGCCTTGCTCGGGGCGGGCGGCGCCGGGCCGGGGGCGCTGACGCTGAGCCGCCTGTCGCTGCAGGCGTCGGACACGGAGGCGCTGGACAACGCCGCGGTGCAGCTGGCCGACGCGACGCTGTCCGCCGCGGACGGGTCCCGCCTGACGCTGGGCGCCGGGCTGGCGCTCACCGTTTCCGGCAGCAGCGCGCTCGCCCGTGCCACGAACCAGGGGAGCGTCGCGGTCGCGGCCAACGCCGCGCTCACCGTCGATGGCAGCTTCGTCAACAGCGGCGCGCTGTTCCTCGGCTTCGGCAGCCGGCTGAGCCTGTCGGGCACGGTGACGACGGCGGCCCTGGCCGCGCTGGCCGGCGGCGCGGCCGGCCCGGGCACGGTGGGCCTGGCGCCCAACGCGACCTGGGACAACACCGGCGCGGGCCTGGTCCTGCTCGTCGGCAGCCGGCTCAACCCCCTTTCGGCGCTCAACCTTACCCTGAAGGGCGGTACGGTCACGAACGCGGGCGGCAGCCTCGCTCTTGGCGGCACGGCCGTGCTGGACGGCGTGACGTTCCGCGGCGCCTTCGCACCGACCGCCCGGGCGAATTTCCAGTTCCAGAACGGCACCGCCGTGCAGGGCCTGCGCGGCCGGGCGCTGATCGACCTCGGCGCCAGCGGCTCCAGCCTGGAGCTGTCAGGCGCGCTCGACAACACGGACCTGCGCCTGGCGGGCGGAGCGCTTTCGACCTCCGCGCCCGGCCCGGTGCTGCTGGGCACGGGCGCCACCCTCGGCATCGCCGGCGGCTTCTCGACCGTCTCCCCGGCGCGCGGCGTCGCATCCGGGCTGAGCAACGCTGGCGCCGTCACTCAGGCCGGCGACGCCGACTACGCCGCGCTGTCCAACAGCGGCACGCTCGCCGTCAGCCACGGCACGGCCCACGCGGCGACGCTCGCCAACACCGGCGTCATCACCCTCGACGCCGCGACGCTCACGGTAGCGGCGCCCGGGGTGCTCGGCGGCACCGTCGCCTTCCTGGACCCCACGGCCGGGCTCGTGCTTGGGGGACGTGCCGGCGTCGGTGCCACCCTGCGGAACTTCCAGTACGGCGACAGCGTCGATCTCCAGGGGTTGGCCTACGGCCCCGGCCTGTCGGTCGGCGTCCAGGGCGACGCCGTGCAGGTCAGCCAGGACGGCACGGCGGCGGGGATCTTCCACCTTTCGGGCGGCGCCTACGCCGCCGGCGAGTTCAGACTTGCGTCCGACGGCGCCGGGGGCACGCTGCTGCGGACCACGCACCGGCTGGCCGCGCCGGCCACCGGGCCGGGCCGGGACTTCGACGCGATCTACTACCTCGTCCACAACCCCGACGTGGCCGCGGCGGGCGTCGATCCGTTGCAGCATTACCTGACCTTGGGCTGGAGGGAGGGCCGCGACCCCAACGCCTATTTCAGCACGGCGTGGTACCTGAACCAGAACCCCGACGTGGCCGCTTCCGGCGCCAACCCGCTGCTGCACTACGAGGGCCACGGCTGGCGCGAGGGGCGCGACCCCGGGCCGGGCTTCAGCACGGGCGCCTACCTCGCCGCCAACCCTGACGTGGCCGCGGCCGGGATCGACCCGTTGCGGCATTTCCTGATCCACGGCCGCGCCGAGGGCCGCAGCGCCTCCCCGGCCGCCCCCCGCCCGGTCGGGCCGCAGGACGCGCTGGTGGACCGCGCCTGGTACCTGGCGCAGCACCCGGACGTGGCGGCCTCGGGGGAAGACGCCAGCGCCCATTACCACCGAATCGGCTGGAAGCTCGGCGACAACCCGGACCCGTTCTTCGACACGACGTACTACCGCAAGGCGAACCCGGACGACGCCGCCGGGGCCGATCCGCTGGCGCAGTTCGAGGCGTCGGGCTGGCGGCAGGGCCGGGAGCCGTCCCTGGCGTTCAGCGACCGCCAGTACCTGGCCGCCAACCCCGACGTCGCCGCCGCCGGCATGGACCCGCTGGCGCATTATCTGGCCCATGGCCGCGCGGAGGGCCGCCCGGCGTTCATCAACGCGCCCTTGGCCCCAAATATCCCAAGTGGCGGACCAGACCCGCGGATCGACCGCGCGTTCTACTTCGCCCAGCTCGCAACGGTGGTGCCCGCCGGCGCCGACGCCACGGCGAGCTACGACCAGACGGGCTGGCGCCAGGGACTGAACCCGGATGCGTTCTTCGACACGAACTACTACCTGGCCCGCAACCCCGACGTGCGCGCGGCGGGCGTCAACCCGCTGCGCCACTACGAGGATTTCGGCTGGAAGGAAGGCCGCGACCCGTCCGCCGCGTTCTCCACCGGCAAGTACCTAGCGGCCTACCCAGACGTGCGGGCGAGCGGGGCCGATCCGCTGGCGAGCTTTCTCGCCACGGGGCAGGCGTTGGGACGGACGGCGTTCGGGGCGTGAGCGGGGTGGCCCGCTACCGCCCGGGCTGGCCGGGCGTCCAATCCTCGCGCAGCACCTCGGGGAACGACCAAACGGCGTCCGGCGGAAAGCGCGCGATGTCGATGCCGGTTTCGCGCGCCGCTGCCAGCCGCGCGTCGCCCCACACGGACTCGATGAAATCCGGGTGCTCCAGTTCCGGCTGCAGGCTCGGCGTCCGCTTCAATCGCCGCAGGACCTGCTTGCGCTGCTCGCGGATCGTGTTCTGCCAGCTCGCGCTGCGAAGGATCGGCTGGCATTCCCACTTCAGCCAATGCGCCAAGAGCACGGCCATGCGGCTGGCCAGTTCGCGCGCCTCGCTCTTGCCCACGTCCTCGATCTCATCCGCGATGTGCTCGATATCAAGCTCATCGTACAGCCCGGCGCGCAAAAGGCGCGCCTGCTCGACCGACCACGCCGCCACGTCGTGCTCGTAGTCGGACGGCTCGGGACGTGGCATGATGCGTGCTGCCTTCCGAACGACCAATGGACTCACCCTTGGAGGTGGGACAACTCTACCCAAGGCGGGACGCCGCATCCACCCCAATTCCACCTTGACGCCCGCCCCCCTTGGCGCTACCTCACCCGCCACCGCGCAGGCGGCCCAGGTGGCGGAATTGGTAGACGCGCAGGTTTCAGGTACCTGTGACCGCAAGGTTGTGAAAGTTCGAGTCTTTTCCTGGGCACCACTGTGACGGTCCAATCCATGCCAAGCGGCCCCATCCACCTGCACCGGCACGACTTGCCGGACGGCCTCCACCTCGGTCCGGTCGTCGCCGTGGATACCGAGACGATGGGCCTCAACCCGCACCGCGACCGCCTCTGCCTCGTGCAGATGTCCGCGGGCGACGGCGCGGCCCACCTCGTGCAGCTCATCCCCGTGGCCCTCGGCGGGCGCGGCTACGATGCGCCGAACCTTTCGCGCCTCATGGCCGACACTGGCGTCACCAAGCTCATGCACTTCGCCCGCTTCGACGTAGCCGTGCTGCAGCAGGCGCTCGGCATCACCGTGGCCCCCACGAAGTGCACCAAGATCGCCGCCAAGCTGGTCCGCACCTTCACCGACCGCCACGGCCTCAAGGACCTCTGCCGCGAGCTGCTCGGCGTCGAGATATCCAAGCAGCAGCAGACCTCCGACTGGGGTGCGCCCGAGCTTTCGGCGGAGCAGATGGCCTACGCCGCCTCCGACGTGCTGCACCTCCATGCGCTCTGGACCCGGCTGGAGGCGGTCTTGATCCGCGAGGACCGGCTGGCGCTCGCCCAGGCCTGCTTCGATTTCCTGCCGGCCCGCTGCCGCCTGGACCTGCTCGGCTACGAAGAACCGGACATCTTCGCCCACTAAGCCGCTGTTTATGTAAGATACCGGCCCTCCATCGGTCGCTTTCCATTGACCCCCGCCATGCACCCGCCCATACAGGCGGGATGCCCGGGATCTCCATGCACGCCGCCCTCGCCTTGCCGACCCCCTCGCTCGCGCCCGCGTCGCACATCGCCGTGGCGCGTGATGTGCTGGCGGCGGAGGCCGCTGGGCTGCGCGCGCTTTCGGCCGCGCTCGACGCGCGCTTCGGCGACGCGGTGGAGCGTCTTGCCGCCTGCGAGGGCCGGGTCGTCGTCTCCGGCATGGGCAAGTCCGGCCAGGTCGGGCGCAAGATCGCCTCCACCTTCGCCTCCACCGGCACCCCCGCCCTGTTCGTGCACCCGGCGGAGGCGTCGCACGGCGACCTCGGCATGATCCTGCCCGGCGACGCCGTGCTGATGCTGTCCAACAGCGGGGAAACGGCGGAGCTTGCCGACCTCGTGGCCCACGCCCGCCGCTTCGGCCTGCCGCTGCTCGCGATCACCGGGCGCGTGGCCTCCACGCTGGCCCGCGCCGCCGATATCGTCCTGCTGCTGCCGCCCGCTCCGGAGGCCTGCCCCATGGGCCTCGCCCCCACCACCAGCACGACGATGCAGCTGGCGCTCGGCGACGCGCTGGCGGTGGCGCTGCTGACCCGGCGCGGCTTCACCGCGGGCGACTTCTCCGCCAACCACCCCGGCGGCCGGCTCGGCGCGCAGCTCCGGCGCGTGTCGGACCTCATGCACCGGGGCGACGCGGTGCCGCTGGCCGAGGCGGGCCTGCCGATGGACCGGGCGCTGATCCTGATGACCGGCAAGGGCTTCGGCTGCCTGGGCGCGCTCGACGCGGAGGGGCGGCTTTCGGGCGTCCTGACCGACGGCGACCTGCGCCGGGCCATGGGACCGGACCTGCTGGGCCGTAGGGTGGAGGACGTGATGAGCACCCATCCCCGCACCATCGGACCCGATGCCCTCGCCGCCGACGCGCTGCGGGCGATGAACGCTTCGCCGCGCCCCGTGACCAGCCTGTTCGTGCTGGACGCCGACCGCCGCCCGCTCGGCATCCTGCACATCCATGACCTCCTGCGCGCGGGCGTCGCCTGATGGCCACGGTCCCCTTGGCGCAGCACGGGCGGGAGCCGGCGCGCCTCGTGCGCCCGGACCGGCTCTCGGCCGCTGGCGCCGCCCGCATCCGTCAGGCGCCCACCGCGTCGCGCATCGCCCGGCGGCGCGTCATGGTGAACCTCACCAAGTGGCTGCTGCCGGTCGCGGCGCTGCTGCTGCTGTCCTCGGTCGCGCTGTGGCCGGAGATCGCGCAGGTGCGGGACCAGGGGCGCATCGCCTTCCGCCGGGCGTTCAGCCTGGAACCCGATAGCGGGCGAATGAGGCAGGCGCGCTACCGCGGCGTGGACGAGCGCGGGCGCCCGTTCACCGTCACCGCCGACACGGCCCTGCAGAACGGCCCCGTGCGCATCGACCTCACGGAGCCGAAGGGCGACCTGGTGACCGAAAGCGGGAGCTGGGTGATGGTGGAGGCGCATGACGGCGTGTATATCCAGCGCGCCGGCCAGCTCGACCTGTCCCACGACGTGGTGCTGTATCGCGACGACGGCACGGTGATGCGCACGCAGTCGGCCGCGGTGGACGTGCGGCAAGGGGCGGCGGCGAGCGACGACATGACCCACGCGGAAGGCCCGTTCGGCGTCCTGGACGCCCAGGGCTTCACCCTGGTGGACAAGGGCGCCGCCATCCAGTTCCACGGCCCGGCCAAGCTGACCCTGAACGGGCACGAGTGATGCGCCGCGTCCTGCTGGCGCTGCTCCTGCTGCCGGGCGCCGCCCCAGGACGCGCGGTCGCGCAGGCCATCGACTTCTCCAAGGGCGGCCCCATCGAGGTCACGTCCCGCGACGGTATGGAATGGCGGCAGAACGAGCAGGAGGTGATCGCCCAAGGGGCTGCCCGCGCCGTGCGCGGCGACGTCACCGTGACCGCCGACCGCCTGACCGCCCGCTACCGCCGCAAGGCCGCGCCTGCCGGGGCGATGCCTGCGGCCAGCCCCGCACCTGGCGGCGCCGACACCGGCAACAACGAGATCTACCGCCTGGAAGCGGACGGCCATGTCCATATCTTCACGCCGACCGACCTCGCGGTGGGCGACCACGCGGTGTACGACATCGACCAGGCGGTGCTGCTGATGACCGGCGGCGACATGAAGCTCACCACGCCGCAGCAGGTGCTGACCGCGCGCGACACCATGGAGTACTGGTCGCAGAAGCACATGGCGGTGGGCCGCGGCCTCGCCACCGTCACCACGGCCGACGGGCGGCGGCTCGCCGGCGACACGCTGGTCGGCTACACCACCCCGCCCGACGCCTCCGGTGCTGCCCCAGGCGCTGCCACGCCCGCCCCTGCGAAGGCGTCTGCCCGCCCCGGCGCCGACCCGCTGCTGTCGTCGGGCAAGCTGCAGCGCGTCGAGGGCTTCGGCAACGTCGAGGTCCGCACCGCCACCGAGACCATCCGCGGCGCCCGCGGCGTGTACGTCGCCGACACCGGCATCGCCCGCCTCGCCGGCGAGGTGCGCATCACCCGCGGCCAGAGCCAGCTCAATGGCGACGAGGCGCTCGTCAACATGCGGACCGGCATCTCCACCCTGTCCCGCGATCCCGGCAAGCGCGTCGAGGGCCTGGTGGTGCCGAACGACGCAACCGCCGGCGCGTCCCCCGGCGCCCCCTCGCCCGGCAAGGCGCCCGACCCGAAGAAGCCGCCCGGCAAGTCCGCGCCTCCATGAACGCGACGCCCCCGAACGCGACCCACCGCGTCATCCAGGGCGACGGCGGCCTGGTCGCCACCGGCGTCGGCAAGACCTACAAAAAGCGCGCCGTCGTCCGCAACGTCACCGTGCGCGTGCATCGGGGGGAGGCGGTCGGCCTGCTCGGCCCCAACGGCGCGGGCAAGACCACCACCTTCTACATGATCACCGGCCTGGTCCGTCCCGACACCGGCATGATCAGCCTGGACGGCCAGGACATCACGGGCCTGCCGATGTACCGCCGCGCGCGGCTCGGCATCGGCTACCTGCCGCAGGAGGCGAGCGTGTTCCGCGGCCTCAACGTCGAGCGCAACGTCATGGCGGCGCTGGAGGTGGTGGAGCGCGACCCTGACCGCCGCCGCCTGATGCTCGACGAGTTGCTGGCGGAGTTCGGCATCGCCCACCTGCGCCGCACCCCGGCGCTCGCCCTTTCGGGCGGGGAACGGCGCCGGGTGGAGATCGCGAGGGCACTCGCGACCCAACCGAACTACATCCTGCTGGACGAGCCGCTGGCCGGAATCGACCCTATCGCGGTGGGGGAGATCCGCGACCTCGTCTCCCACCTCAAGGACCGCGGCATCGGCGTGCTGATCACCGACCATAACGTTCGCGAAACGTTAGAGATCATTGACCGCGCCTACATCATGCATGACGGCCAGGTGTTGATGGAAGGCCGGCCGAACGAGGTCGTTGCGCATGAGGACGTGCGCCGGGTCTATCTTGGCGAAAGGTTTAGCCTGTAGATTGCCGCCATGGCGATGGGCCCCCGTTTAGAGTTCCGGCAGACGCAGTCCCTGGTCATGACGCCGCAGCTGCGTCAGGCCATCAAGCTGTTGCAGTTCACCAACCTTGAGGCCGCCGCCTTTGTCGAGGAAGAGCTGCAGCGCAATCCCCTGCTGGAGCGCGACGAGCGCACCGACACGCCGCCCGAGCGCCCGGCGCCCGACCAGCGGCCGGAGGCCTTGGGCGAGCTTGACGCCGTCGCCCTGCTGCGACGGGAGAAGCTGCCGGACGCTGTGGAGGCCGACCACAGCAACAGCTACGACGTGGGCGGCGCCGCCGACGGGAGCGGCGGCCCCGGCGCCCTCGACGGCGGCTACGCGAGCCTCCCCCGCGGCAGCGGCCCGCGCGACGACGGGGACGACCGTGGCATCGACGACCTGGCGGAGGCGCCGCGCAGCCTGCGCGTCCGTCTTGGCGAGCAGCTCCGCCTGGGCTTTCCCGACCCGGTGGACCGCATGATCGGCGCCCACCTGATCGCGCTGCTCGACCCCGCCGGCCGCGTCCCGCACCCGACGGAGGAGCTTGCGCGCGCCATGGGCCTCGACGCTTGCCGGGTGGGACGGGTGCGCGCCGCCATGATGCGATTCGACCCGGCTGGGCTGTTCGCCGAGAACCTGCGCGACTGCCTCGCCGCCCAGCTCGCCGAGCTGAACCGGCTCGACCCGGCGATGGCCGCGATGCTCGACAACCTGGAGATGCTGGCCCGCCGCGACCTGCGCGGCCTCATGGCGATCTGCGGCGTGGATGCGGAGGACCTGGCCGAGATGATCGCCGAGGTCCGGGCACTGGACCCCAAGCCCGGCGCCGGCGACGGCGGGCCGCTGCACCAGGTGATCCCCGACGTGCTGATGCGCCGCGGGCCCGACGACGCCTGGCTCTTGGAACTCAACCCCGACACCATGCCGCGCGTGTTGGTCAACGAGGCCTACCACGCCCGCGTCAGCGTGCGCGCCGGGCGAGAGGACAAGACCTTCCTGGGGGAAAGCCTGTCGAGCGCCAACTGGCTGGTGAAGTCGCTGCAGCAGCGCGCCAACACCATCCTGCGCGTCGCCGCGGAGGTGGTGCGCCAGCAGGACGCCTTTTTCCGCGGCGGCGTCGGCCACCTGCGCCCCTTGATCCTGCGCGACATCGCCGAGGCCGTGGAGATGCACGAGAGCACGGTGAGCCGCGTCACCGCCAACAAGTACATCGCGACGCCGCGCGGCGTGTTCGAGCTGAAGTACTTCTTCACCACGGCGATCAGCGCGGTGTCGGGCGGGGAAAGCCACAGCGCCGAATCGGTACGTCACCGCATCCGCAGCCTGGTGCAGGCCGAACATCCCGAGGATGTGCTGTCCGACGACGCGATTGTTGCGGCATTAAGACGAGAAGGCGTGGACATTGCCCGGCGGACCGTGGCCAAATACCGGGAAGCGTTGCGAATCCCAAGCTCGGTGCAACGCAAACGGGAGAAGGCGATGCCGGCCTGAGATCCACGCCCCCAAGGCGCGGCGGGACCGGCACCGGCGGGTTCACGAGCAAGCGGAGGACGCCCATGCAGATCACGGTCGCCGGCAAGCAGATGGAGCTTTCGGACGCGCTACGGGTTCGCGTGTCGGAACAGTTGGACCTGATCTCCCACAAGTATTTCGACGGCGCGCTCGACGCGAGCGTCACCTTCAGCCGCGCCCGCAGCTTCTTCACCTGCGACATCAACCTGCACGCCGGCCGCGGCCTGACGCTGCGCGGCGAGGGGGAGGCGGCCGACGCGCATAGCGCCTTCGACGACGCGGCCGAGCACATCGCCAAGCGCCTGCGCCGCTACCGCCGCCGGGTGAACGACCATGCCCGCGACCTGTCCACCCGGGCACGCCCGGAGCCGGGACGGCAATATGTCCTGCGCCAGGACGACGACGCCCAGCCCGCGGGCGTGGAAGGCCGCAGCGACACCCCCGCCTACGCCACCGTCATCGCCGAGAGCACGGCCGAGATCAACACGCTCTCGGTCGGCGAGGCCGTCATGCGCATGGACCTCGCGGACCAGCAGGTGCTGATGTTCCGCAACAGCGCGACCGCGGAGTTCAATGTGATCTATCGCCGCCCCGACGGCAACATCGGCTGGATCGACCCGGCCGCGCCCCGCTAGCCGGCGTGGCCCCTCGCGGCTCCCGGCCGCTTTCGCGCCACGACAGGACAGCACGCGGCACGGCCGGGCCGCGTTCCTGCCCAAGCGCCTCAACCATTGCGATTGGCTTTGGTTGAAAAACTTTTATCGTCTTTAACCAATAAGTGGTATCTTGCGCAGGCGTTAGCCACTGATCAGGTTCATGAGCACATCATATCCAACCCTGGATCGGCCTTTGCCACGCGCTATGCCGGAGGAACGGCCCGCCTCGGCGCGGACCGCCGACCTGTTGACGTTGTTTCGCGAACTCAAGGTGCGGGACTTCGCGCTGGACCGGATCCGCCAGGGCCTATGCGTGTTCGACGCGCAGCAGCGCCTGCAGCTGTTCAACCGCCGCTATGCGGAGATGTACGATCTGAAGCCCAGCCAGCTTCGCCTCGGCATGACGTTGCGTGATGTGGTGGATCTGCGCTATGCCGCCAGGACCGGGCCGGGCATGGAGCCGGAGGAGTACGCCCTGTGGCGCAACCGCATCGGCGTCTCCGACCGGACCGTCGATACCGAGGTGACGTTGCGCAACGGCCGCGTGCACGCCATCTACCATGAGCCGACGCTCGGCGGCGGCTGGGTTGCCACCTTCGACGACGTGACTGAGCGGCGCCAGGCAGAGGCGCGCATCCGGCACATGGCGCTGCACGACGAGTTGACTGGCCTGCCCAACCGCGTGCATTTCACTGACAAGCTGGACTGCGCCCTCGCCCGCCTACGTGGCGAGAGCCGGTCTGAGGACCATCGCCCGGCGTTGCCGGAGGGCGACTGGCTCGCCGCGGTGCTGATCTTCGATCTCGACCACTTCAAGGACGTGAACGACACGCTGGGGCACGTGGCGGGGAGCGCGCTCCTGAAGCTGGTAGCCGAGCGGATCGGCCGTTGCATCCGCCCGCAGGACACGCTGGTCCGGATGTGCGGCGATGAATTCGCGGTGCTGCTCGACGAGGAGGTGTCAACGACGCAGCAGGTGGCGGACACGGCGCGCCGGATCATCGACGCGGCCGCGCTCCCCTATGAGCTGGATGGGCACGAGGTGGTGATCGGCATCAGCATCGGCATCACCCTCTGCTCCGGTAGGGACGGGGTCTCGGACCCGGCGCTTTTGATCAGCCAGGCCTACATCGCGCTGCATCAGGTCAAGACGACGAGCCGCGGCACGTTCTGCTTCTTTCAACCGGCGATGCACGCGGCGCTGCACCGGCGGAAGCAGATGGAACGCGACCTGCGCCGCGCGCTGGCCGAGGGCGGGCTGGAGGTGCATTTCCAGCCGATCACGGCCATCGGCACCCGGCGCATCATCGGGGCGGAGGCGCTGGCGCGCTGGTTCCACCCGGTGCACGGCACGGTGCCGCCGAGCGAGTTCATCCCCTTGGCGGAAAGCGCCGGGCTGATCGGCGAACTGGGCGCCTGGGTGCTGCGCACAGCCTGCGCCCAGGCCGCGCAGTGGGACGGGCTGTGCCTCGCGGTCAACCTCTCGCCCGAGCAGGTACGCCGGCCCGGTATCGTCGAGCTGGTCCGCACCGTCCTCCAGGACACCGGCCTGCCGCCGTCCCGCCTGGAGCTGGAGATCACCGAAGGCAGCCTGCTGCACGAATCGCCGCAGACGCTGATGACGCTCACCCGCCTGCGGGCCTTGGGGGTAAGCATCGCGCTCGACGATTTCGGCACAGGCTTTTCCAGCCTAAGCTACCTGCGCCGTTACCCATTCACCAAGCTGAAGGTGGATCGCAGCTTCGTGGGGTCGATGGCCGCAGACGCGGCCACGGCCGCCATCGTGCAGGCTGTGGTGTCGCTCGGCCGTAGCCTGTCCATGCGCGTCATCGCCGAGGGCGTCGAGACCGAGACCCAGCTCAAGATGCTGGGCGGCATGGAGTGCGACGAGGCCCAGGGCTACCTGCTCGGCCGCCCCTGCGCCGTCGTCGAGTTCAACCGGTTGGTGGCCTTGCAGCGCAACGAGGGCGACCTCGCGACGGCCTCGGACGCTGTGCCAGCGACTTAGTGCACCAGCGCCGGCACCATCTCGTGCTGCATGATTGCCGCCACGGCCAGGTCGCAGTCGGCCGCCACCGCCATCGGCGAGCCGTCCGCCGCGAAGATCGCGAACGCCGTTTCCCCATCCATCCAGACCGGCTTGACGTAGGCGAGCTGCGACATGCCAAGCTGCATAAGCTGCGCCTGGGTCAGCTTGCGGATGTCGATGTCGTCCTGCGCCAGGTCCTCGGTCAGGCTGCCCTCAGCTTGGAAGTCCTTCAAGGTCATGTCCACGGCAAAATCTCCCGAGCGGCACGGCCGCCCAAAGCTAGGGTGCGAAACGTAGGATTAGCAGCGTGCGAACGGTGGTTAACCTCGGCCTTATAACGCCGGGTGCGAAGACCCGACGCTACGCATCTGATTTAAATGCCGTTGCAGCTTAGCAATCAAGTTGTTTCTGAGGTCGAATCCATCACCTGATCGCGACCGGTGGGATTCGGCTTGTTTATTTCGATGGTCCGTACCCGGATCTCAGGCTGCGGGCGGGCCAAGTCGATGTGCAGCAGCCCGTTGTCAAGCCAAGCGCCCTTGACCTCGATTCCCTCCGCCAGCACGAAGGCGCGCTGGAATTGCCGGGCGGCGATGCCGCGGTGCAGATACACCCGGCCCTGCGTGTCGTCGGCCTGCCGGCCGCGCACCACGAGCTGGTTGTCCTCCTGAGTGATCTGCAGGTCGCCCATGGTGAAGCCCGCCACCGCAAGCGTGATGCGCAGCCCCGTCGGGTGCGTCTGCTCGATGTTGTACGGCGGATACCCGTCCGCCGGCGACTTCGCGGCGCGCTCCATCATCTGCTCCAGGTGGTCGAACCCCAGGAACAGCGGCGACGTGAACATACGTGTGGACGACATGGTGGCCCCCTCCTGACGAGCGAAGCAGAGTGGGACCCGGCGTGGCATCCCGACCCTTCCGATGTTGGCAGCGCCGCGGAGCGTTGCAAGAGCCGCCAGGGGAACGAAGCCAAGGGAACGAAGCCAGGGGAACGAAGCCAGGGGAACGAAGATTGAACCGATCCGCCCGCCCCGCTACATCGCGCGCATGACCTCCGCGCTGCCCGTCCCCGCCCCGCCCGGCACCAAGCTGCCGATCCTCATGCCGCCCCATCCAAGCCTGCGCGCCAAGACCCGCCGTGTCGGCCCAGCCGACATGGAGCAGGTCCGCGCCCTGCTGCCAGCCCTGTTCGCAACGATGTACGCAGCGCCCGGCATCGGCCTCGCCGCCCCCCAGGTCGGCGTCGGCCTGCGCCTTGCCGTCGTCGATCTGATGCCGAACGAGGCCCCGGCGCCGATGGTGCTCATCAACCCCGAGGTGATCCGCGTCAGCGAGGACTGGGCGGTGCGGGAAGAGGGCTGCCTGTCGCTACCGGGCCAGTACGCCGACGTGACCCGCCCGGCCCGCGTCGCCGTGCGCTGCCAGGACGCGGACGGGGCGATCCAGGAGGTCGAGGCGGAGGGCCTGCTCGCCGCCTGCCTGCAGCACGAGATCGATCACTTGGACGGCGTGCTGTTCGTCGATCACCTGTCGGCCTTGAAGCGCAACATGCTGATGCGCAAGCTCGCCAAGGATATTAAACAGGGCGTCGTGGGGTGACGCGGCTGCGCCTCGCCGTCATGGGCAGCCCGGCCTTCGCGGTGCCCACGCTCCGGGCGCTGCACGAGGCCGGGCACGACATCGCGGCGGTGTACAGCCAGCCGCCCCGTCCCGCCGGGCGCGGCCGGGCCGTCACTCCCTGCCCGGTGCACGAGGCCGCGCTGAGCCTCGGCCTGGAGGTCCGCACGCCGGCGCGCCTCCGCACCGACGCCACCGAGCACGCGGCCTTCGCGGCGCTTGGCCTCGATGCCGCCGTGGTCGCCGCCTACGGCCTGATCCTGCCGCCCGCCATGCTCGCCGCCCCCCGCCGCGGCTGCCTCAATGTCCATGCGAGCCTGCTGCCGCGCTGGCGCGGCGCGGCGCCCATCCAATCGGCGGTGCTGGCGGGCGACGCGGAGACGGGCATCACCATCATGCAGATGGACGCGGGCCTCGACACCGGCCCCACCCTGCTGCGGGGCCGCGTGCCCATCGGCCCCCGCACCACCGCGGCCGAGCTGCATGACAGCCTGGCCGCCCTGGGCGCCGTACTCGCCCTGCAAGCCCTCCAGGACCCGCCCGCCCCGGTGCCGCAGCCGGCGGAGGGCGCGACCTACGCCGCCAAGCTGACCCGCGACAGCGGCCGGCTCGATTGGATGCAGCCGGCGGCACAGCTCGACCGCCAGGTGCGCGCCTTCACCCCCTGGCCCGGCGCCTGGGCCACCCTGGGGACGGAGATCCTCAAGGTGCTGCGCGCTGAACCCGCCCTTGGCGCCGGCCCGCCCGGCACGGTGCTGGACGGCGGGCTGCTGGTGGCGTGCGGGGCCGGCGCGCTCCGCCTGCTCCGCGTGCAGCGGCCCGGCCGCGCGCCAATGGAGGCCGACGCCCTGCTGCGCGGCTTCGCCATTCCGCCGGGCACGCGGCTGGCGTGACGGCCTGGGCGCTGCTGCTGGAATACGACGGCACGCCCTTTGTCGGCTGGCAGCGGCAGGGGGCCGGCGTGTCGGTGCAGTCGGTGCTGGAAGACGCCTGCGCCCGGCTCAACGGCGGCGTCCGGGTTCCCTCCATCGCCGCCGGGCGCACGGACGCCGGGGTGCACGCTGCCGGGCAGGTAGCGCTGGTGGCGCTGCCCGACCGCTATCGGGCGGGGCAAATCCGGGACGCGCTCAACTTCCACCTGAAGCCGCATCCCGTCGCCGTGCTGCGCGCGGCCCCGGCCGCCCCGGGCTGGAGTCCCCGTTTCGACGCCACCGGCCGCGCCTACGCCTACCGCATCCTGAACCGCCGCGCCCGCCCGGCGCTCGACCGGCACCGCGCCTGGCACGTCGAGCGCCCGCTCGACACGGACGCCATGGCGGAGGCGGCGGCGCTGCTGCTCGGCCGCCACGACTTCACGTCGTTCCGCGCCAGCGCCTGCCAGGCCAAAAGCCCGGTGCGCACGCTGGACCGCCTCCATGTGGCCCGCGACGGCGACACGCTCACAATTGCCGCGGAGGCGCGCAGCTTCCTGCATCACCAGGTCCGCAACATGGTCGGCACGCTGAAGCTCGTCGGCGAGGGCCGCTGGCGGCCGGGGCAGGTGCGGACGGCGCTGGAAGCGCGCGACCGCCGGGCGGCGGGGCCGACGGCGCCGCCGGAGGGGTTGACGCTGGTGGGGGTGCGGTATGCGCGGGACCCGTTCACCCCCATATCGCCCATGCTGGAGGAGGAGGGCGGCTGAGGCGAGTCCTCGCACGCCTTTCCGCAACGACTTGAACCCTGGACAGGCGCGACCAGGACCACGTAAGCCCACTCGGGAACGGAGGAGGCAAGAGAGTCGATGGCGGACCGCAAAAAATGTTGAAGTCGAGAAGGAGAAACTCCAAGACACCATCGAGAAAGTCGTCGATGCGTTAGAGAGTGGCGAGGAGCCAGAGTATTCAAGTCACCGTCAGCAGCTTTTGGGAAGCACGCCATCCGAATCACGCACAACCGAGCTCAAAACATCGCTTCTTGAAGCTTTTAAGCACGTCATCAGTTACGAACAGGTCCCAGTGATTCGTTTTGGAGATCTGGACGTGAGTGAGTTGGCCACTGCGTTCCATAAGTATCCCGTTATTATAAAGGCAATCTGCTCGTGCGTGAATGTCGCGCAACGAGCCCTCAAACGTGACCTCAAAGTCGATCTGGACACCTACACCGACCGGATCGACGAAGTGCGTGCGGGTATCCTGGCGGGCTTTCTGAAACCCATGCTGCCGGATCGGATCGCGGTTCCAGCGCTAATGGAGTTGGATCGCTACACCTGGACGGACAAGGAGATGCGCGCCGCCAAAGGACGTTGGGAGGAGGCGGTACGCGACGCCATCAGCGAGGCGACGAGGGTCAAGTTCAAAAAGCGTAAGTTCCAGGCAAACGATGAGAATTTCGAAATCGATGCCGCTTACCCGACGAGCGGCCTGATCGAGATCGCAGTGGATGTGAAGCGCATCGAGTCCCCGCGCGACATCCACAAGCGAGCTGACGAAATCATCAACAAAGCTGCTAAGTTCAAGGCATCGCACTCAAACGGCAAGTTCTTCGCAGTCGTCTATTACCCGTTCCCGGCCGAGTACATCAACGTCGTAAGCCGCCTCAAAAGCGACTACATCGACGGGCTGTTCTTCGCCGCTCAGACTGCCTCGTCCGTCGCGTCGGCAGCCGGCTATCTCGCGGGCATGGTGAGCGTAAAAAAAACGGTTGAGCCTGCAGTCTAACCTGTTTGAGTCGCTCCAAGAGGTCAAGAAACTGCCAACCGCGCTGGTGAGCGCGAAACGTGGCCCTGCCGAGCGCAAGACGGTTCATGCGTGGCATCCATACTACGCGGGCTACAGCGAGGCGTTCGTGGCAAGCGCTCTCGGCTATCTTGAGGCTGATAGTACGACGCTTGTGCTCGACCCGTGGGGCGGCAGCGGCACGACAAATGCCGGCTCGGCCCGCATGGGCGTTCCTGCGCTGTCTCTGGATATTAATCCGGTCATGGCAACTTTCTCGGCAGCGAAGAGTCCCGAGGTGTTGGAGACAGCCGACGGGATCGAAGTGTTCTTCGCCTCCTTGTCGTCGCTCCCAGCCGGGCGCGACTGCGACCCAACCGACGCGCTTCTCGAAATATTCGAGCCTGCGACTGCGCACACGTTGCGCAACGCAATCGAGGCGATTCCCTTCAAAGCTCACAAGGGCGGTCCGGAGGATGTGGACGGGCCAGCTGCCTCCGCGTCCCGCGACGCCGCACAGATCGTGAATGCCGCCCATGCCTTCTGCATGGCAGTCATTTTCGTTACAATTCGCGAGGTCAGCGGCACTCGGACCACCGCAAATCCCACTTGGCTGAAAACGACTGAGGGAAAGGCAAGGCGGGACCGCGAGGTCCTGCTCGGCAACCTGACGCGCAATGCCAGGTCGATGCTTGGGGATCTTCGTACGTTCTTTCATGGCCGCAACGCCTTGGTGCCCAGCTACGTTTTGGCCGGGGACGCCAGAAGTCTCCCAATTTGCGCGGGGTCGGTGGACCGAATCGTGACCTCACCGCCCTATCTGACGCGCATCGACTATGCGGTCTCCACTGCGCCCGAGATGACGGCCTTCGGCGGCGGCGATCTATTGACCTTCGTGCGGCATGCCACCATGGGTGCTCCCGTCATTACCAAAAATGGACGTCGTCAAAAGCAGGAATGGGGACCACTGTGCAACGGCGTGCTCGACGCCGTGAAAAACCACCCAACCAAGGCTGCATCGAGCTATTATTGGAAGAATATCGTTCAATACTTTCAAGATCTTGACGCTGCGTTTGACGAGATTGTTCGTGTGCTCGGGGCAGGAGGCAAAGGCTTGATTGTCGTGCAAAGTAGCTATTTCAAAGAGATCGAAATCCCGCTTGGCGACATTTACGTCCAAATGGCCGAGTCTAAGGGGCTTGTGTCGCATATCGCTTTCCGTGAAGAGGTGCGAGGTCACCTCGCTCACGTGAACACCAGGTCCAGCGTCTACAAAGCCAATAAGGTTTTTTTCGAGGATTTCGTGTTCATTCGGAAACCCTGAGACAAGGAGAGCGCGGCGGCGACGGAAGCGACCAAAGCAGTTGAACTACGTTGTAAACCGCGAGTTGGCGGTCTTTGCCCGCACAACCCCCGTCCGCCTATCGCTTGCCGCCCGCCCGCGTCGCTCCAAACTTATAACCCACCGCCACCGCACAGGACACCCCGCATGTTTATCGCCATGAACCGCTTCAAGGTCGCCCCCGGCTCAGAGGCCGCGTTCGAGCATCTCTGGACCAGCCGCGACTCCCACCTGAGCGGCGTGCCGGGCTTCGTCGAGTTCCACCTGCTGCGCGGCCCGCGGCGCGACGACCACGTGCTGTATTCCAGCCACACCATTTGGCAGGACTACGCGGCCTTCGAGGGCTGGACCAAGTCGGAGGCGTTCCGCGCCGCTCATCGCAACGCCGGCGCCGCCGGCCGCGGCGACGCCCCCGCCTACATCGGCCACCCGGAGTTCGAGGGCTTCGAGGTCATCCAGACCGTCACCTAGCCGCCCGACCCCAGCGCCCGCGCCAGGACGCCCGGCCCGAACGCCAGCAGGATCGTGCCGAGGTTGGTCGCCGCCACCAGCAGCGCCGCACGGACGCGCGACAGGTCCAGCCCGTGCCGGGCCAGCAGCCAGTTCAGCCACAGCCCGTAGGCGCCCAGCCCCAGGATCAGCAGGGCATCCGCGACGTCCTCCGGCAGGCCGAGCTGCATTCCCGCCTGCAGGATGATCAGCAGCGCCATGACGGCGAGCGGCAGCGCCCATTGGCACCAGTTGAACGCGGTGGCGTAGCGCAGCCACCGCGCTTCCCGCCCCCAGACGCGGGCCAGCGCATGCGACAGCACCGCCGGCGCGAGCTGCACCACGACCGTCACCAGCAGGGTCGCGAGCGCCTTTTCCAGCCCCTCAGACACCAGCAGCAGCAGGGCGGCCACGATCTGAAACCCGAGCGGCGGCGCGAGGCTCGCCAGGAATGCCTGCGGCGTGTCGCCGAACTGCTCCAGCCCGTCCACCCGGCCGCGCGCCAGCCGCAGCATGCCCCGCAGCGGGCGCAGCCCGGGCATCCCCGGCCTTGGCGGCGTCGTCACGCGAACGCCGCCAGCACGGCGCCGTAGATGCCGGCCAGGCGCCGCAACTCGGTCACTGGCACCCGCTCGTTCGCCCCATGCATGGTGGCGCCGACCAGGCCGAATTCCGCCACCGGGCAGTGCCGGGCGATGAACCGGGCGTCCGACGTGCCGCCCCCGGTGTCGAGCCGCGGCACGGTCCCTGCGGCCCCCGCGATCCCAGTCGCCCCCGCGACCGCCGCCACCAGCCGGTCCACCAGGGCACCCGGCGCCGTCAGGAACGCCTCCCCGCTCACCGCGACCTCCAGGTCGAACCGCTCCGCGTGCTGCGCCAGCGTCGCGCGCAGCCACGCTTCGAGCGACGCCCCGGTATGCCGGTCGTTGAACCGGATGTTGAGCCGGGCGCGGGCCAGCCCGGGGATCACGTTGGTGGCGGGGTTGCCGACATCAACGCTGGTAATCTGAAGAGAGGACGGCTCGAACCACTCGCTGCCGGCGTCAAGCGGGGCCGCGGTCAGCGCCGACAGCGCGCGCACCAGCCGATGCA
>CAXSHI010000047.1:0-24785 GCA_964236755.1 uncultured Acetobacteraceae bacterium
AAATTGTCGAGCACCAGCAGCCCGTCCGCGCCCGGTTCGAGCCGCGCCGCGTCGGCGTTGAGCGCGTCGAGGTCGATGGCGTCGCCCGTGAGCCGCCGCAGCCAGGCGATGATCGAGCCGGTCGAGGTCTGGCCGCCCTCCAGAATGGTGCGGCCGGGATACACCGCGTCCCCGTAGGTGCCCCACAGCCCCGGGACGTGCGCCGCGGCGCTGCCCACCGCGAACTGCAAATGCGAGGAGCCGGTGATCAGCGCCAACTGGCCGGGCCTTGCCACCGCCAGCCCGATCATGCCGATCAGCGCGTCGGCGCCGCCCTGCACCACGAGGACCGTCTCGGCCAACCCGAGATGCTCGGCCGCCTGCGCCGTCAACGGGCCGATGGCGGCGCCCGGCGCCAGCACCTCGGCCGGCCACTTGGCCCGGAGTTCGCCGAGGTCCAGCCGGTCGAGCAGGCTATCCGGCCAGCCGCCGGCATCCGTCCGGTAGTGCCAGCGGATCGAGGCGTTGTTCAGGCTGGCGGCGCGGCGCCCGGTGAGGCGCCAGGTGAGGAAGTCCTGGTACTCGCAGACGGTGTGCGCCGCCCCGAACACCTCCGGCTCGTGCCGGGCTAGCCACAGCGCCTTCGGGATCATCCACTCGGCGGAGACCGGGCCATGGCCCGCACCGTTGATCGCGAGCGCCGGGTCGCCGGTGGCGAGCACGGCGTCGGCCTCGGCGCCGGCGCGCACGTCCATCCAGAGGATCGCCGGGCGCAGCGGGCGCGCCGCCGCGTCGAGCGCCACCACGGTGCAGCACGTCGTGGCCGTGCACAGCGCATCGACGTCCTGCGCCCCGACGCCGGCCGCGGCGGTCGCCCGGCGCACCGCCGCGCCCAGCGCGGACCACCAGGCTTCCGGGTCCTGCTCCGCCCGCGCACCGGCGGCGAACCGCGTGTCGTACGGCGCCGCGGCCGAGGCGACACTGCGGCCGGCCAGGTCGAACACGGTGGCGCGCAGGCTTTCCGTGCCGCCGTCGATGCCGATGACATACCCCATGGGAGCTGGCCCGTTCCCGTTGTGCGCTGCACATATGCCGCGTGCGGCGACAATTGTTCTTGGCGGCAGCTTCGGCGTTTGGCGGAACGGGTGTCAAGTGCTATTTCGCGCCCATGGCGATGGACCCATGCTGACCTTGCATTCGGCGCACGAGCCGGACGCTGCGATTATTGTCCGAGCGGCCTGGCTCTACCATGTCGGCGGCCTGACGCAGGAAGAGGTGGCGGGACGGCTCGGGGTGCACCGCACGCGCGTGGCGCGCCTGCTCGGCGAGGCGCGGGAGCGCGGGCTGGTCAGCGTGAGCATCAACCACGAGGCGGTCCGCGACCTGGACACGGAGGGCACCATCGCGCACCGCCATGGGCTCGACTTCTGCCTCGTGACGCCGGCGATGGGCGACGTGGCCAGCGCGGAGCCGGCGCTGGCGGCCGCCCAGGCGGCGATTGCCCGCCGGGCCGTGGGGAGTGCTGCCGCCAATTTCCTCAAGGGCCGGCTCACCCAGGGCCAGCCCGTGACCGTGGGCGTCAGCTGGGGCCGCACGCTGGAGCAGATGGCGCTGCACCTTTCAGGCGTGCAGAACCCCCGGGCGCGCTTCGTGTCGCTGATGGGGTCCCTCACCCGCAACTCCGCCTCCAACCCGTTCGAGGTCGTGCAGGCGCTGGCGGCCCGCACCGGCGGCGAGGGCTACTTCCTGCCGGTGCCGTTCATCGCCGACAGCGCGGCGGACCGGGCGGTGCTGATGTCGCAGCGCACCGTGGCCGAGGTGTTGTCCATCGCGGAGGCCGCGGACCTTTACCTGATCAGCGTGGGGGAGCTGCTGGAAACCTCGTTCCTGCGGCAGCAGGCGATGCTGTCCGCGGCCGAGCTGCGCAGCGTGCGCGCCCAGGGCGCGGTGGCCGACTCGCTCGGACGGCTGTTCGATGGCCAAGGCGCGCCCGTTGACCATGAGCTGACCCGGCGCACCCTGGCGCTGGACTTCGAGCGGCTTCGGGACCGCGACGTGGTGCTCCTGGCAGGCGGCCTGCAAAAAACGGCGGCGGTCCAGGCCCTGCTGCGGACCGGCGTCGTCCGCGGCCTGGTGATCGATGGCGACGCGGCGAAGGTGTTGCTGGAGGGAACACCCTGACGGTGCCGGCCATGGCCTGACGGCAGCGTGACATCCCTCCGTTGCGGGGCGCGTTGACTCCGGCGCGTGCGGGCCTTTAGCGTGTTTTGGCGCCGCATGGCGACGCGAAGGATGTGCGGGTCACGGCGCGAGGCGCTTGCCCGCCGCTTTCCCCGGCATGAGAACTGGAGGCCGACCATGGGGCAGACCGTTACGCTCGCTGCCGCGGATGGGGGGTCGTTCGCGGCCTACCTGGCGCTCCCGGGTTCGGGCAGCGGCCCGGGGATCGTCCTGCTGCAGGAGATTTTCGGCGTGAACGCGAACATGCGCGCCGTCGCGGATTCCTATGCCGAAGAGGGCTACGCGGTGCTCGCCCCCGACCTGTTCTGGCGGCTGGAGCCGGGCGTCGAGCTTGGCTTCGGCGATGCCGACATGCAGAAGTCGCTGTCGCTTCATCAGCGGTTCGACGTGGCGAAGGCGGCCGAGGACATCGCGGCAACCGTCGCGGCGCTCCGCGGCATGGCGGCCTGCACCGGCCAGGTGGGCGCGCTCGGCTTCTGCCTGGGCGGCCGGCTGGCGGTGCTGGCGGCGGCGCGATGCGGCGTGGATTGCGCCGTGGGCTACTACGGCGTCGGCATCGAGGGCATGCTGGACGAGGCGGCCGGGATCGCCGTCCCGCTCGCGCTGCATTTCGGCGCCGATGACAGCCATGTCCCGCCCGAGGCGCTGGCGCAGATCACAGCGCGCCTGTCCGGCCGCCCGGGGATCGAGATCCACGTCTATCCCGGCGCCGGCCACGGGTTTGCCGCCTCCGGGCGCGATGCGTTCGACAAGCCGGCGGCGATGATGGCGCATTCCCGGTCGGTCGCGCTGTTCCGCCGGGCGATGGGGCCGCATTACGACCTGGGCGCGCTGTGGGACAAGCATTGCGAGTACGAGTTCGGGCTGCGCGACGTGGCCCGCACCATGTCTACCATGGTGCCGGAGCCTTACGTAAACCACATCCCGACCATGACCGGCGGCGTCGGCTACCGCGAGCTGTACCGGTTCTACCAGCACCATTTCGTGGACAGCAACCCGGCCGACACGAAGCTCGTCCCGGTCTCGCGCACCATCGGCTCCGACCGGGTGGTGGACGAGATGCTGTTCAGCTTCACGCATGACCGGGAGATCGACTGGATCTTGCCGGGCGTGGCGCCCACCGGGCGGTTCGTCGAGGTGCCGCTGCTCGCCGTGATCTGCTTCCGGGGCGACAAGCTGTACAACGAGCACATCTACTGGGACCAGGCCTCCGTGCTGGTGCAGGTCGGGCTGCTCGACCCGGCGCTCTACCCGGTGACGGGCCGCGAGCAGGCGGCGAAGCTGGTCGATCCCGGCCTGCCGTCCAACACGCTCAACCCGCGTTGGGGCCAGAGCGCGCCGGCCGACCGCCAGGACGTGGCCGCCGCTGCGGAGTAGGGGCCCGCTTGGCAAGGCGCCGTCAGAGGCTGCTTTGCCAGTTGAAGCCGAGGTCCTCCCAGTACCCGCCGGGGTAGGTGTTGGTGACCTCGATGGCGGTGATCCACTTGGGGTTCTTGAAGCCGAGCTTCGTCGAGGTGCGCAGGCGCAGCGGGTAGCCGAACGGGTCGGGCAGCGTCTCGCCGGCATACTTGGTGGCGAGCAGGGTCTGCGGGTGGAGCGCGGTCGCCATGTCGATGCTGCCCGGGTAGTCGTCGGCGGTCTTGAACGCAACATACTTGGCCCGCGTGTCGGCGCCGACCCGCTCCAGGAACGCGCGCAGCGGCACGCCTGACCACTGGCCGATGTAGTCCCAGCCCTCGACGCAGATGTGCCGGATGACCATCTCGGCTTCGGGAAGTTCGGCAATTCGCTGCCGGGTCCAGGGGCGCTTGTCCGCGATCAGGCCCGCGAGTTCGAGCCGCCAGGCGTCGCCGTCCACGGGTTTCAAATCCTCGATGTTGAAGTAGGCGTTGAAGCGCGGCGGCTTGAGCACCATCGACGCCGGGTAGGTGGGCGCAAGCTTGTTCGGGTCGAACAGCAGCGCCTGCACCCGGTCGTTGAAGCGCGACACCGCCCGCAGCGCCGTCTGCACCGAGGCGTCGCTCGACACGTCGCAACCGGTGAGCATGGTGAGCGCGCCGAGCGACAGGCCGCCGCGCAGCAGGCCGCGGCGCTGCAAGCCGCGGACCAGCGGCCTGTGGTTGTCGAGGATCGCCGGGTCGGGCGCCTTGTCTGGGCGGAACAGCGACCTCATGGCCGCGCGCCCCGGGCCGGCAGCCGGGGACCACCGGTGAGCATGGCCCACAGCGTCTGCGGCACCAGGAGCGACAGGGCGACGTGCACGACCAGGAAGCCGACGACGACCGCCATGCCGGTGAAGTGCACGAGCCGCGCCGCCTGGAACCCGCCCAGCAGCGCCGTCAGCCCCGAGAACTGCACCGGCTTCCAGATCGCCAGCCCGCTCGCCACCTGCGACACCCCGGCCAGCATCACGACGATGTACAGCACCTTCTGCACGGCGTTGTAGGTGGTCAGGTCCTCGTGCGCGACGTGCAGGCGCAGCGTGTCGCGCACCGTCTGCACGAGGTCGCGGAGGCGGATCGGCAGCAGCCGCTCGCGCAGCCGGCCGGTGAGCGTGCCGTACAGGAGGTAGGCGGCGCCGTTCAGGGCGAGCAGCCACATGCCGGCGAAGTGCCACTGCAAGCTCTGCGCCGCCCAGCCGCCGATGCGCAGCGGTTTGCCGAAGTGCAGGGCGCTGAAGATCACGCTGTCATTGTAGATGCCCCAGCCCGAGCCGATCATCACCAGCATGGCGACCGCGTTGGTCCAGTGCATGACCCGCACCGGCCAGGGGTGCAGACGCCGTGCTGCGACGGGACGCGCGCCGGTATGGGGGACTGCTGTGGCGCTCATGGGACCTCGCATGCTCAAGCACCCGAACCTATCACGCGGCGCGCCGCCCGGCGGTGAAATGCGGTTATCGACTGCATGACGGCCCGGCATGGCGCGGGCGTGCTAGGCTCGGCGCCTGCGCTGTCCGCAACCAACACGAGGCCCGCCATGCCGCCCGTCCGCCCGCTTGCCGCCTGCCTGCTCGCCGCCCTGCTGCTGGCCGCCCCCGTCCCGCTCGCCGCCCCCGCGCATGCGCAGGAGTCCGCGCAGGCCGTCCGGCGCTTCCCGCAGCCGGTGCGGGCGGGCGACCTGATCCATCGACAGGTGCTCCGCCCGGTCGAATGGCAGACCGTGCTGGGCCGGGTGGACGGCGTGGCGCGCCGGGCGGATGGGGCGGTGCTGGTCGTGGTGGATGCGCGGGACGCCGGCTGGCGCGGCGCGCTCGGCCTTGGCGCCCGGCCGGTCGCCGTGCCCTCGGACGCCCTGGCGCTGCTGGGCGAGCACCTGGCGCTCATGGACCTGACACCCGACCAGCTCCGGGCGCTGCCGACCTTCGACCCGGCCGGCACGGCGCCGGTGCCGCCCGACGACACGATCCGCATGGGGCTGGTGCGGCCGTTCCACTGACGCCGCATGGCAACGGGGACCGGCTGGGCGCATGATGGCGGCTTGGATCGCAAAGGCTCCGCAAGGCGATGGCTGAACCAGACTGGCTGACTTGGACGCGGGAACTCCAGGCCATCGCCCAAACAGGCCTCGCCTTCACCCGCGACCCGTACGACCGCGAGCGGTACGAGAGGCTGCGTGCCCTGGCCTCGGAGATCATGGCCGTCCATACCGCGGCGCCGGCCGAGCGGATCGAGGCGTTGTTCGCGGGCGAGCACGGCTACGCGACCCCCAAGGTGGACGTCCGCGGCGCGGCGTTCGACGGCGGCGGGCGACTGCTCATGGTGCGGGAGGTGGCGGACGGCGGGCGCTGGACGCTGCCCGGCGGCTGGGCGGACGTGAACCTTACGCCCGCGGAGAACGTGGCCAAGGAGATGCGGGAAGAAAGCGGCTACGAGGTGCGCGTGCGCAAGCTGGCCGCCGCCTGGGACCGCACCCGCCAGGGCCACCCGGATCGCGTGTTCTCCTGCTGCAAGCTCTTCTTCGTCTGCGACGTGGTGGGGGGCGCCGCGGCAACCGGGCCGGAAACCTCGGAGGTGCGGTGGTTCGCGGAGGACGAGCTGCCCGGCGACCTTTCGCTGGGCCGGGTGCTGCCGCATCAGCTCCGGCGCATGTTCGAGCATGCCCGGGACGCCGCCCTGCCGACCGAGTTCGACTGACCCGGCCCGGTCTGCCGCCAGTTCGGGCGCTTACCGTCCGGTTGCCGGCGACAGCCGCCGCACCGCGTCGATGATCGCCGCCGGCTCCACCCGCCGGGTCACGTCGAGGTCGATCCAGGCGGAGCGGACGATGCCGTCCCGACCGATCAGGAAGGTTGCCGGCAACGGAATGAACCCGCCGGGGTTGCCGTGGCGCTCCGCGAGGTCGATGCCGGCCCTGGCCAGCAGGGCGCGGTAGCTTCCGGGTGGGTTGACCACGACGCCGAACTGCATCGCCGCCTCGTTGTCCACGTCGGAAAGCACCTCGTAATGCAGGCCGTGCGCCTGCTTCGCCCGGAGCGCCCGCCCTCCGGTGTCCGGCGTCATGGCGACCAGCGTGGCGCCCGCGGCGTGGAGTTCGGGCAGCGCCTCTTCCAATGCCAGAAGCATCAGCATGCAGAACGGGCACCAGTCGCCGCGGAAGAACACCACCACCAACGGCCCGGCGTCCAGCAGCTCGCCCGACGACAGCAGCCGCCCCTCGGCGTTGGGCAGCAGGAAGTCCGGCATCGGCGCGCCGGGCGCCAGGACGTGGGCGGCGATCTCCGCGCGGTCCAGCATGTCCATGAACCCGGCGTAGGCCGCACGGACCTCGCCCTGGAACCTGGCCTCTCGAAGCGCCGCAAGCCGCAGTGTCAACGTCATGGAGCTTTCCCCGGGACAAGTGTGCGACGTAGCCGCTGCCTGCGGTCCCGGCCAATGCCGTTGCGGCATGGTTTGCATGGCTGGCGGCAAGGATGGCCGGCGCCCTATCGCCCGGCCGCGTAGCCCTGCATGCCGCGCGGGTTGGCGCCGGCGAACATCTGCGCGCCCTCCCGCCGCGCCGCGGACAGCCGGCCCTCGGACCAGTCCGGCCCCGGCTCCGCCAGGTGTCCGCGGTTCCGCAGGTCGTCCAGCACGTCCGCGGGGTAGCGGCCCTCCAGCACCAGCTTGCCGGGCCGGGCGATGCGGGGCCAGAAGCTGCTGGGCCAGTGCTCCGAGTGGAAGCTCGGCATGTCGATGGCCTGCTGGATGCCGAGGCGGCCGTGCACCATGCGCAGGAAGAAGGTCAGCGACCATTGGTCCTGCTGCTCGCCGCCCGGCGTGCCGAACGCCATCCAGGGCTGGCCGTCGCGCAGCGCGAAGCTCGGGGACAAGGTGGTGCGCGGGCGCTTGCCCGGCAGCAGGCTGTTCGGCAGGCCGGGTTTCAGCCAGAACATCTGGCCGCGCGTGCCCATGGGGAAGCCGAGGCCCGGCACGACCGGAGAGGATTGCAGCCAGCCGCCCGAGGGCGTGGCGCTGACCATGTTGCCCCAGCGGTCGATGGCATCGACATGCACGGTGTCGGCGCCGATCACGCCCAGCCGCGCCACCGTCGGCTCGCCCGCGCCCGGCGCCTGGCCGAGCATGTCGGCGCGGCGGTGCGCATGGTGGTCCACCCACGGCTTGAAGCCCGGGATTTCGCCGGGGCGCAGCTCCATGGAGGCCTGCGGCCCCACCTCGGCGCGGCGCGCCAGGTTGTAGTTGGGCGACAGCAGGTCGGCGAGCGGTACGGCGGCGAAGTCCGGGTCGCCGTAGTACGCCTCGCGGTCGGCGAAGGCGAGCTTGGCGCACTCGACCACGGTGTGCACGAAATCAGGGCCGAGCGGGTCCATCGCGCCGATGTCGAAGCCGCGCAGCAGCGCCAGCTGCTGGAGGAACACCGGCCCCTGGCTCCACGGGCCGCACTTCAGCACGGTGTGGCCGTGGTATTCAAAGCTGGCAGGGTCCTCGACCGTCGCGGACCACCTCGAAAAATCCTGCGCGGCGAGCAGGCCGCGGTGCCGCTGGCCGGAGGCGTCGAGCACCTCCGTTTCCGCGAAGAAACGCCCGACCGCCTCGGCCACGAAGCCCTGGTACCACGCGGCGCAGGCGGCATCGACGCGGGCCTCCCGCGTGTCGCCCACGGCTTCCCGGCACAGGCGCCGGTAGGTTGCGGCGAGATCCGGGTTCGTGAACAGGCCGCCGACCGGGGGCGTGGCGCCGCCCGGGAGGAACACGGCGGCGCTGCTGGGCCACTCGGCCTCGAACAGCGGGCGCACCCCCTCGATGGTGGCGGGGACGCGCGGCACCAGCGGCACGCCCTCCGTCGCGTAGCCGATGGCGTAGGCGAGAACGTCGGCCAGCTCCCAGGTCCCCCAGTCCCGCAGCATCCGGCACCACGCGCCGAACGCGCCCGGCACCACCGCGGGCAGCAGCCCGGTCGCCGGGATCAGGTCGAGGCCGAGCGACGCGAAGTGATCGAGCGTCGCGGCCTCGGGTGCCGTGCCCTGGCCGCAGATCACGTGCTGCGTGCCGGTCCGGGCGCTGTGGACGATGATCGGCGCGTCGCCGCCGGGTCCGTTCAGGTGCGGCTCCGCGACCTGCAGGACGAAGCCCGCGGCGGCGGCGGCGTCGAACGCATTGCCGCCGCGCTCCAGCACCGCCATGCCGACGGCTGACGCCAGCCAGTGCGTGGTGGCGACGACGCCGAAGGTGCCGGCGATCTCGGGCCGCGTGGTGAACATGAAGCCGCCTCCGGGTTGCGCGCCGCCCAGCCTACCGCCAAGGTCCGTCCGCGTAAAACCAGCGCGTGACGGAGCGCCGATGCTGATCCTGATCGTCGGGCCTTCCGGGGCCGGCAAAGACACCCTGCTGAACGGCGCCCGCGACGCGCTGGCGGACGACCTGCGTTTCCGCTTCGTGCGCCGCATTATCACCCGGCCCGGCGACATGGGGCAGGAAGCGCATGAGAGCGTCACCGAGCAGGCGTTCGACCTCCGCAAGCAGGCCGGCGACTTCGCGCTGACCTGGCGGGCGCACGGCCTGCACTACGGCATCCCGGCCGACATCTCGATGGACCTGGCGCGCGGCCGGGTCGTCGTCGTCAACGTGTCCCGCGCCGTGGTGGCGGAGGCGGCGGCCCGCTTCCCGGTCGCGGTGATCGAGATTTCGGCGCCCGCGGACGTGCTGGCGCTGCGGCTCGCGGCCCGCGGGCGGGAGGACGCGGTGGACGTCGCGCGCCGCCTGGCCCGCTCCATCGAGCTGCGGCTGCCGGTGGAGCGGCAGACGGTGGTGAACGACGGCACGGTCGAGGCCGGGGTGCGCGAGCTGCTGGCCGCGATCATCCGCGCATCGGGAGACGCTCCGCAATCGTGAACGCGGCGCCGGGACCGGCCTGGGTGAACACGCAGATGTCCTCGACCCGGCGCGGATGCGGCAGCGCGCCCGCCAGGTGCGCCTTCGCCGCCGGCAGGAACACGGCGCGCTCGGCTTCCGCGAGGCGCCGGGTCAGGGTCATGTGGAAGCGCCACTCGTCGAACACGCCGGGATAGCCCCAGCGGAGCAGGTTCGCCTCGCGGGCCGCGGACAGCCCGCCCTTGCGGCGCCGGGCGAGTTCGGCCTCGTCCGGCGGCGCCCGGTGGCGGTCGGTCCCGGCGACGCAGGCATCGGCGAGGGCGCGCAGGGCGGGGCATGGCTCGGCTTCCCGGATGGCGAGGAACCCCGACAGGTCCGCCACGTGCAGCCGCGGCATGGCGAACGGGGCCAGGCCGCGCCCCAGGGCGGCGGCATCGTCCACGAACGCATGGTAGTTCGTCCGGAGCCGCATCGGCGGTTTCAGCGTGCAGTGGAAGCCGTACAGCCGGGCGTCGGCGGTGACGGCGTGGATGTCCGGCAGGTCGGGCTGCGGCAGGGTTGCCGCGGTTTCCGGGTCGCGGCCCAGCCAGGCGCAGGCCTGCGGCCACAGCGGGTCGGAAAGGGCGGGGGCGTAGTATAGCGCCGCCCGCATAGTCAGCTCACCTGCTCCGCAGGCACGGCCTAGCTCACCCGCTCCCCGCCGCGCCAGACCTGGCGGACGACCGGCATGCCCTCGTGCTCCCGCACGTGCACGAGGTCGGCGCGAAGCCCCGGCTCGATCCGGCCGCGGTCAAGCAGCCCGGCCATGCGCGCCGGGTTCGCCGTCACCATGGCGACGCCCTGCGCCAGGGCGATGCCGGTTTGCGAAACGCTGGCGAAGGCGGCCTCCAGCAGGCTGGACGGCACGTAGTCGCTGGCATAGGCGTCCACCACGCGCCCCCGCACCAGGTCGGCGGCCGCGACGTTGCCGGAGTGCGAGCCGCCGCGCACGATGTTGGGCGCGCCGGCGATCACGTCCATGCCGCGCGCCCGCGCCTCGGTCGCCGCCAGCATGGACACGGGGAACTCGCTGATGCGGATGCCGTCGGCGGCGTTCTCCGCCACCTCGTCGGCCGTGTTGTCGTCGTGGCTGGCGAGCACGATGCCGAGCGGCACGATCCGTTCCAGCAGTGCCCGGCGGTTCGGGCCGCGCGTCCGGGCGCGCTGCTCCTGCAACTCCTCGATGCGGCCCTCGATCCAGGCGGCGCTGTGGCCCTCCCGCAGCCGCATCTTGCGGTAGCGGTCGAGATTGGCGTACTGGCCGACGCCGGGGCTGTGGTCCATCAGGCTGACCATGCGGACGCGGGGATGGTCGGCCACGGGACCGAGCAGGTCCATCATGTCGGGCGCCGGCAGCTCGCAGCGCAGGTGCAGGAAGTGCTCGGACTTCAGCAGGCCGGTGCCGGCCAGCGCGTCGAGGTCGGCCACGCCGTCGCGAAAGGTGAGGATGCGGTCCTTGTCGAAGCCGAGGTCGCCGAGGCACAGCGCGTCCAGCACCGTCGTCACCCCCGCCGCCGCGCACTGCGCGTCGTGCGCCACCATGGCGGAGCGCGACGGCCAGCGCGCGTTGCTGCGCGGCTGCACCTGGCGCTCCAGGTTGTCGGTGTGCACATCGACGATGCCGGGCATCAGCGTGTCGCCCCCGAGGTCCACGGCGCCCGGCGCCGAGCTGCGGCGGCCCGGCTGCACGTCCGCAATGCGCCCGTCCTCCACCACGACGGTGCCATGCACGACCTCATTCGGCAGCACGAGGCGGGCATTGGTGAGGATCAGGGTCATGCGGCATCCCAGTGGGGGTGGAGGGTCGGCGTGCGGCGCCCCGGGCCGCGGCACCGCGGAGGATGCCACGGCTGCGGCGCCGCGATCAGTCGCTTTGCGGACCGAAGCTACCACGGCGACGCGAGTCCTGCCACCGAGCGATGCCCAGGACGGCCGCGAGGGTATGCGGCCGCGCCATGCGGTGCTGTAATCGGCGGGTTCCCTTGCAAGGACCCCGCGATGGATTTGTCCGGCTACCAGATCGCCGAGCCGCCCTACTACGAGCCGTCCGGCAACGAGGTCGGCATCGTGGAAGCGGCGTTTCGGCAGCGCCTGCCGGTGATGCTGAAAGGTCCGACCGGCTGCGGCAAGACCCGGTTCGTCGAGCACGTCGCCTGGCGGCTCGGGCGTCCGCTCATCACCGTCTCCTGCCACGAGGACATGACGGCCGCCGACCTGGTCGGGCGCTACCTGCTGACGGCCGAGGGCACGGTCTGGCATGACGGGCCGCTGACGCTCGCGGTGCGCCATGGGGCGATCTGCTACCTCGACGAGATCGTGGAGGCCCGGCAGGACACGACGGTCGTGATCCACCCGCTGGGCGACAGCCGCCGGGTGCTGCCGCTCGACCGCAAGGGGGAACTCGTGCAGGCGCACCCGGATTTCCAGCTCGTGATCTCGTACAACCCGGGCTACCAGAGCGCCATCAAGGACCTGAAGGAGTCGACCAAGCAGCGGTTCGTCGCGGTTGATTTCAACTACCCGGCCGCGGCCGTGGAGGCGGCGATCATCGTCCAGGAGGCCGGGATCGACGAGGCCGCCGCCCGCCGCCTCGTGCAGATCGGCGAGCGGTCGCGCCACCTGCGCGGGCACGGGCTGGACGAGGGCGCCTCGACCCGGATGCTGATCCATGCCGGGCGGCTGCTGGCCGGCGGCGTGTCGCTGCATGACGCGGTGCGCGCGGGCGTCGTGCTGCCGATCACGGACGACGCCGACATGCGGGACGCCCTGGACAACGCGATCGCCGCCTGCGCGGCATGAGCGCGTCGGCCGCCGTCGCGCCGGGGGACGCGGCCTCGCGGCTGCATCGGCTGGTTCGATACCGCGACGTTCTGCGGCCCGGCTTCGAGCGGGCCTGGCGGCGCCTGCCGAAGCACGATGCGGCGGCCCTGGAGGACTGGGCGGCAGCGGCGCTGGAACTGATCGAGGTCAACGCCGGGCCGGCCTGCCAGCTCGCGTTCTGGAGCGCCACGGCTGGCGGGATGGCACCGCTGCGCATGCAGGCCGCGAGCGGGCGGGCGGCGGCGGCGGTGTGCCGGCACGCCGGCGCGCGGGCGGCCCTCGCCTGCCTGGACGCGCTGCCGGGCGCCATCGGCGCAGCGGACGGGGACGAGGCCCTGCGCCGCTGGTGGCAAGGGCTGGAGCGGCTGGCGCGGGAGGACGCGGACTGCGTGGCGCCGGCCGCCCGGCACGCGCAGCGGCTTTTGGCCGACCGGCGCGGCCAGGTGTTCGCGGATTTCGTGGCGGCCGGCCTGAAGGCGTATGCGAAGGACGCCGCGCGGCGCCGGGCATTCTTCTCGTTGGAGGACCCTTGGGCGCGGGCGCTGCTGGCGCGGCGGCCGGACGTGCCGGGGTTCGAGGCGCTGTCGCGCCTGCTGTCCGCCTACGCGCTGGCGGTGTGGGGCGACGTGGCGACGCTGCGCGCCGCGCCGCCGTCCGACAGCCCGCGGCCGCGCGCCAGCCTGGCGGGCCGGGTCGTCCTGCTGCCGGGGTCGGTCGCGGCGGACACGGAAGCGTCGGCGCGGCGGCTCTATCTGGCGATGGCCGCGCACGCCGCCGCCCACCTGGCGCAGCCGCCGGTGCGCCACGCGGTCGGCCCCTTGAAGCCGTTGCAGATCGCGCTGGTCACGCTGATCGAGGATGCGCGGATCGAGGCGCTGGCGATGCGGCGCTTCCCCGGCCTCCATCGGCTATGGGCGCCGTTCCATGCGGCGCCGCCGGACGGGCCGCGCACGGCGACCAACCTAATGGCGCGGCTGTCCCGCGCCCTGTTCGACCCGGCGCACGCGGACCCCGACGGGTTCGTCGCGAAGGCCCGCGCGCTGTTCGCGGACGAGGCGGCGCGCGGCCTCGGCGACCCGGCGCTCAGCCTGCGGATCGGCCGCGTCCTGGGGCACGACCTCGGCCAGATGCGGGTGCAGTTCAACTGGCGCGACTACGTCATCGAGCCGGAGTACCGCGACGACGGGCACCACCTTTGGGAGCCGCCGGACGAGTCGTCCCAGGCGCTCGACCTCCAAGTGCAGGCCGCCCGGGGCCGGAGCGACGCAGGGGGCGGCAGCGGCGGCGAGGGTGCCGGGCGGGCGCGGGAGGCGGCTGCGGACGAGCGCGGCACCGTCATCGCCACCTATCCGGAGTGGGACGCCGCCGCCGGCGTCGAGCGGCCGGACTGGACGGTGCTGCGCGACGTGCCGGCCCGTCCGGCCGACCCGGCGCCGCTCTGGGCCGCCGTCGAGGCGCAGGCGGGGCTGCGGCGGCAGATCGCCGGGCTGGTCCGCGCCGCCGCCATCGGCCGGCCGGTGCGGCTGAAGCGGCAGCCCGACGGCGACGACCTCGACATGGACGCGGCGCTGGACGCCACCATCGCGCTCCGCTCCGGCCTCACACCGGACGCAAGGGTGTTCCGCGTCACCCGGCCGCGCAGCCGGGACTTGGCCACGATCGTCATGCTCGACACCTCGGCCTCCATGGCGGCGCGGCTGCCGGACGGGCGCAGCGTGCTCGACGTGCAGCGCCTCGCGGTGTCGCTGCTCGGCGAGGCGCTGGAGCGGCGGGGCGACGCCTTCAAGCTCTGCGCCTTCGCGTCGAACGGGCGGGAGGACGTGCGGATGACGGACATCAAGACGTTCGGCGAGCGGTTCGACGATGCCGTCCTGTCCCGCCTGGCCGGGCTACGGCCGGGACTTTCGACCCGGCTGGGTACGGCGCTGCGCCATGCGCGGCCCGAGTTCGCGGGGTCGCGCGCCTGGCGCCGGCTGTTGCTGGTGCTGACGGACGGGGAGCCGTCGGACATCGACGTGGTCCACGGCCGGGAGCTTGTGATCGATGCGCGGCGGGCGGCACTCGGGCTGAAGCAGGCGGGCATCGACGTGTTCGGCGTCGTGCTGGACCCGGAGGGCGTGGGATCGGCGGCGCAGGTCTTCGGCCCCTCGAACACCATCGCGGTGCGGGACCTGGCCGAGCTGCCGGCGCGCCTGTCGGGGCTGTACTTCAGGCTGGCGCGGCGGTAAGGGCCAAGAAAACAAGGGCCAGGGACGCCGCCCCTGGCCCGGACAGGGTTAGCGGTGGGTGGAGGCCTCGGTCGGAATGCCTTCGATGGGGCACTCCTCGGTGCCGATGGCGGGCCGGGTCATGGCTTCCACCATCTCCCGCGTCGCCTCGGGATCGGCGATCCACTTGGCGTAGAAGTCGTAGGGGCAGGACGCCTCGCCCTTGTCGCCGTCGCCGGAGTTGAGCATCCCCGTGTAGCCGCGGTGCAGCAGCTTGAAGAGGTGGTTCTCCGATTGCATGTTCTGCCGGGCGTCGCGGATCAGCGACTTCGACAGCGCCGCGTACTGGATGCCGTTCTCCTCCGTGCCGCACTCGCCAAGCGTGCGGCCGTCGAAGCCGATGATCGAGGAATGGCCGAAATACGAGTACACGCCGTCGAAGCCGGAAGCGTTGGCCACGGCGACATAGACGTTGTTCGCCCAGGCCATCGACTTCGACATCAGGATCTGCTGCTCCTTTGCCGGATACATGTAGCCCTGGCAGCGGATGATCAGCTCGGCGCCCTTCATCGCGCAGTCGCGCCAGATCTCGGGGTAGTTGCCGTCGTCGCAGATGATGAGGCTCATCTTGAGGCCCTTCGGCCCCTCCGACACGTAGGTGCAGTTGCCGGGATACCAGCCTTCGATGGGCACCCAGGGCATGATCTTGCGGTACTTCTGGACGACCTCGCCCTTGTCGCTCATCAGGATGAGGGTGTTGTAGGGCGCCTTATGAGGATGCTCCTCGTGCCGCTCGCCGGTGAGCGAGAACACGCCCCACACCTTGGCCTTGCGGCAGGCCTCGGCGAAGATCTCGGTCTCCTCGCCGGGGATGGACGACGCCGTGTCGTACATCTCCTTGCTGTCGTACATGATGCCGTGGGTCGAGTATTCCGGGAAGATCACGAGGTCCATGCCCGGCAGGCCGCGCTTCATGCCGGTCAGCATGGCGGCGATGTTGCGTGCGTTGTCGAGCACCTCCGCGCGGGTGTGCAGGCTCGGCATCTTGTAGTTGACGACGGCGACGCCGACTGTGTCCTTGCTACTGGAAATATCACCGTGCAGCATTGCTAGCTCCTGTTGTTAGACGGCCATATGCCGATGCACCAGCGCATCGGTCAGCTCCGCCATGCCGCCCTCCGCGACCGCCCGGCCCTTTTCCATCATGGCGAAGTGGTGGCCGGCGCGGCGGGCGAAGGCGACATTCTGCTCGACCAGCACCACCGTCAGCTTCGCCTCGCTGTTGAGGCGGATGATGATGGCCTCGATCTCCTCGACGATGCTGGGCTGGATGCCTTCGGTGGGTTCGTCGAGCAGCAGGACCCGGGGTTCGGCGGCCAGCGCGCGGGCGATGGCCAGCTGCTGCTGCTGCCCGCCGGACAGCACGCCGCCGGGCCGGTCGAGGTTCTGCATGAGATAGGGGAACAGCTCCGGCACCAGGTCGGGGATGACCCGGCGGCCGGGACGCGCGAAGGCGCCCATCAGAATGTTCTCGCGGATCGTGAAGTCCGGGATGATCTCCCGCCCCTGCGGCACATAGGCGATGCCGGCGCGGGCGCGGCGGTAGGCAGGCGCCCGGGTGATGTCGCGCCCCGCCAGGCGGATCGTGCCGGTGACGCGCTCCATCAGGCCCATGAGGGTCTTCAGCAGCGTGGTCTTGCCGACCCCGTTGCGCCCCAGGATTGCGGTGATCGCGCCGGCCGGGATGCCGAGCGACACCCCGTGCAGCGCGTGGCTGCGTCCGTAGAAGGCGTCCACGGCGTCGAGCGTCAGCATCAGTGGATGCCCTTCGAGCCGAGATAGGCGGCGCGGACGCGGGGGTCAGCCTCGATGCTCGCCATGTCGCCCTCGGCGAGCACCTGGCCCAGGTGCATCACCGTGATGCGCTGGGCGATCTCGCGCACGAACGCCATGTCGTGCTCGACGACAATGACGGTGTGGGTGCCGCGCAGGCTCTTGATGATGTCGGCGGTGCGCAGCGTCTCCGCGGCCGTCATGCCGGCGGTCGGCTCGTCGAGCAGCAGCAGCTTCGGGTCCTGCATGACCAGCAGGCCGAGTTCGAGCCATTGGGTCTGGCCGTGGCTGAGCGTGCCGGCCACCGTCTGCGCCTCGTCCGCAAGGCCGGTGAGGTCCAGCACTTCCTCAAGGCGGCGCCGGGCGGCACGCGGCATGCCGAAGCGCAGGTTGGCGAACACGCCGGGCTTGCCGCAGCCGGCGACCTCCAGGTTGCGGCGCACCGTCAACTCCCGGAACACGCTCGGGATCTGGAACTTGCGGCCGATGCCGGCCCGCGCGATGGCCGGCTCCTCCCAGTTGGTGATGTCAGTGTCGCGCAGGTGGACACGGCCCTGCGTGCTCTTGGTCTTGCCGGAGATCAGGTCCATCAGCGTCGTCTTGCCCGCGCCGTTGGCGCCGAGCAGCACGCGCAGCTCGCCCTCCTCGATGATCAGCGAGACGCCGTCCACGGCCTTGAACCCGGCGAACGCGACGCCGAGGCCATCCACCGTCAGCACGGCGCTCATGATGCGACCCGCTCGCCCGCGGGCCGGGCGGCCGGAGGCCGCTTGCGGCCGAAGCGCGACAGTACGGTGTCGGCGGCGTCGCTCGCGAACCCCGCGACGCCGCGGGGCAAATAGAGCACAACCAGCACGAAGATCAGGCCGATCACCGCGCGCCAGGCCTGCACGAGGGCCTGGGTCTCGCTCGCGCCGGCCTCGATGATGTTGATGCCGATGGCGCCGATGCAGGCGCCGAGCAGCGAGGCGCGGCCGCCGACCGCGGCCCAGACCACCATGGTGATGGAGAACGACAGGTCCATGAAGGTGGGCGAGGCGAACTGCGCCACGACGACGTACAGCATGCCGGCGACGCCCGCGATGGCGGCGGAGACGGCGAAGAAGAACACCTGATACAGCGGCACGTCGAAGCCGAGGTAGCGCACCCGGTTCTGGTCGTCGCGGATCGCCTGCAGGATCAGCCCGGCCCGCGTCTCCACCAGCATGCGCGTGGCGATCAGGGCGAGCGCCAGCGTGCCCGCGACGACGTAGTAGGTGACGACCTCGTAGGGGTCCAGCTCCATGCCGAACACCACGAGGTTGCCAAGGTCGGTCAGCCCGTTGAACCCGTTGGTGAGCGGCTGCGCGTCGATCACCACGAGGCGCACCAGCAGCACCAGGGCCAGCATGATGATGGACACGAACACGCCCGAGATGCGTTTCCTGAACATCACCCAGCCGATCACGGTCGCCACCAGCACCGGCGCCAGCACGGCCATGCCGATGCCGAACCACGGGTTCTGGAACGGGGTCCACAGGAAGGAGCCATGGTTGATGCAGCACAGGTCGGTCTTGGCGCCCGGCTCCGCATTCCACAGCATGAAGTCGGGCACCGGGGTCGCCGACCCCTGCTGCAGGCTGGTCGGGCTGGCCAGCTTGAGCGACATCGCCATCATGTAGGCGCCTAAGCCGAAGAACAGGCCCTGACCGAGGTTGAGGATGCCGGCGTAGCCCCAGCTGAGCGCGATGGCGACGCCGAGCAGGCCGTACACGAGGAACTTGGCGATGCGGTTGAGCCAGAACTCCTCCAGCACCAGCGGCGCGCACAGGATCAGGCCGATGAACACCGCGTAGGCGGCGTAGTCGAGCGTCCGCTTGCCCGGCATGGCTCAGCGCGCCTTTTGCGAGAACAGGCCGCGCGGCCGGGTCATGATCACGGCGATGACGAAAGCGAACACGACGGCGCGGGCGATGATGTCGTTCGACAGGAACGCCGTGACGCCGTTGAGCTGGCCCAGCAGCCCGGCCGAGAATACGGAGCCGAGCAGGCTGCCGACGCCGCCCACCACGACCACCAGGAAGGCATCGACCACCATGGGGGTGCCCATGTCGGGGAACACCGTCTTGAAGCCTGACACCATGACGCCGGCGACGCCTGCCAGGCCCGAGCCGTAGGCGAAGGTCAGGGCGTTGATGCGGTCCACGTCGATGCCGCAGGCGGCGGCCATGCGCGGGTTGCGCATGATGGCGCGGACCTGGATGCCGATGGAGGTCCGGTACATCAGCAGCCAGGTGATCAGCGTCAGCAGCAGCGTGACCCCGATGATAAAGGCGCGGAACGCATTGACCTGGACGTGGCCGAACGTGAGCGCCCCGGTCAGCTCCGGCGGCACGGCGACGTTCTGCAGCCCGGGGCCAAGGCCCGCGATGTGCAGGCCAAAGAACGACGCGCCGAGTTCGAGCCGCACCGCTTGCTGGATCAGGATGGCGACGCCCCAGGTGGCGAGCAGGGTGTCGAGCAGCCGGCCATACAGCCTCCGCACCACCACACGCTCGATGGCGTAGCCGATCAGGGCCGTGGCGATGAAGGCGAGCGGGATTGCGGCCAGGATGTCCAGATGCAGGTAGATCCGGGTCAAGACGGTGGTGTAGGCGCCGAGCATGACCATCTCGCCGTGCGCCATGTTGATGACGCCCATGGCCCCGTAGGTGATCGCCAAGCCGAGGGCGACGAGCAGCAGGACGGAGGCGAGGCTCAGGCCGATGAACACGACCTCAGCCATACGTCGCTCCTCGGCCATGCGCTCCCATGCGCGGGCTACCCCTTCAGCTTGGCGGTATCGAGGCCCTTCCCCGTGCAGAACGGCGCGCTGTCGGTCTCCCCGTATGCCACGTAGGGCAGCGGCATGACCGGCGCCTTGTAGGCGTCGATGATCTTGCCCTGCCCGTCCGGCTGCCACTGCGCGATGCGCGGCGTGAGCCAGGTATGCAGGTTCTGCGGCTCGATCTTCACCATGCCGCCGGGCGCGGCGAATTCCTGGCCCGCCAGCGCGTTGCGGATCGGGATGGGCGCCGCCTCCCCGGCCTTTGCGACCGCCTGCGCCCACAGGTGCACCTGGAAATAGGAGGATTCGAGCGCGTGGTGCGTCACCGCCTTCGGGTTCTTCACGAACGCCCGGTAACGCTCGACAAACGCCTTGTTGGCGTCGGTGTCGATGGCCATGAAATACGGGAACGAGGTGAAGCTGCCCGCCGCGTATTCCGGCCCCATCGCGGCGATCTCGATCTCGGAGGTCACGGTGGCGCAGATCGGCAGCTTGTCCTGCGACATGCCCTGGTTCTTGAACTCGCGGTAGAAGGCGACGACGCTGTCGCCCACGACGTTCGACAGCACCACGTCGGCGCCGGAGTTCTTGATCTTGTTGACCATGGACCCCCACTCGGAATCGCCTAACTCCAGGTATTCGTCGGCGACCCACTGGCCGCCGTTCTGCTCGATCAGGATCTTGCTGACCTTGGCCATCTCGCGCGGGTAGATGTAGTTCGAGCCCACGATGAAGAACTTCTTCTTGCCAAGCGTCTTGATGATCCAGGGAATGAAGTTCGACAACTGCTGGTTCGGCACGGCGCCGGTGTAGGCGACGTTCTTCGAGCACTCGAACCCCTCGTAGTACGTGGGATACAGCAGCAGGCTCTGCCGCCGCTCGAACACCGGCAGCACCGCCTTGCGGCTCGCCGAGGTGTAGCAGGCGAACACGGACGGCACCTTGTCCTGGATGACGAGCTTCGACGCCTTCTCGTTGAAGGTTTTGGGATCGGACGCGCCGTCCTCCACCACGGCCTGCACCGGCCGGCCCAACACGCCGCCCTTCGCGTTGATTTCCGAGATCGCCATCAGCGTCGCGTCGTTCAGCGACTTCTCGACGATCGACAGGCCGCCGGTCTGCGAGAACAGCACGCCCACCTTGATCGCGTCGGCGGCGCGCGCCGCGCGGTGGAAGAGGTACGGCGTCGCGAGCGCCCCGGCCGCGCCGATCAGGGCCGCCCGTCGTGTCGTCGTGCCTGTCATCGTGCTCATGGGCGCGAAAGCCTCCTGATTGTGCCGGGCCGGACAGGATCGCCCGGCGGAATGCAAGCCGCCGCAGGCAAGAAAAGCCCGATGGCCTTCTGGGATGGGGAGCACGGGCCGCGTGGCCTCGCCGGGGCAGCATCATTGGTGCCGGGGCGTGCGCGGGTCATTCCCGCCGTTAATGTCAGCTTAGTCGGCGTCCCCGCGGAAGTTCAAGAGCTTTGCGTTGATGATCGCGTCGGCCATCTCTTCCATGCTGATCCGCCTGCCCATCGCCTGCTTGCGGATGTTCTGGTAGGCGGCGTCCTCCGACAGGCCGTGGCCGTCCATGAGGATCGACTTCGCCCGCTGGATGCGCTGGAGGCCGGCCAGCTTGCGCTCCAGCTTCTGCGTCCGGCGCAGCGCCTCCTGCTGCTGCAGCCACAGGCTGCGGGCGACGGCGAGCTGGGTCAGCAGGCCGAACGGGCGCACCGGGCGCTCGACGACGGCGTGGGCGCCGGCCTCCAGCACCAGCTGCAGGACCGACGGGTTCTCGTAGCCGACGACGGCGATCAGGGTCGGCGTGATCCGGTCGCGGCCCCGGAACAGCTGGCGCAGCGGCTCGCGGCTGTCGTGGTCGATGGCCAGGAGGACGATGTCGGCGGTGGGCGGCAGCGCCTCCGGCACCGGCCAGGCGGTGGACACGGCGCAGCCGATGCGCCGCAGGTGCTCGACCAGGCTGACGCCCTCGCCGTCCGGCGGGTGGATGACATCGACGCGCAGGCCGCGCAGGTCTCGGAGGATCTGGATCGCCACGGGTTCGACCCCCGAGCCGGCCGTCAGGCGGGGAGCCGGCGCACGGCGCCCGACCACTCTTCGAGGGTCTGGGTCACGCGGTACGGGTCCGGCTTGACTGGGAGCTTGGCGTTCCAGACGACCTCGAACCGCCCGGCGGCGTTCAGGCGGGCGACGCGGGGCCAGAGATACGTGTGGTTGTTGTCGTGGTCGATCCGCACGCGGCCTTGCGGCGCATCGTACTCGCATTCCGCCAGCGCCGCCTGCACAAGCCCGGGATCGTCGGCGCCGGCCTGCCCGATCGCCTTCGCCGCCAGCATCATCTGGAAGTACGCGGCCTCCGCAGCCGCCGGGACCGGGGCGCCCGCGCCGAAGCGCGCGCGGTAGGCCGAGACGAAGCCGGCCGCGGCCAAGCCGGGGAGGATGTCGAAGAAGGGGGCCGCGGTGACGTGGCCGCAGGCGGCCCCGGGCGCCATGTCCGCCACCTCCGCCTCGCTGGTCGTGAGGCTGGCGATGGGCAGCCGGACCGGGTCGAACCCGGCCTGGTGGAAGGCGTCGTAGAACATGGCCGTTCCTTCACCCACGACGGTTGAGAAGACGACGTCCGGCTCCGTGCGGGCGATCCCGCGGATTGCCTTGTTGAAATCGGCGGGCTTGGGCGCCAAGGGCACGTAGATCTCGTCCAACACGGCGCCGCCGGCCTGCCGGACCAGCTCGGCCATGATGCGGTTGGACTCGTAGGGATACACGTAGTTTGACCCCACGAAGAAGAAGCGCCGGCCGTAGGCGCCGAACAAGTACTTCGCCAACTGCATCGAGTTCTGGTTCGGCGCGGCGCCCGTGTAGATGCAGTGCTTCGAGTACTCGAATCCTTCATACAGCGTTGGGTAGAACAGCAGGCCGCGATAGGCCTCCACCAGCGGCAGCACGGCCTTGCGGGTGCTCGACATGTAGCAGCCGAAAAGCAGGCGGGCGCTCCCTTGGCTGAGCAGGCCCTCAGCCAGGGCCGCGAACTGCTTGGGGTTGGAGGCCGGGTCGCAGACGATCGGCTCGATCAGGCGCCCGGCAACGCCGCCGGCCTGGTTGATCTGCTCGATGGCCAGAAGGGAAGCGTTGAGCTGGGTGGTCTCGACCCTCGCCGTGACGCCGGTCTGGGAGCAGAGCAGGCCGAAGCGCCAGGGCGGGTTCATGGGGTCCCTGCCGGTCTTGAGCCGGCCTGAGCACCTTTGGTGCCGCTATGCAGAGCCACTGCGTCCGTCCTGTGCCACTGCGTCTGTCCTTGTGGATCGGCGCCCGGCGGGGCGCCCTGGTGTTCGCGCGATGGCGGCGGGATGCTATTTCCGGCGAGGCGCCGGGTCGATGCCGGATGCGGCTCGGAAGCATGCGTTGGATGCCAGCGCCAGCGCAAGGGACAGCCGCCCGCCATCCGGGGCAAGCAGGCGTATCCCGGTGCCCGCGCCGTTGGGCAGCGGGGAGACGCCGGACGCGCAGCCCAGCAGGTCGATCCGCGCCTGCAACGCCCGGCCGTCCGCCAGGAGCCTGCCGAGCAGGAGCACGCTGCCGGCCGCGCGATAAGGGCCGAGCGGCGAGGCGGCCGCCCCGAGCATGGCGCCCGCGACCAGCCCGCGGTCGGTCACGCGAATCGCGCCGTCCGGGCCGTGGATGACCGTCTCGGTCCGGATATAGTCGAACGGGGCGCCCTGGCCGCCGGGGTCATGGCAGGCGAAGCCGTCCTGGCACACCGCCACCGCGCCCGGCCCAAGCGCCACGCGGAGCGTCGCGTGGACCGCAGCACCCGGAAACAACACCAGCGGGTCCGGGGCATAGGTCAGCAGGCTGCCACATGCCAGCGACAGCTGCACGCCCAACGCCGCAGGCTTGCCGCGGCAGTCGTGGACGATCGTGGCCGACTGCGTGGTGACGAACGCCGCCGCATCCTTCGCCATCGCCACGGCAAGGCCGAGCCGCTCGCCGCTGTAAACGCCGCCGGAGGCGGATTGCAGGTACAGGGTCGCAAGATCCGGCCGCCCGGGGTCTAGGTGGAACGGCCGCGTCACGTGGAACGGGTAGGGCACGTGCTGGCGCCGCAAGCCTGTGCGCCCGCCCGCGACGACGAAATCGAGCGTGGCCTCGACGCCCGCCTCAGCGCCCGACTTCATGATTGAACAAAACCGCGCGGCACAGATGGTCGGCCACGGCCGCGATCCCCTCCCCGCCCCGCGCGTCGGTGGCCACCACGGGATGCCCGTTCCGCACTGTCCCAGCCTCGGCGAGCATGAGCGGCAGATCGACGCCCACGTAGGGGGCGAGGTCGATCTTGTTGACCACCAGCAGGTCGCAGCGCAGCACGCCGGGTCCGCGCTTGCGCGGGATGTCGCCGCCGCCGGCCACGTCGATCACGAAGATCCACCAGTCCACCAGGTCGAGCGAGAAGGTCGAGGCGAGGTTGTCGCCGCCGGATTCGTAGATCAGCAGGTCAAGGCCGGGCCAGCGCCGCTCAAGCTCGTCGCCGGCGACGATGTTGAGCGTCGGGTCCTCGCGGATCACCGTGTGGGGGCAGGCGCCGGCCTCCACCGCGGCAACGCGGCGCGGGTCGATCAGGCCGGACCGGCGCAGGCGCTCGGCGTCCTCCTCCGTCACCAGGTCGTTGGTGACCACCGCGAGGTCGATGCCGCGCGCCGCGAGCACGGGGATCAGCGCCTCGATCAGCGCGGTCTTGCCGGAGCCGACGGGACCGCCGATGCCGATGCGCGCCGCGGTCATCGCAGCATGTAGCGCCGCGCGAGCGGCAGCTCCGCCGCGGGTTCGCAGGTCGCGAGCACGCCGTCCACGTACACGTCGAAGGTCTGCGGATCGACGCGCATGTCGGGGCAGGCGTCGTTGCGCAGCATGTCCGCCTTGCGCAGGCCGCGCGTGCCGCCGGCCGGCAGCAGCGCCTTGTGCAGGCCAAGCTCCGCGCCCAGCCCGGCGTCGATGGCGCTCGGGTGCACGAAGCACGCCGACAGCGCCTGCTTGGCCCGGCCGAACGCGCCCCATTGCGGGCGCAGCATCAGCGGCTCGCAGGTCATCAAGGAGGCGGCGCTGTCGCCCATGGCGCCCCAGGCGATGAAGCCCCCCTTGATGACCAGCTCCGGCTTGATGCCGAAGAACGCCGGGCGCCAGACGACGATGTCCGCCATCTTGCCGTCCTCCAGCGAACCGACATGTCCGGCAATACCGAAGGTGCGGGCGGCATTGATCGTGTACTTGGCGATGTAGCGCAGGATGCGCGCGTTGTCCCCCTGCCCCGGCACGTCCTCCGGCAAGGGGCCGCGCTGCCCCCGCATCTTGCTGGCCAACTGCCAGGTCCGGCAGATCACCTCGTGGATGCGCCCCATCCCCTGGCTGTCGGAGCCGAGCATGGAGATCGCGCCGATGTCGTGCAGCACGTCCTCCGCCGCGATGGTCTGCGGGCGGATGCGGCTTTCGGCGAAGGCCACGTCCTCCGGCACGCGCGGGTTCAGGTGATGGCACACCATCGTCATGTCGAGGT
>CAXSHI010000048.1:0-24446 GCA_964236755.1 uncultured Acetobacteraceae bacterium
CTCAAGCGCCTCGCGCAACAAACGTAAGAAAATTGCTCAACAGCCTTTCATACCACAACGCTCCGCCGCAACGGCCCGTGACACCGCGGCCCGACCCGGCCATCCTGGGGCACCGCCGCACCCAGACGGCCTTTTGGTCAGGAAATGTCCCATGCTCGGTTTGATGCAATCGCAGCCCCTGCTGATCTCGTCCATCATCACCCACGCCGCCCGCCACCATCCCCGGGCCGAGGTCGTGTCCCGCACGGCGGAGGGCGCGATCCACCGCACCGACTACGCCGGGATCGAGCGGCGCGCCCGCACCCTGGCCCGCGCGCTGCTGCGGCTCGGTGTGCAGGGGGACGACCGCGTGGCGACGCTCGCCTGGAACGGGCACCGGCACCTGGAGCTGTACTACGCCGTCTCCGGCATGGGGGCGGTCATCCACACGGTGAACCCGCGCCTCTCGCCCGACGACATCGCCTTCGTGCTGAACGACGCCGGCAGCGGCATCGTGTTCGCCGACACGAGCTTCGTCCCGCTGCTCGCCGCCGTGGCGCCGCTCGTCCCCGGGGTGCGCGCCTTTGTCATGCTGGCGGACCCGGCGGAGATGCCGGAGGTGGCGCTGGCGCCGGGCCAGGCGCTGCTGTGCTACGAGACGCTGCTGGCCGACGCCGACGACGACTTCGCCTGGCCGCGCCTCGACGAGGAGCAGGCGAGCGCGCTGTGCTACACCTCCGGCACCACGGGCCGGCCCAAGGGCGTGCTGTACAGCCATCGCAGCACCCTGATCCACGCCTACGCGATCAACCTGCCGGACGTGCTGGGCCTGCGCAGCATCGACCGCGTGCTGCCGGTGGTGCCGATGTTCCACGTCAACGCCTGGGGCCTGCCCTACGCCGCGCCGATGGTGGGGGCGAGCCTCATCATGCCCGGCCGCCACCTCGACGGCGCCAGCATGCAGTCGCTGATGAACGGCGAGCGGGTCACGATGTCGGCCGGGGTGCCGACGGTGTGGATGGGCCTGCTGCAGCACCTCCGCGCGACCGGCGGCCGGCTCGACACCCTGCAGCGCCTGGTCTGCGGCGGGTCGGCCTGCCCGCCCATGCTGATCGACGTCTTTGCCCAGGAGTACGGGGTGAAGGTTGACCACGCCTGGGGCATGACGGAGACCAGCCCGCTCGGCACCTACAACAGCCCGAAGCCCGGCACCGCCGCCCTGGCGCCCGAGGCGGCCCGGGCGCTGCAATACAAGCAGGGCCGCGCCGTGCCCGGCCTCGACATGAGGATCGTGGACGACGAGGGCCGCGAGCTGCCCTGGGACGGCGCCACGTACGGCAATCTGATGGTGCGCGGCCCCTGGGTGGCGCGGCGCTACCTCAACGCCGACGCCGACGCGACCGACGCGGAGGGCTGGTTCGCCACTGGGGACGTCGCCACCATCGACCGGCATGGCGTGATGGAGATCACCGACCGCACCAAGGACATCGTGAAGTCCGGCGGCGAGTGGATCAGCTCCATCCAGCTTGAGAACATCGCCGTCGATCATCCGGACGTGGCCGAGGCCGCCATCGTCGGCGCACGCCACCCGAAATGGGACGAGCGCCCGCTGCTGATCGTCGTCGCCAAGCCCGGGCGCACCATCGACCCGGCCGCGCTGCTTGCCTCCTACGCCGGCAAGGTCGCGAAATGGTGGACGCCCGATGAGGTGGTGGTGGTCGAGCAGCTTCCGCACACCGCGACGGGCAAGCTGAACAAGCTGGCGCTGCGCCAGCAGTTCCGCAACTTCAAGCTGGCCTCGGCGGCGGACTGAGCTAACCCTGCGCCGTCGGGCGGACGATGATCTCGCCCACGTCGATGTCGGCCGGCTGCTCGATCGCGAACGCGATGGCGCGGGCGACCGCGTCCGGCGGCATGGCGAACCTGTCCCGGGCGGTTTCGAGCTGCGCTTTCATCTCCGGGTTCGTCACGCCGTCCGCGAAGCTCGTGCGAACAAAGCCGGGCGAGAGAATCGTCACGCGCAGCTTGTCGCCGGCTTCCTGGCGCAGACCCTCGGAAAGGGCGCGCACGGCGAACTTGGTGCCGGAATAGACCGACTGGTTCGCGACCGTCTTGTGCCCTGCCGTCGAGGCGATGTTGACGAAGTGGCCGGAGCCCTGCTCGCGGAACACCGGCAGCGCCGCGGCGATGCCGTACAGCACGCCCTTGATGTTCACGTCGATCATCTCGTCCCAATCGTCCACCCGCAGGTCATCGAGCGGGGAGATCGGCATGACGCCCGCGTTGCTGATCAGGACGTCGAGCTTGCCATACCGCTCACAGGCCAATGCCACGAGGCCGGTGAGGTCGCTGCGCCGCCTCACATCCGTAGACGCATAGGCTGCCTCCCCGCCCGCGTCTGCGATGCGGGCGGCCAGCGCCATGAGCGGGTCCAGCCTGCGCGCGCCAAGCACGACCTTCGCGCCACGGCCGGCGAGCAGAAGCGCCGTCGCTTCGCCGATCCCGCTGCTTGCGCCCGTGATCGCGACGACTTTCCCCTCTATTCCCGACATGGCACCCTCCATGAGCAGCGTTCCAGGCGATGCACGCCGCTCTAACGGCGCAGCGGCGGAAGCTGCACCAGCACGCGGCCCGGCGCCGGGGCAAAGGCGCCGTAGGAGAACTCGACCGGCGGCAGCGCGGCATAGGAACTGCCGGGCGGCGGCCAGACGCCGTAGGGGCCGGACGGCGCCGGAGCGCCCTTGGCCATCGGCGTCATGACCCGGCCGAACACCCGGCGCTGGTAGTCCTCTCCACGGTCGGCATTGGCGGAATGGTAGTTCGCCGTCGCCAGGTTCCAGTCGCCGGTCTGCCGATATAGCGCCGACAGGAACCGGGCAGCGTAGCGGGCGTTCGCCGCCGGCTCGAACGCCTCGTCCAGGCTGGCGAAGGCGGTGGGGTGGTGCATGAGGTTGACCTGCATGCAGCCCACGTCGATGGAGCGGACGCCGCGGGCCTGCAGGGCGCGCACGGCGTCGATGGCCTGGCCCTTGCTGTCAAAGAAGAAGCCAGCCCCTTCGACGTTGATCGTCCAAGGCCAGGCGCGGACCTGCTTGGTCAGGGGGTCCAGCCGGCCGCTTTCCACCCGCGACATCGCCGGCATCAGCTTGTCCGGGATGCGCGGCGCCTTTTGTGCGGCGGCGATGGCGGCCTCGCAGGCGGCATAGGGCTGGTCAGGCTCGGCCCGGGCCGGAGCGGTAGCCAGCACAAACGCCAAGACGACGACGGCTTTCGACAGCATTCGATACGACAGGGTCCCAAGATGCCCGGCGGCTGCTTACAGCATCGCCGGGCAGGACGCCACCGCTCAGGCGGCGATCAGGCCGCCCAGCCGGGCCAAGGCCGCCAGGTGGGTGTCGGTGTCGCCGAAGCCGCGCTCGATCATGGTCATGCGCTTGAAGTGGTGGCCGACCGCATACTCCATCGTGACGCCGATGCCGCCGTGCAGCTGGATCGACTCCTGGCCGATATGGCGCCCGCTGCGGCCGATCTGCACCTTGGCGGCGTGCATGGCGCGCTGCCGCTCCAGCGGGTCCGGATCCGACGCCATCATGGTCGCGTACAGCGCCATGCTGCGCGCTTGCTCCAGCGACACATACATATCCACGGCGCGGTGCTGCAGGGCCTGGTTCTCGCCGATGGCGCGGCCGAACTGCTTGCGAGTCTTCAGGTAATCGACCGTCATGGCGTGCATCGCGTCCATCACGCCGACGGCCTCGGCGCACAGAGCTGCCAGCATCTCGTCGTTCGCCTGCTCCAGCACCGGAAGCGCCTCGGCCGGGTCGCCCAGGGCCTCGCCCGGCGCATTGGCCAGGCTGATCTCGGCGGCGCGCATGCCGTCCTGGGTCGGGTAGCCGCGCCGGGTGACGCCGGCCACATCTGCTCCCACCAGGAACAGGCCGATGCCGTGGCGCTCCCGGTGCGTGCCGGCGGTGCGGGCGGTAACAAGCAGGGTGTCGGCGCTGTCGCCGTGCAGCACCAGGCTCTTCTCCCCGGTAAGGCGCCAGCCGTCGCCATCGCGCTCCGCCCTGGTCGCCACGTCGTTCAGGCTGTGGCGCGACTGCCGCTCGACCTGGGCATAGGCCAGCACGCGCTCGCCGGCGGCGATGCCGGGCACCAGCGCATCCATCTGCGCCTCCGACGCGGCGTGGCGCAGCAACGCGCCACAGGCGACGACGGTGGCGAAGTACGGCTCGACCACCAAGGCACGGCCGCAGGCCTCCATGACCATCGCGGTATCGACCGGGCCGCCGCCGAACCCGCCCTGCGTCTCGGTGAACGGCAGACCCAGCAGGCCGATGTCGGCGAACTGCGTCCAGATGTCCCGGCTCCAGCCATCCGGCGCGGCACGGTAGCCCTTGCGCGCCTCGAATCCGTAGCGATCCGCGATCATGCGGTCCACGCTGTCCTTCAGCAGCCGCTGCTCGTCGCTGAGATCGAAGTCCATGCCGTCCCCCCGTTCGCGTTGGGGTCAGCGTAGCCGAAACACGCCGGCCCGCTAACCCCTAACGCTGCAAAGGCTAGAGGCCGTTCTTGACCTTGTCCGCGCTGTTCGTGACCGCACGGCCGGCGGCGCCCAGGTCCTGCCCGGCGCCGGCGGTGGTGTTGCAGGCGCTCAGCATGGGCGCCAATGCGGCGAGTGCCAGCGCGAGCAACAGGGCGCGGGCGGAAGATCGGTTCGTCTGGGTGCTCATCGAAATCTCCTTGGTGGCGGACATCGCATTCCAACTCGCGATGCCCGCAACGGTTCCGGTTAGAACCCAAGGATCGCCTTTGCAACAATATTCCGCTGGATTTCGTTCGACCCGCCGTAGATCGAAATCTTGCGCCAGTTGAAGTAGGTGGGCGCCGCCTCCGCCGCGTACTCGGGGCCGACCGGCGGCTCGTTGCTGCCGTGCTCGTGGTCGTCGTACGGCAGGATGTAGGGGCCGACCACGTCCATCAGCAATTCCGTCGTCGCCTGCTGCAGCTCGGAACCTTTGATCTTGAGAATCGAGCTGGCCGGGTTCGGGAGCGCCCGGTCCCGCCTGCGCTCGTCGGCGACGACGCGGAGCTGGGTCATCTCCAGCGCCTTGAGTTCCACCTCGATGGAGGCGACACGCTCGCGGAAGTGCGGCTCCTCGATCATCGCGCGGTCGCCGACGCGCTCAAGTGCTGCCAACTGCTTGATGCGGCGAATGCGCGCCTTGCTCACGCCGACACGGGCGATGCCGGTGCGCTCGTTGCCCAGCAGGAACTTGGCGTAGTCCCACCCCTTGTTTTCCTGGCCGACCAGGTTTTCGACGGGCACGCGCACGTCGTCGAGCCAGACCTCGTTGACCTCCACGCCGCCGTCGATGGTCTGGATCGGACGGACCGTGATGCCCGGCGTCTTCATGTCGATTAGGATGAAGCTGATGCCCTCCTGCCGCTTGGCCGCACCTGGGTTGGTGCGGGCGAGGCAGAAGATCCAGTCGGCGTGCTGCGCCAACGTCGTCCAGGTCTTCTGGCCGTTCACCACGTAATGGTCGCCGTCCCGCACCGCCGTGGTGCGGAGGCTCGCGAGGTCCGACCCGGCGCCGGGTTCGGAGAAGCCCTGGCACCACCAGATGTCGAGGTTGGCGGTGGGCGCCAGGAACTGCTGCTTCTGCGCCTCAGACCCGAACTGCGCGATCACCGGGCCGACCATGTTGGTGTTGAAGCCGAGCGGCGCCGGCACGCAGTTCTGCTGCATCTCGTCCTGGTAGATGTAGAGCTGCACCGGCGTCCAGTCCTGCCCGCCCCACGCGGCCGGCCAGTGCGGCACCGCAAGGCCGTGGGCGTTCATGATGCGCTGCGCCGTCACCTGCTGGTCGCGGGAGACATGCTCGCCGCGCTGCACCTGGTCGCGGATGTCCGCCGGGATCTGCGTCGTGAAGAACTCGCGCATCTGCTCGCGGAAGGCGTTTTCCTCGGCAGTGAACCTTAGATCCATGACCCGCTCCTATCGCAGCTCGAACAGCCCGGCGGCGCCCTGGCCGCCGCCAATGCACATGGTGACGACCACGCGCTTGGCACCCCGACGCTTGCCTTCGATCAAAGCATGCCCGGTCATCCGCGCGCCGCTCATGCCGTAGGGATGGCCGATGGAGATGGAGCCGCCATCGACGTTCAGGCGGTCGGCGGGGATGCCGAGCTTGTCGCGGCAGTACAGCACCTGGCTCGCGAACGCTTCGTTCAGCTCCCACAAGTCTATGTCGTCCACCGTCAGGCCGTGGCGCTCCAAGAGGCGCGGCACCGCGAACACCGGGCCGATGCCCATCTCGTCGGGATCGCAGCCGGCAACGGCGAGGCCGCGGAACACGCCCATCGGCTCCAGGCCACGCCGCGCCGCCTCACGGTCCGACATGACGACGCAGGCGCTGGCGCCGTCCGAGAGCTGGCTCGCGTTGCCCGCGGTGATGAACTGGCCCTCGCCGCGCACCGGCTTCAGCTTCGCCAGGCCCTCCAGCGTGGTCTCTGGACGGTTGCCCTCGTCCTGGCGCAGGTTGACCTGCTCGTGCCGCACCTCGCCCGTCACCTTGTCGGTCACGGCCATGACGCTCGGCAACGGCACGATCTCCTGGTCGAAGCGCCCGGCCTGCTGCCCGGCCGCGGTGCGGCGCTGGCTTTCCAGCGCGTATTCGTCCTGCGCTTCCCGGCTGATGCCGTAGCGGCTGGCCACGATGTCCGCCGTCTCGATCATCGGCATGTAAACCGCCGGGGCGTGGTCCTCCAGCCAGGCGTCCTTGTACATGTGCCGGTTCAGCGTGGTCTGCACGAGGCTGATGTTCTCAAGCCCGCCCGCCACCGCCACCGGCACGCCGTCGCACACCACGCGGTTGGCGGCGATGGCGATGGCCTGCAAGCCCGACGAGCAGAAGCGGTTGACCGTCATCGCCGCGGTGCCGCTGCCCAGGCCCGCCCGCAGCGCCGCCTGCCGGGCGATGTTGCCGCCGGTCGCGCCCTCGGGGTTGGCGCAGCCCAGCACGACCTCCTCCACCTCGTCGGCGTGCAGCCCGGCGCGCTCGACCGCGTGCTGCACGGCGTGGCCGCCCATCTCGGCCCCGTGGGTCATGTTGAACGCGCCGCGCATGGCCCGGCCGATGGGGGTGCGCGCGGTGGAGACGATGACGGCTTCAACCATGGCTCAGTGTCCTTGTTGCTTCAGTTCGGCGATCAGCTCGCGCTTCGCAAGCTTGCCCACCGGCGTGTGCGGCAGGCTGTCACGGAGTTCGAGGGCGGCCGGCAGCTCGTGCCGGCCCAGCTTGTCCGCCAGGAAATCGCGCAGCGCCTCCAGCGTCAGCGGTGCGGCCCCGTCGCGCAGGACGATATACGCCTTGGCCGACTGGCCGCGATACGGGTCCGGCACGCCGATGACGGCGGCCTCCCGCACGTTCGGGTGCTCGTGGATCGCGTCCTCGACCGTGCGGGGATACACGTTGAAGCCGCCGGAGATGATCATGTCCTTCTTGCGGTCCACGAGCGTGAACATGCCGTCCGGCGCCATGTGGCCGATGTCGCCCGTGAGGAACCAGCCGTCCACGAACGCCTCCGCCGTCTCCTCGGGACGCCGCCAATAGCCGGGCGTCACGTTCGGCCCGCGTATCCGCACCTCGCCGATCTCGCCCGGCGGCAGCACGCGGGCGGGGTCGTCGAGCGCCACCACGTCCATCTCGATGCCGGGCAGCGGCAGGCCGATGTCGCCCGGCCCCGGCGCGCGGTCGAGCGGCAGGTTGGTGCCGGCGGGCGAGGTCTCGGTCATGCCCCAGCCGCCGCCGAGCCGAAGCCCGGTGATCCCCTCCATCCGCACGCCGACCTCGTGCGGCAGGGCCGCGCCGCCGGAGCTGGTCACCTTCAGGCTCGACAGGTCGCGGCGCGTGATGTCGGGGTGGTTCGCCATGGCGATCCACATGGTGGGCACGCCGAAGAAGTGGGTGCAGCGCCCGGTCTCGATGTCATGAAGCGCCTGGTTCGCGTCGAACCGCGGGCGCAGCATCAGCTCCACCCCGCTCCACAGCGCGCGCAGCATCACTGCGGTCAGCGCATAGATGTGGAACAGCGGCAGCACGACGAGCACCTTGTCGCCGGGCGAGTAGGCCCGCTCGCCGTCGCCGGTCCAGGCGTCGTAGATCGCGACGGCGGCGGTGAGGTTGGCGTGGGTCAGCATCGCCGCCCGCGGCGCGCCGGTGGTGCCGCCGGTGTACTGCAGCACCGCCACGTCCTGCGGCTCGACCACGGGCCACTCGGCGTCGGGGCCGTCGAGGTCGCGCAGCGTGCGGGCGCCGGGCGGCACCGGGGCATCGACGCCGCCCGGTCCCCAATCCGCGTCCTCCGCCACGATCAGCGTGCCCACCGCACCGGACTGCCGGGCGGCCAGCGCCTGGGGCAGCAGCATCGGCAGGTTGCCGACGATCAGGGTGCGCGCGCCGCTGTCCTGCAGCTTGCGCTCCACCGCCCGCGCGGGGTCGAGCGGGCTGAGGTGCACCACCACGGCGCCGATGCGCAGCACGGCGAAGAAGGCGATGGGGTGGGCCGGGCTATTGCTCAGCAGCAGCGCCACCGCGTCGCCCGGCAGGACGCCGAGCGCCATCAGCCCACGCGCCAGCCGGTCCGCCCGCCGGCCCAGCTCGGCGTAGGTCATGCGCCGTCCGCGGAACTCCAGCGCCGGGCGCTCGGCGTACTCCCGGACGATGCGGTCGAGCAGCGCCGGGATCGTGCCGGTCGGGATCGGCGCGTCCCAGCGCACGCCTGCGGGGTAGCTGGCCTCCCAGGGGTGCGGGCGCCCCGGCCTCACATCAGTCATGCCGCCTTGGCCCCCCCCCCCAAAGCCCTGGCCCCCGAAGCCCTGCCCGGCGTCGGCCAGCTTGGTCAGCAACGGCGCCGGGCGCAGCAGCTCGTCGCCGGTGGCGGCGAAGAAGTCCTGCAGCCGGTCGCGGATGCGGGCCAGCCCGACCAGGTCGGCGTAGAACATCGGCCCGCCGCGCCAGGCCGGCCAGTTGTAGCCGTGCAGCCAGATCGCGTCGATGTCGCCGGGCCGGGCGGCGATGCCCTCCTCCAGGATGCGGGCGCCCTCATTGATCATGGGATACACCAGCCGTTCGGTGATCTCCTCCGCGTCGATGGGGTGCCGGGTGATGCCGAGCTTTTCGGACTCGGCGGCGATGATGCGGTCCACCTCCGGGTCGGGCGTGGCGTTGCGGCCCTCGTATAGGTAGTAGCCGCGGCCGGTCTTCTGCCCGTAGCGCCCGGCGTCGCACAGGGCGTCCGACACCGGGGCGCGCTTGCCGAACGCCTTCCTGATGCGCATGCCGATGTCGAGGCCAGCCAAGTCCCCCATGGCGAACGGCCCCATGCGGAAGCCGAACGCCACCAGCGCCGCGTCCACCTCGGCGGGGCTGGCGCCGTCCAGCAGCAGGCGCTCGGCGGCGTCGCTGCGCCGGGCCAGCATGCGGTTGCCGACGAAGCCGAAGCAGTTGCCGACGACGACGCCGACCTTGGACAGCTTCTTGCCGATGTCGGCGGCCGTCGCGATCACCTCGGGGCTGGTCTGGGTGCCACGCACGACCTCAAGCAGCTTCATCACGTTGGCCGGGCTGAAGAAGTGCATGCCGAGCACGTCGCCGGGGCGGGAGGTGCTGCCGGCGATCTCGTCGATGTCGAGGTAGCTGGTGTTGGTGGCGAGCACCGCGCCGGGCTTGGCGATGCGGTCAAGCTCGGCGAACACCCCCTTCTTCACGCCCATGTCCTCGAACACCGCCTCCACCACGATGTCTGCGTCCTTGGCGCCCTGCAGGCCAAGCTGGCCCTGGATGCGGCCGCGGCGTTCCTCGGCCTGGGCCGGGGTGATGCTGCCGCGCTTGGCGGAGATGCCGTACAGCTCGGTGATGCGGGCCAGGCCGCGGTCGAGCGCCGCCTGCTCGGTCTCGATCACGGTGACGGGGATGCCGGCGTTGGCGAAGCACATGGCGATGCCGCCGCCCATGGTGCCGGCGCCGACCACGGCCGCGCGGGCGACCGGGCGGGGCTTGGTGCCCGGCGGCAGCACGGCCTTCTGCGCCTCGCGCTCGGCGAAGAAGGCGTGGCGCTGGGCGCGGCTCTCGTCGCCCGCGACCAGCTGCTCGAACAGGCGGCGCTCGTTGGCGAGGCCCTCCTCGAACGGCATGGCGACGGCGGCGCGCACGGCCTCGACGCAGGCGCGCGGGGCGGCGGCACCGGACGCTTTCAGCAGCGGCGCAGCCACGCGGTCGATCAGGCCGGGGTCCTCCCGGGCCGGCGCCAGCGCGTCGTCGCGGTCCCGCACCCGGCGGCGCTCGGTCACGTTCTGCGCCCAGGCGACCGCGGCGTCGGGATAGGCGCCGTCCAGCAGCGCATCCACGAGGCCGCACTCCGCCGCCTCCTTGGCGCCGATGGGGTTGCCGGTCACGATCATCGACAGCGCCTTTTCGAGGCCGACGACGCGCGGCAGGCGCTGGGTGCCGCCGGCGCCGGGCAGGAGGCCGAGCTTCACTTCCGGTAGGCCGAGCCGCGCCGTCGCCCAGGCCACCCGCGCGTGGCAGCCGAGCGCCAGCTCCAGCCCGCCGCCCAGCGCCACGCCCTGGATCGCGGCGACCACGGGCATGGGCATGTCCTCGACGGCCGCGATCACCTGGCGCAGGTTGGGGTCCTGGGGGGGATGGCCGAACTCGGTGATGTCGGCGCCGCCGCTGAAGGCGCGGGCAGTGCCGCACAGCACGATCACCTTCACGTTGGCGTCGCGGCGCAACTGCTCCATCGCCTGCATCAGGCCCGAGCGCAGCGCGAAGCCCAGCGCGTTCACCGGCGGGCTGTCCATGACCACCACGGCCACGCCGTCCTGATGCCGCACATCGACCACGGCGTTGATGCTGCCCATGCTCAAACCTCCAACCATTCGCGCCGAACCTGCGCATTGCCGGCGAGGCTCGCCGGCGTGCCCTCGAACACGATCTCGCCGTGTCCCATCACATACAGGCGGTGGCTGATCGCCAGCGCGATGTCCAGCTTCTGCTCCACGAGCAGGATCGTCACCCCCCGAGCGGCGACGGCGACCAGCAGGTCCCGCACCGTCTGCACCATCATGGGCGCCAGGCCCTCGGTCGGCTCATCGACCATCAGCAGCGCGGGGCAGCCCATGAGGGTGCGGCACATGGCGAGCATCTGCTGCTCGCCGCCGGAGAGCGCGCCGGCCGGCGCGTCGGCGCGCTCCCGCAGCCGGGGGAACAGGGCGTAGGCGTCACCGAGGCCGAATGGGCCGCCGGGTCCTTGCTTCTCGCCGAGCAGCAGGTTCTGCACGGTGGACAGGTCCGGGAAGATCGAACGGTCCTCCGGCACGTAGCCGAGGCCCAGGCGTGCGACCTGATGCGGGGGCAGGCGGCCGATCTCGCGGCCGTCGAACCGGATCTGCCCCTCGCGCACGACGCCGCCCATGACCGCCTTCAGGGTCGTGCTGCGCCCGGCGCCGTTGCGGCCCAGCAGCGCCACGATCTCCCCGCGCGCCACCTGCATGGTGACGCCGTGCAGCACCTGGCTCTTGCCGTACCATGCCTGCAGGCCCTGGACGGACAGCATCATGCGAGCGCCTCCGCGGCTGCGCCCAGGTAGGCGGTGCGCACGGCCGGGTCGCCGCGCACCTTGTCGGGCGGGCCGGAGGCGATCACCCGGCCCTCCGCCAGCACGGAGATCGTGTCGGCGAGGCCGAAGACGACGCCCAGGTCGTGCTCGATCATCACGAGGGTACGGCCCTCCGACACGCGGCGGATCAGGGTGACGGCGCGCTCGGTCTCGGCGCGGCTCATGCCGGCGGTGGGTTCGTCGAGCAGGATGGTCTCGGCGCCGCCGGCGACCGTGACGCCGATCTCCAGCGCGCGCTGGTCGGCGTAGGCGAGCGACCCGGCCAGCGCGTCGCGGCGGCGCTCCAGCCCGATCAGGGCAAGCACCTCCTCCGCCCGGCGGCGCAGCGAGGCGAAGCCTTCCAGCCGGCGCCAGAAGGCGTGGCCGCAGCCGTGGGCGCGCATGGCGGCGGCGCGCAGGTTCTCGAACACCGACAGGCGCGGGAACAGGCTGGTGACCTGGAAGCTGCGGGCCAGGCCGCGGTTGAAGATGTCGTGCGGGGCCAAGCCGGTGATGTCCTGGCCGTGCAACAGGATCTGCCCGGCGTCCGAGCGCAGCCGGCCGGAGATCAGGTGGAACAGCGTCGATTTGCCGGCGCCGTTCGGACCGATCACCGCATGGCGCTCGCCGCGGGCGACCGTCAGCTCGACGCCCTGGATGATCTTCGTGGGGCCGAACGCCTTGTGCAGCGCGATGACTTGCAAGGCGGGGACCTGCAGGGCGGGCGTCATGCGGCGTGGGCCATGGCGCTGGCCTCCTGCCACGCCGTCTTGGCCGCTGGCGCTGCCCGGCGCAGCAGCCAAGCTCCTGCCAGCAGCAGCACGGCTGCGACGAGCCAAGGCAAGACACCCTGCGGGTCCAGCGCCAGGCCGAGCACCGGGCGCGGCGACGCGCCGTTGCGCACGGCCTGCAGCCGGAAGCCAAGCTCGGCCAGGCCCATCGTGCCGGCGACCGCCAGCAGCAGGCCCGGCAAGGTCGCGGCGTAGGACGGCACGAGCCGCCCGGCCAGCCCGGCGCGGACCAGCGGCGCATGCGCCAGGACCGTCCCGGAGATCCCGCCCGGCGCCCACACCACCATCGCCACGAACAGCAGCCCGCTGTAGAGCGCCCAAGCGTCGGTCACGGTGCTGAGCGCCACCGACAGGAAGGTGATCAGCACCGCCCCCACCACCGGCCCCCAGAAGGTGCCGACGCCGCCGATGAACGTCATCAGCAGCACGCCGCTCGACGCCTCCGGCGACATGATGCCGGAGGTGACGATCTCGTCGTTGAGCGCCGCGAGGCCGCCGGCGATGCCGGCGAACAGGCCGCTCAGCGAGAAGACCAGCAGGCGGATGCGGGCTGGGTCGTAGCCGAGAAAGCCGACGCGCTCCGGGTTGTCGCGCACGGCGTTGGCGAGGCGGCCGAGCGGGGTGCGGGTGTAGAGCCACATCAGCAGCGCCGCACCCCAGGCCCAGGCGGCGATGAGATAGTAGGCCTGGATCTGCGTGCCGAAGTCGTAGCCGAGCAGCGCCGGGCCGGAGGAACGGTCGCCGGACAGCCCCTCCTCGCCGCCGAACGTGCCGGGCAGCAGGAGGACGACGGCGGTGGCCAGCTCGGCGACGCCCAAGGTGATCATGGCGAACGCCGTGCCGGCGCGGCGGGTGGACACCCAGCCGGCGAGGACCGCAGCAGCAAGGCCACCCAAGGCGCCCACCACCGGCAGGGCGGGCAGCGGCACCCACCAGCCGGCGTCCGCGAGCCGCATCGCGTGCATGGCGAGGAAGCCGCCGAACCCCAGGAACACCGCATGGCCGAAGTCGAGCATGCCGCCCTGCCCGAGCAGCATGTTGAACGACAGCGCGAACACGATGCCGATGCCCATGCGGCACAGCAGCGACAGGCCGAAGCCGCCCGGCACGAGGTGCGGCAAGGCCAGCGCCGCCAAGGCCGACAGCGCCCAGGGCGCCACGGCGCGCAGCGCGGCGCCGGATGGTGGCCGGGCGAGCGCCGGTTGCGCAGGGGCCAGCATCAGGCGGACCGCGTGCCCATGAGGCCGCGCGGACGCAGCGCCAGCACCAGGACCAGCAGCAGGTACGGCACCACCGGCGCCACGCGGGCGATGGTGATCTGCCACAGGTCGCCCAGCGCCGCCGTCACGGGAATGCCGAGATGCCCGAGCGCGGTGCCGAGCGGCATGTCGAGGCTAATGCTCGCGGTCTGCACGAAGCCGATCAAGAGCGAGGCGACCAGCGCCCCCCAGATGGAGCCAAGCCCGCCCATCACCACGACCGCGAACACGATGGCGCCGAGCGAGCGGGCCATGCCGGGTTCGGTGGTGTAGGCGTTGCCGGCGATCACCCCGGCCAGCCCGGCCAGCGCGCAGCCGGCGCCGAACACAAGCGTAAAGACCCGGGGCACGTCGTGGCCGAGCATCCCCACCATGTCCGGATGGGTCAGCGCCGCCCGCACAACGAGGCCGAGCCGGGTGCGGGCCAGCGCCAAGTACAGCGCCAGGAACATGGCGACCGCCACCGCCATCATGAACAGCCGGTAGGCCGGGTAGGCGTTGCCCGCGATGGCGAACAGCGGGAAGTCGAGCGCCGCGGGCACGCGGTACGGCACCGGGGTGCGGCCCCAGATCAGCGGCACGACCTCGCCGATGATGAACGCCAGGCCGAAGGTGAACAGCAACTCGGCGACGTGCCCGTGCTTGTGCACGGTGCGCAGGCCGTAGCGTTCGACGACGGCGCCGAGCGCCCCCACCAGCACGGGCACGACCAGCAGCGCCGCCCAGAAGCCGAGCCGGATGCTGACGGTGAAGGCGAGGAAGGCGCCGAGCATGTAGAAGCTGGCATGCGCCAGGTTCAGGACGCCCATCATGCCGAAGATCAGCGTGAGGCCGACGGACAGCATGAACAGCAGCAGGCCATAGACCAGGCCGTTGAGCAGGATAAGGCCGATCTGCTCCATGTTACGCTTCCCGGGGCATCAGGCCGGCGGCTGGAACTTGCAGGTGGTGGGCTGGCGCTGCGCCTCCCCTTCGATGCGGCTGATGGTCTTGAAGCCCATCTTGTTTTCGGGGAAGGTGAACTTCATGCTGGGTTCCAGCTCGGACACGAACATGGGCTGCAGGAGCTGGTGGTTGTCCTGGCGCATCGCGGCGTCGCCCAGGGGCGTCTTCTGCACCATGGTCGAGAGCACCTGGCCGACCTTGGCCGGGTCGGAGCTGCCGGCCTGCTTCATGGCCGCGGCCAGCATGTCGATCTCGTTCACCACGCGCCAGTAGTAGAAGGCGCTGCCGTACTTGGCCTCGAACGCCGCCGCCATGGTTTCCAGCTCGGGGATGCCGAGGTTCGCGTGGTACTCGCTGATCTGCGCATAGCCCTGTCCGCCGGTTCCGGCGCCGGCGATCACGTCGCTCGATCCCATGTAGTAGGTGTAGAAGATGCCCTTGTAGCCGGCGTCCTGCGCGGCCTTGGCCAGCAGGCCCATGTCGGCGCCCCAGTTGCCCGTCACCACCGCGTCGGCGCCGGCGGCCTGCATCTTCTGCACGTAGGGGGTGAAGTCCTTCACCTTGCCGAGCGGCACCCGCTCCGCGCCCACCACCTGCAGATCGGGCCGACGGTTCGCCAGCATGGCCTGCGCCGCGCGCTCCACCGACTGGCCGAAGGAGTAGTCGGGGTTGAACAGATAGACCTTCTTGATCTGCGCCTGGCTGACCAGGTAGTCGGCCAGCGCCCGCATCTTCATGTCGCTGTCGGCGTCGAAGCGGAAGTGCCACCAGTTGCACTTGTCGTTGGTGAGCGCCGGGTCCACGGCGGCGTAGTTCAGGTACATGACGGACTGGCCCGGCGCGCGTCGGTTGTTCTTGGCGATGGCGTCGGACAGCGCGAAGGCGACGGAGGAGCCGTTGCCCTGGGTCACGTAATGGATGCCGTCGTCGATGGCCTTGCGCAGCAGGGTCAGCGACTTCTCCGGGCTGACCTCGTTGTCGAGCGCCACCAGCTCCAGCCTGCGTCCCGGCCCGGCGGCGCCGCTCGCGTTCACCCGGTCGATGGCGAAGCGGAAGTGCTGCTCGCCCAGCTGACCGGTGGCGGCGAGCGAGCCGCTGAGCGGGTCGATGTAGGCGATGCGCACTACCTCGTCTGCGCGCGCCGGGCTGACGGCGGCGATGGCCAGGACGGCGATGGCGGTCGCGATGCTCAGCAAGGGGCGGTTCGGCATGGATTCCCTCCGCCGGCGCCTCGTTACGGGCGCCGTTGTTCATGCGGGTAGTTTTCGGTCCCATCCGGGTGCGCGTCAACGGGCTTGTGGCAATACCCTGGACACGGCTTCGATTGCACGGGATCGCGGATTGTAGTAACATCGCTATTTAGGATTGACGGAGGCAGCCGTGGCGATCACAACCCTTTCCAGCCGCGAATTCAACCAGGATACCAGCGGGGCGAAGCGGGCCGCCAGGGAGGGTCCAGTGTTCATCACTGATCGGGGCGTGCCGGCGCATGTGCTGTTGACGATTGAGGATTATCGCAAGCTGAGCGGCGACGAGCCGAGCATCGCCGACCTGTTGTACATGCCGGGTGCCGATGAGATCGAGTTCGATCCGCCGCGGATGGGACAGTCATTCCCCCGCGAACCGGATCTTTCCTGATGTCCAGTTCTCTCTCCAGTTCTCTCTAATGTACATCTTGGACACGAATGTCGTGTCCGAACTGCGGAAGGTTAAACGCGGCAGGGCAGACAGGAACATGGCCGCTTGGGTCGTTCGCTTCCCGGCGTCCACGTTGTTCCTGTCATCCATCACGATCCTGGAGCTGGAACTCGGCATCCTGCGCTTGGAGCGCCGCGACATCGCTCAAGGAGCCATCCTGAGAGACTGGCTGGACCAGTTCGTCCTTCCAACCTTTGGCAACCACATCCTGCCGGTCGATGCCGTGGTCGCGCAGCGTTGCGCGGCGCTTCATAGTCTAAACCCACGACCGGAGCGCGATGCCTTTATCGGCGCCACCGCGCTGGTGCACGGCATGACCGTCGCGACGCGCAACGTCGCCGACTTCACGCCCATGGGCGTCCCGGTCCTTAATCCCTGGGACGCCCTGCCCGCCTCTTGACCACGCCCGCCCCGGCCGTGGCAGGATCGCGGCAAACCCGAGGAAACCCCCATGCCGCTCCCTCCCAACCTGGCCCGCGTGCTGGCCGGGCGCCTGTCCATCCCGGTGATCGGGTCGCCGCTGTTCATCATCTCGACGCCCGACCTGGTGATCGCGCAGTGCATGGCGGGCGTCGTCGGGTCGTTCCCGGCGCTCAACGCCCGGCCGGCGCCGGTGCTGGGCGACTGGATACAGCGCATCCAGGACCAGCTTGCCACCCATGACGCGCACCATCCGGACCGGCCCTCGGCGCCGTTCGCGGTGAACCAGATCGTGCATCGCAGCAACACGCGGCTGGAGGAGGACCTGGAGGTCTGCGTCCGCCACCAGGTGCCGCTGGTCATCACCTCGCTCGGCGCGCGGCCCGAGTTGAACGAGGCCGTGCACTCCTACGGCGGCACCGTGCTGCACGACATCATCAACGACCGCTTCGCGCGCAAGGCCATCGAGAAGGGCGCGGACGGGCTGATCGCCGTCGCGGCCGGCGCGGGGGGGCACGCCGGCATCCTGTCGCCGTTTGCGCTGATGCAGGAAATCCGCACCTGGTTCGACGGACCCGTCGCGCTGTCGGGCGCCATCGCCACCGGGTCGGCGGTGCTGGCGGCGCAGGCGATGGGGGCGGATTTCGGCTACATCGGCTCGGCCTTCATCGCGACGGAGGAAGCCAACGCGGCGGCGGGCTACAAGCAGGCCGTGGTCGATGGCCGGGCCGACAGCATCGTGTACACCAACCTGATCACCGGCGTGCACGGCAACTACCTGCGGGCGAGCTTCGAGGCGGCCGGGCTTGATCCGGACAACCTGCCGGGGTCCGACCCGTCGGCGATGAACTTTGGGAGCGACAAGCCGAAGGCGTGGAAGGACATCTGGGGGTCCGGCCAAGGCATCGGCGCGGTGGACGCCGTGGTGCCGACGGCGGCGCTGGTGGCGCGGCTGGCGCGGGAATACGCGACGGCGCGGAGCCAGCTCGGCGTCGAGGCCGTCAGCTTTCGGCAAACCGCTTGACGTAGAAGATGCGGTCGTGGCCGGGCGGGTACTCGGTGATCCGCCCGCACTCCACGAAGCCGAGCTTCGGGTAGAAGCCTGGCGCCTGGAACGTCCAGGTGTCCAGCCAGATGCCGAGAAGCCCGCGCCGCTTCGCCTCGGCCTCCGCCAGTGCCATGACCCGGCGGCCCAGCCCGACGCCCCGGGCGGGACCGAGCGCCAGCAGCTCGACGAACAGGAAGCCGTAGCCCGTCCGGCCCCACAGCCCGCCCACGACCTCGCCGTCCGCGCCGCGCACCGTGACGGCGAGGGTGTCCCAGCGGCCAGGCCCGGCGGCGGCGTCATTGTATGCGGCAAGCGGCTCTAGGATTTTCGCTCGAAGCGAAGCGTCGGGATCGGCCTCAAGGGTGGTCGTCCACTGCTTGCCTTGCATCTGGCGGCGTGCCCGGCTCGGGCCTAGACCTCGGCGGGCTTGTCGGAGACCGCGCCTTCGGCGACCAGCACCTCGTTCGCCGCCTTGAATGCTTCCAGCCCGGCGGGGACGCCGCAATACACCGTGGCGTGCAGCAGCACCTCCTTGATCTCGTCCACCGTGACGCCGTTGGCGAGCGCGCCGCGGACGTGCAGCTTGAGTTCCGCCGGCGCCTTGAGCGCGGTCAGCATTGCGAGGTTCAGCAGCGACCGGGTGCGCCGGTCAAGGCCGGGGCGCGGCCACACGTAGCCCCAGACCATCTCGGTCGTGACGCGCTGGAACGCCGACATGAACTCGTTGGCGTTGGCAAGGGAGGCGTCCACGTAGTCGGCCCCCAGCACCGCCCGCCGGATCGGCAGGCCGCGCTCGAACAGGCCCTCGGGCGTCGGATCTTCGGCCATGTGCGCGTGCTCCCGTGGTTCGGCATCGTCATACGGGGCGGGAACGGCGCGGGCAAGGCGGGCGACGCGCGGCCAGGCGAGTGGCGCATCGAGTGGCGAATCGACCGGATCGTAACCATTTCGACCGGGCCTGGCCGCGGTGACGGAGACCGCGCGCCGCCAGGCGTGCCGTTTGGGAGCCGCCCTATGCTGACCGTGTTGCCATGCTGACCGTACTGATCGTGCTGGCCGTCGTCGTCGTGCTCGGCGTGGGCCTGGGGGTGCGCACCGTGCCGCAGGGCCAGGTCTGGACCGTGGAGCGGTTCGGCGCCTTTACCCGGCTGCTGCAGCCCGGCCTGAATTTGATGCTGCCGCTGGTGGAGCGGGTCGGGCACAAGATGAACGTGCAGGAGATCGTGCTCGACATCCCCGAGCAGGCGGTGATCACCCGGGACAACGCGGCGGTGATGGTGGACGGGATCATGTACTACCGCGTGCTCGACCCGGCCAAGGCCGCCTACGGGGCGCAGAACCTGGTGCAGGCGCTGACCAGCATGGCAATGACCAACATCCGCTCGGTGATCGGCGCGATGGACCTCGACGGCGCGCTGTCGGGGCGGGAGGAGATCAACGCCAAGCTGCTGGTGACGCTCGATCACGCGACGGCGCCGTGGGGGGTGAAGGTGAGCCGGGTGGAGCTGCGCAAGATCGAGCCGCCGGCGAACCTGGTGGCGGCGATGAACCTGCAGATGACGGCGGAGCGGGAGCGCCGGGCGACCGTCGCCCGCGCCATGGGCGAGCGGGAAGCGACGATCACCCGCGCCGAGGGGCAGAAGCAGGCGACGGTGCTGGAAGCGGAGGCGCGGCTGGAGGCGGCGATGAAGGACGCAGCCGCCCGGGAGCGCCTGGCGGAGGCGGAGGCGCGGGCGACGCAGGTGGTCGCCGCGGCGGCGCAGGGGGGCGGGGCCGAGGCGTTGCGGTATTTCGTCGCGCAGAAATACGTGGAGGCGATCGGCAAGCTTGCGGCCAACCCGAGCGGGCGGACGCTGGTGATCCCCATCGAGGCCGGGGCGCTGGCCGGCGGCGTCGCGCAGGCCATCGAGGCGATGCGCCTGGGGCGCGATCCCGGCGCATGACGGCGGGGGCCGCCTGGATCATCGCGGGGCTGCTGGGGTGCGCGGCGGAGATGGCGGTGCCGGGCGTGTTCCTGCTGCCGATTGGCCTGGCCGCGTGCGGGGCGGGGTTGGCTGCGGAGTGGCTTGGGCTGGCGGGCGGGTGGCAGGTGGCGGTGTTCCTGGCCCTGACCGGCGTGCTGATCGCGGGCGTCTGGCGGGTGCGGGGTCGGGGGCCGCGGACGGACGCGGTGAACGCGCCCGGCGCCGGGCTGATCGGGCGGACCTGCCGGGCTGTGGGGTTCGAGGGCGGGGAGGGCCGGGTGGCGTTGGGGGACGGGACGTGGGCGGCGCGGATGGTGGACGGCTCGGCGCCGGTGGTTGGGGCGGTGCTGGAGGTGGTGGGGTTAGAGGGGACGGTGCTGGTGGTGAGGGGGCGGGGTGGGTGATGGAGGGTTGCGTGCTCCATCGAACTTGTCTCTATGTCCTGTCAGATTGTGAGCGACGACACCTTAAGCAGCCCTGGATTGAGCTTCTCACGCGAAACCTTTCTTGCGCCCGTTTCAGACGCGTGTCATTGTGACCTAGGTCAAAACATACTGGCGGTCACAAGTCGCATGGCAAAACGGCATCAGTTCGGAACGGACTTCCTATCACGTGTGCGCCGTGTGCAGGAACTTATAATGTCTCGCAGCGGAGTCGATGAGTTTTACGAGATCATAAGGCTTATACTTGCTAAGTACTTTGCTGAACAAGCAGGGTCCGTAGGTTTACCTGATATTAATGATTGTAATCGACTTCTACTCCTACATATGGCTGAGGTCTCCTTCATACTTGATGGTGTAACTTGTCTCCAAACACCTCCTGATATATTTTTAGAAATTCAATGTATTCTCAATGATGTAAATATACACCGCCAAGATTTCAGCGCCTTGGATCAGGCTTTTGAGCAACTCACGTCTAGAACATATAAAGCCGACAAGGGACAGTATTTCACGCCCAGGCACGTCATAGACATGTGTGTTGAGGCAATTGACCCAAAACCTGGAGAGGTCATTTGCGATCCAGCGTGTGGGAGTGCTGCTTTTTTAAAGTCGGCACACAGCTATAGTCTGGCTAAGCACAATACGTCTCCACATCTATACGGGTTCGACTACTCGCATCGAGCATGCCAAGTTGCAGAAGTGGTATCGCTCATTGGGACGAATGGTGACATCACGGTTCGGCAAATTGACAGTCTTCGGCTACCCCAACGCACTCTCCTTGAAAAGACTTCAGACACAATCGAGAGTTTCATGGGCTTAGATTTCCAAGGTTTTGACGCTATCATCACCAATCCACCCTTTGCCGGTGACGTATCTGGCGAGACATTCGCGAGAGGCTATGACATAGCAACACTCTTTTCGCGCCGTATTGAAAGAGATGTGTTGTTTGTAGAACGTTGTATCCGCCTTCTGCGAGTAGGTGGAAAATTGGCCATTGTACTACCTGACAACAAAGTGTCGAGCCGGTTGTTCACCGATTTTCGATACTGGCTTGGGAAGCAGAGCATGATTAAGGCAGTTGTCAGCTTACATCGTTACACGTTTCTTCCATATACATCCCAGAAAGCAGCAATCATATTCGCAGTCAAGCAGGCACCGTCACTTTCCATCTATGAGAGCAATGTGGCATTCTTCCGCTCAGACAAGCCAGGCAAGTCATCAAATGGTTCGCTGGTTTTTAAGCCAGGCACTGACCCCAATGCTCCGGCTTATCATTGCCTCGATCACGATCTCCAAGAAGTGGCTGTAGAGATCAGGAAAATGCTGTGCGCTGCATAGTTCGTTCTACCCTTAAAACTGGCACTGACTTCTCCTTATCGCCCGAACGCTGGCTTTCGGCAGACACCGCCACGCGCCTAGTAGGTGATGCACTCTTCGGCGAGGTGGTGGCGTTGGTATCTCAACAAACCGTGCCGCCAGAGAACGCACACTTTGTTCTTGATACCAACAATGCCAGAGAGGGATTGCTTGATCTTCCTATTCTTGGAAGTCCTGTAAATGCGCGTACGAGTGCGAAGAAACTGGCGCGAGAAGGAGACATCATATTCTCACGTTTGCGACCTTATCTTCGCCAAGTTGCACTGCTTCCGGCTGGCCTCAGCAAATTGTTAGCCCAGGACGCATTTTACTGTTCAACTGAGTTCTTCGTTTTTCGGGCCGTAACCGGTAACAACATCGCTGGCCTTGTTGCATGGCTTCTAAGTGATCCGATCCAGGCTATGGTGTCGGAAGCTACCACTGGCGGCCATCATCCGCGCATCAACTCTGATTTGCTGCTGAATTCACCCGTTGAAGCACGCTACCTCGACCCCGAATTTGGGTTATGTCTCGGTGGCGTCCTCGCTGGCCACGTTGCGGGCCAGCGCAAGCTCAATGTCCTGCTTCGGCATTGACCACGGCAAGGGGTAGACCCCCTTGGGTGCGAACTGGCATCCGGCCTTCTTCAAAAACTCTTGGAGGGGCCGGTAAGGAATACGCTTCATCTTGCCGAAGTTGGTGTCTTCGTTGAAATGATGACCTTCGCTCTCCTTGCGGCCATATCTTTCTTCGTTGAGCGATAGGCCTGCCCGCCAATGCCTCTTCCCTACTTTGCTTAGGATGGTAGGCGTTTCATAGTTCCCGAACCATCTCCCACCGGCTTCGGCCATGCGCGCATCCCGTGCACGAATACACTCAATCACTGGAAATAAGCCTACATCAACTATCGTCGGTGACAGCAGGGTTGGGTCGTTCCGCAGTGGCTCCAACTCGTAAACGAGCAACAGGAGAGTATCGCGATCAGGATCGACATTCTTTTCTGTGACTTTCTGCGTTAAGCGCGCGGATGGCTCGCGAGGAATCGGCGGTTTCTTCATCGCAACTTTGGGATTGTCGCGGAAGACTCCCTTCAGTTCCACCCGGTAGCCCGCGTCGTGTTGGAAGTCGGGATAGCCCTTACGGTCTCCCAGTAGCCCCGCTGCTTTTGCAAGACCTATCCCCTTCTCAAGGGCGATGCGCGGCAGCAGCAAGTCGGTGAGGGTGCCGACAATTGTGCCTACCTGGGATGGCTCGATTTGCAAGGCAAGGTCGGCCGGTAGTTGAAGATATCGAACCTGAGTGTTGCGCAACGGCATGAGAGCCGTTCGCAAGCTCTCCGACGCATCCGCAGTTGTAATCGATCCCCATGCTGCCATCGCACCTCCATACGCTCAGACAATGGGAGTGCCCGATTCGTGGCAAGAGCGTCAAATCGCTGCGCAGTGATACAAGCCGAGGGCCTCGCTAAGCCGCCGCAAACTGCAGTTCCGCCAGCCGCGCATACAGCCCCCCCTGCCGCACCAACGCCTCGTGCGGACCTGTCGCCACCACGCGCCCCCCGTCCATCACCACGATCCGGTCCGCCCGCCGCACCGTCGCCAGCCGGTGCGCAATCACCAGCGTCGTGCGCCCCTGTGCCAGCACGGCCAGGGCATGCTGCACCGCGGCCTCGCTTTCGGCGTCGAGCGCGCTGGTGGCTTCGTCCAGCAGCAGCACCGGGGCGTCGCGCAGGATGGCGCGGGCGATGGCGACGCGCTGCCGCTGGCCGCCCGAGAGTCGGACGCCGCGCTCGCCCAGGAACGTGTCGAACCCCTGCGGCAGATCGTCCAGGAACCCGGCCGCCGCCGCCCGGGCCGCGGCGCGCACGTCAGCGTCGGACGCATCAGGGCGGCCGTAGCGGATGTTGTCCCACACGTCGGCGCCGAAGATCACCGGGTCCTGCGACACGAGGCCGATGCGCGCGCGCACGGCGCCGGGGTCGGCGTCGCGCACGTCCACGCCGTCCAGCAGCACCCGCCCAGATGCGGGATCGTAGAAGCGCAGCAGCATCTGGAACACGGTGGTCTTGCCCGCGCCGCTCGGCCCCACGAGGGCCACGGTCTCGCCGGGTTCGACGCGGAGGCTGAGCTGGTCCAGCGCGGAGGTGTCGGGGCGGGACGGGTAGCGGAAGGAAACGGCATCGAACTCGACCCGGCCCGCGGGACGCGCGGGCGAAGGCTCCGGCAGCGGCGCCGGACAGGCGGGGGCGGCGATGCCGGGCGGCTCGGCCAGCAATTCGGCGATGCGCCCGGCGGAGCCGGCGGCGCGCTGCACCTCGCCCCACAGCTCGCTCATCGCCGTGGCGCTGGTCGCGACCAGCACCGCGTAGAACACGAAGGCCGACAGCTCGCCGCCCGACATGCGGCCGTGCACGACCTCCAGCCCGCCGACCCAGAGGCTCAGGGTGATGGCACCGAAGCCCAGCAGGATCACCGACAGGATCAGCGCGGCGCGCATCCGGGCGCGGCGGAGGGCGGCGCCGATGCTGTCCTCGACGCGGGCGCCGAAGCGGGCGCGGTCCACCGCCTCATGCGTGAAGGCCTGCACGGTGCGGAGCGCGTTCACCGTTTCCTCGGCGTAGGCGCCGAGGTCGGCGATGCGGTCCTGCGCGCTGCGCGACAGCTTGCGCTCGCGCCGTCCGAACACCACGAGCGGCAGGACCACCAGCGGCACCACGGCGATGACCAGGAGGGCGAGCTTGGCGCTCGTCACGACCAGCATCACCAGGGCGCCGACGGCGACCACGGCGCTGCGCAGCCACTGCGACACGGCCGAGCCGATCAGGCCCTGGAGCTGCGCCGTGTCGGTGGTGAGCCGGGTCAGCACGTCGCCGGTGCGCA
>CAXSHI010000049.1:0-24356 GCA_964236755.1 uncultured Acetobacteraceae bacterium
TCGACGCGCCGTCGTCATACAGCGGGCGCACGCCCGAGTAGGTCCACACCACCTGATCCGGCGTCACCGGGCGCAGGAAATACTCGCTGGTGCCGCGGCACAGGTACTCGATCTCCTCGGCGGAGGCGTGCGCTTCACTCGGGTCGCCCTGGTAATCAAGGTCGGTGGTGCCGATCAGCGAGAAGTCCTGCTCATAGGGAATGGCGAAGAAGATGCGATTATCGGCGTTCTGGAAGATGTAGCAATGGTCCTCCGGATAAAGCCGCGGCACGACGATGTGGCTGCCCTTCACCATGCGCACCTGCGACGGCGTGTTCGCCCGCAGCACGGATTGCAGCACCTGCCCCACCCACGGCCCGGCGGCGTTCACCAGCGCGCGGGCCTGGATCACCTGCGGCTCCGCGCCATCATGCTGCGTGGTCACGCGCCACAGCCCGTCCACGCGGTCGGCGGCTATGCACCGCGTGCGGGTGGCGACCATGGCGCCGCGCTCCGCCGCGTCGCGGGCGTTCAGCAGCACCATGCGCGAGTCCTCGACCCAGCAATCCGAGTACTCGAACGCGACCTTGTACTCGGGCTTGAGCATCCGCCCAGCCGCGTCGCCGTGCAGCCGCAGCGTGCGCGTCGGCGGCAGGCGCTTGCGCCCGCCGAGGTGGTCATACAGGAGCAGGCCCAGCCGCAGCAGCCAGGCCGGGCGCAGCCCCTTGTGGTGCGGCAGCACGAAGCGCAGCGGCCAGACGATGTGCGGCGCGATGCCCCACAGCACCTCCCGCTCCATCAGCGCCTCCCGCACCAGGCGGAACTCGTAGTACTCCAGGTAGCGCAGCCCGCCATGCACCAGCTTGGTGGAGGCCGACGAGGTCGCCGACGCCAGGTCGTTAGCCTCGCACAGATAAACCGACCAGCCCCGCCCGACCGCGTCCCGCGCGATGCCGCACCCGTTGATGCCACCGCCGATGATGGCAAGGTCGAAGACGTCCGGGGCGGCCGATAGGGGCATGGGTGGAGCGAATTCCTCAAGGAGGGCGCTTGCCGGCCCTCTCTCGCCGAACACTAACCCGAACCAAACGCCGCCGCCAAGCGGTCAAATCGAACTTTCATCCGAAAGTTCATCCGCCTCGACTGGGCCGCCGGCTTCGACCACCTCCACATCGTTGGCCGCGCACAGGGCGGCGATCTCGGCCGAGGGCAGCCGATCCGTCACCAGCACATCGACGTCGGACAAATGCGCGATCCGCACCGGGGCGGAGCGCATGAACTTGCTGCCGTCCGCCACCAGCATCACCCGGCGCGCGCTGGCGATGATCGCTTGGGACACCTGCACCTCGCGGATGTCGAAATCCAGCAAGGTGCCGTCGGCGTCGATGGCCGAGGTGCCGACCACCGCCGTGTCCACGCGGAACTGCCGGATCTGCTCGACCGTGCCCGGGCCGATGATCCCGCCGTCGCTGTGCCGGATCACCCCGCCGGCCAGCACCACTTCGATGGCCGGGTTGCGATACAGCTCGCCGGCGACGTGCAGGTTGTTGGTGATGACCAGCAGCCCGGCGTGGCCGGCGAGCGCCCGGGCCACCGCCTCCGTCGTGGTGCCGATGTTGATGAACAGCGAGGAATGGTCGGGGACCAGCGCCGCCGCCGCCGCCCCGATCAGCCGCTTGTGCGGCGCCGCCACGATCTTACGTGCCTCGTAGGCCAGATTCTCGACGCCCGAGGCAATCATCGCGCCGCCGTGCACCCGGGTCAGCGCGCGGGCGTCGCACAGCTCGTTCAAGTCGCGGCGGATGGTTTGTGGGGTGACGGCGAAGCGTTGCGCCAGGTCCTCGACTGACACCCGCCCGGCCTGGCGGGCGATGCCCAGGATCTCGGCCAGGCGGCGCGACCCAGCGCGCGGGGGCAGCGCGTCCATCAGACGCCCAGGTTGAAGGCGATGGAAATGCGCAGCTCCGTGCCGCGGTAGGGGCGGACCTGGTGGTGCAGCCAGGAGGGAAACAGGAACAGCAGGCCGGGCCGAGGCAGGATCGTCTCGCCGCTGCCGGCCGATTGCCCGTCCTCCCCGGCGAAGCGCAGGGTGGGCGCATACATGGCCGGCGCCGCGCCGCGCGGGTCGATCATCTCGAACGCGCCGCCGAGCGACGGATCGGCGGCGCAGCCGCCGTCGGCGACGTAGTAAGTACCCGACCAGAACGACCCGGCGTGGTAATGCGCGATGTTGCCGTCGCCGGGTCCGTTCACGTTGGCCCAGGCCTGAGTGACCCAGGCGGGCCGTATGGGCTTGCCGAACCGGTCCGCGGTGAGTTGCGTCGCCGCAGACCGCGCCAGCGCCAGGACCTCGGCCGCGTCCGGACTGCCCCAATCGGCCAGGTCACGCTCCGAATGCCAACCGCCCGCATTGGACGAATGGATCGAGGGAACCTGATCCCGGCGGTCCAGGATCAACCGGCGCAACCGGGCGTTGCGCGCCTCGGCGTCCGGCAGCATGATCGCGGCAACCGGGGTCGCGAACAAGCCCCGCACCGCGATTTCCAATGGCATGGCGATCCCGTCCCCGTTTTGCGGGAGGACACGCCCAGCCCGGCCGTCCTGTCAAGCGGCCGGAAGCGCCGGATGGGGATTGCCACGGCGTGACACAAAGTGCGGCACGTCCCAGGGTCGTGGTCCGGCCAGGAGCGCCGAAGGATGAACGCGCGACCCGGGCTTGCCTTGCGGCGTGGCCATTTAGGAATGGCACAACACGACCGCCATCCATACCATGGGTGGAAGCCGGGCGTTGGCGACCTGCCGCCGCTTGCCCGGCCGTTCAGGCAAACCCGTCTATTCTGCCCGGCGACCGACACCAGACAACAAGCTGCCATTGCGATGCGCAGGCGACCCGGGGGGAAGGCCTTGGATGGGCCGCACCGCGGTGAACCTGCTGCTGGACTCGGACTCCTGGACCTTCCGACGGAAACGGGCAGCAGCCTCGCCACGGCTGCGCACGTCCCACTTGTCGAGGATGCTGTGCACGTGGTTCTTCACTGTCGGCAAGGCGACACTCAGGCGCCGTGCGATCAGCTTATTCGGCAGGCCGTCCGCCAGCAGCTCCACGATCTCGCGCTCGCGCGGCGTCAGGGCATGGATTCCAGCCCGTGTCGCACGATCACCCGAGCGGTCAGCAAAGCGATTGAGTAGCAGCGCGGTCAGCCGGGGCGGGCAGACAACCTCGCCCGCCCCGGCGCGGCGCACCGTCGAGATCAGGTCACGCGATGAGGTATCCGGTCCCAGATACCCGGAAATCCCGACATCAGCCCACAGCAGGAAGTCTTCATCCCGCTCTCGCGTCGCCAGCACGACGACGCCCACCTTGGGAAGGCGCGAGCGCACGATGCCCACCAGGTCCATCGCCTCCGGGTGCGACGAGTCGATCACGACCAGGTTGGGCGTGAACTCTGCCGTCACCGCCTCGGCGGTTTCGCGAGAGAATGCACCGAACGCCATGATGCCTTCGCCACTGCGCAAAACTTCCACCAACGCTTCCCGCAGGAAGTGGACATGGCTGATAAACAGGATGACCATGGGACCCTCGTATATTTCCTCAGCTTTATCTCAAAAATCCGTTGCGAAAGCAAGATGCTTACGAACAAGAACAGTAAAAATGCCAAAATTGTGATTTTTGATACGGAAACGTACGTTTGGTGGACGGCCTGTAACTCGGGACTATGGTGGGGGCGCTGGAACGGTCATGGTTCGGCCGATGTGGAATGCCGACCGGTCAACCGGACTTGAATAACACGCCGTTTGTTGATCGCGGACCGTGGCGGGGCGGAGCGCCCTGGCGCCTAGGATCTGCCGGCGAGCAGGTTCCGCGCCGGGCCAAAGAATCGGCGGCCCAACTTACAGGCAAGGATTGCTGGGTGGCAGGAGTTTCGCTTGCCGTCGATGACAGCGAGGCCGTCGCCGAACGAAAGGGTATGCAACCCGTCAGGGAAAGGTCCGTCCAGGTCTGGCCGCAACATCGCCACCGGTTCTTCCCGGTAGCCGTCAGGCGTGCACAGCGTGACGTGATTGATCGCCAGCGCCCCGCCGTATTCGCGCGAGCAATCCTGCGCCGGGCGATACAGCTTGTCTCCGACCCTGAACGGCGTTCCGCCTGGGCGCGATGATCTCGCGTCGATTTTGACCGGGTTGCCGAGGTGGGGAGACCAAGGCCCCTCAAGCCGAGGCGCATGCAGCAGGCACAGGTTGTCGTAGGTGCCGACGTCGGTATCGGTGTAGGCGATCCAGTACAGGCCATCCACCTTCATCAAGGTCGGGTCGGCCATCCCGATGTCCTCGCCAACGACGCAAAGCGGCTCCGGCGTCATGCCCGGCTTCAGCTCATACAGCACCTGGCGCCGTGAGGCGGCCATTTCCGGCAGGCAGAGAACACGCCCCTCCTCCGCCCATGTCGAAGGGTAGGACAAGTGGCATCCCACGCCGAGCGGAAGCGGCTCGGAGCCGACAACCCGCCCGGCGTCGATGGACAGCGCCGTGAGCTCGCCGAGGCCAGTGCGGTGTAGGTAGGTCTCGCACAGCAGCACGCCGGGTCGTCCCGGCCAGAAGAACGGGTCGGCGATGAAACCCTGCGACGGCGGGATCTGGATCCATTGCGCGGCCGGGCAGCGCCGGTCCAGCAGGAACTCCTCTGGCCGGCGGTCCAGGAGGGCGACCCCGTACATCTCGCCGCCGATGCGCGCCCGCAGCCAAGCAAAGCCGCTTGCAAGCCGCGCGCCCTGCAGCGTCTGCGTCGTCCCGGGCCGAGCAGGCGCTGGGACCCAGGGACGCCGCGGGGCGGCAGCGCCGCAAAGCGCCATGCGCAGCAGGCGCATCGCGGTTCGCCCCAAGACGTCGAGCAGCTCGGGGTAGGGCCGGGCGCTGGACACGTGGGCGTCGGCGACAAGCTGCCAGGTGATGCCGCCATCCTCGCTCTCGATCAAGTTCAGCGACGCGGCGTAAGGCTCCGTGTGACAAACGGACAAGGCGTGAAACGGCTGGAACAGGGGTGTGCCCGTCGCGTCAACGATGCACCAGCTCCGTCTTCCCTGCCCTGTCGCGCGTTGGCCGAGATCAACGGTCGTGTCAAAGGCGTAGGCGCCCGCCGCCCCCGCGGGACCGGCGTCCGACCACCATTGCAGAGCGGTTCCGCGGACCGCCTGGCGCCAAGACTTGGTAGCCGGCGGCTTGCCGCCGCCGAACGCCACATCGGCGAATTCGGCCAGCAGTTCCGTCGCCACCCTGCCGAGGGCGGACGCACCGGTGATCCCGTCGAACAGGATCGCTACCCTGGCGCGGCCGGACATCATGCGGGCGGCACCGGGCTGGCCGCGACCGGCTGGCCGTAGAGCATTCCGGGTCGTGCCCGCCATGGCGGTCAAGCCGCCTGGTTTGAAAGCCGCCGGGCACGGTCGCGGACTGCCTTGGCGAAGCGGATCCAGGCCGGCACGCTCCTTTCCCAGGAGCGTTCCCAGAAATGCACCCCGTAGGTGTCAGGGGTAATGCAGGAACTGCGGAATTCCTCGCCAAACGGATACGGGAAAAAGTACTCGGTCGGACAGACAAAGATGTCTTTCACGGCGGTGCCGGAAGGCGAGTACGACTGCAGCCCTTCTGCAATCAGCAGCCGCGTGATGAGCTTCGGCCCGAACGCCGTCGGGCGTTCAAGGCCCGGCAGCGATCGGATGCTGAGCAGGCTCGTGAGCGCGTGCTCGATGAACCAATGTCCCTTTTCCGCGCCGATGACCCCGTTCGCCACCCAGTCCTTTGAACGCTGCCTGTCCTGAAACCCAAAAAAGCACTTGTGATGCAGCAAAGGGTCCAAGCTCTTATGAAGCTGGATGTCCGTATCGAGGTAAATGCCACCATGCCGGAGGATGGCGACAAGGCGGGCGATGTCCGCAACCTTCGCCCACTTCCGCCGGTTGTAGGCCTCGCTGAGAAGCTTTATCGAGAAGTCGATGTTGCTTTCATTCCAAAGCGTGAATTCATAATCAGGGTTGGTGCGGCGCCAACTATCAATATAAATCCGTTGCGCCTCGGGCATTGGACCGCCGACCCAGACGTGGTGAATGTGCTTGGGGATCATAGCCGTTTACTTTCAGATCAAGAACTGAATGCCGGAATAGCCCCGCGCACGATCGTGAGGATGCGCGCGAGATGGCCCGGCAGGAACACGCTCTCCAACGCTGCGACGTAGGCGACCAACCCGACTGCGACCTCGCCCGCTATGCCCCAGGGGCTGACGGGGAGGACGGACCTGGCGAGCAGGACCGCGCAGACCATCACCGCGCCGGAGAGCGCAATCCGTGCGGTTTTCAGGATAAGCGTACGCACGTCCAGGCCGAACGACCGCCGCAAGGCGACCAAGGTGATGGGCACCATGATCGCAGAAAGCGCCGACCAGGCCACGCCAACCGCGACGATGCCGAAATGCGCCGCGACCGGGAAGGCCAGGCAGTAAAGCCCAAGCTGCCGAAAGGCGATCTTGGCGAACGCATCGGGACGGCCAAGCGCCGAAAGCGCCTGCCCGGCAAAGGCCCAGAGCGGCATGGTTAGGCACGCGAAGCACATGACTTGCAGCACCGGCACGGCGCTGCCCCATTGAGCGCCGAAGACCATCGGCATGAGATTTCGTGCAATAAGGCCAAGTCCCGCGACCGCGGGCGCCCAGACGGTGCTGACGATCACCACCATATCCGTGTAGGCCGCGCCGAACTTGACCTGGTTATCGGCAATCCGGCTGAGCACCGGCATCATCACAAGCTGCAGCGGCGTCATGGTCATGGTGATCACCGCGCGGATCACGCGCAAGGCCAGCGCGTAGTACCCCACTGCCGACACGTCGAGGCTCAAGCCGATCAGGATGCTGCCAAAATCGTCGATGCAGGAAGTGATGATGCTGGCAGCCATGAAATGTTTGCTGAAATGCAGCATGTCACGGAAGGCCGGCACCGAGAACACCCATTTGGGCCGCCAATCGCTCGACCGCCACATCACCAGCACGATCACGACCGTCTGGACGAACGTCGAGACGACCAAAGCCCAAACGCCCCAGCCGTCGAGCGCCAGCGCCAAGCCGACCAGGCCCCCGGCCACGTAGCCGGAAATCGTCCGGATCGCGAAGACCCGAAGGTCGAGGTTGCGCCGGGCCAGCGCCGAATGCACGCTGACCATGGCCCGCGGGATGCAGAGCAGGGAAAGCCACGCCGTGACCGGCCGGAACATCGGCTCGGCAAACAGGACCGGCCCCAGCAGGGCAATCACCTGCAGCACGGCAATCATCCCTGCCGCCAACAGCATGTTCGTCCAGAACACCGTCGAGACGTAGCTCTCATCCGGTTGCTCGGCTTGGATCAGCGCGTCGCCAAAGCCTTGGAACAGCAGGATGTTGACGGTGCCGACAATGGCCATGGCAAGGGCGTACACGCCGAACTCGTCGGGCGTCAGGATGTGGGCGAAGACCACGAAGAAGATGAAGCTGGAAACCTGGGCGCCCCCGGTCTCCATCGCCGCCCAAAAGGTCGCCTTCGCAGCGGATTGTCTCATGTGACGATATCCAGAGCTTGATGTCCAAAACGGGCAGGCGAACGGGAACAGGCCTCCCCAGCACGGGAACAATGGGATGCGGCAGCCGTGCCGGCTTCAAACCGAGCGACAGCCGCCGCACCCAAGCGGCACTCCCATGCGAACCCGACCAGATTATTACGCTAGTCGGCGGTTTCCGCTATAGTAACGAGTCATCTGCGGCGAGAATACAACGGCATCCCCGCCGTTGTAGGTGCCGTGCTCGCGCGGCGGCACCATCGTCAGCACCAGGCCGGCGACGTTGGCCTGGGCGGTGACGAGTTGGTTGATGGCCAACTCCACCGTCGGCATCGGCGTCGAACCCCACCGCGACAGCACGACGGTCGTGTCCGCATGCCGCGCCATGAGCCACGTGTCGCCAGCGATCAGGACCGGCGGCGAGTCGATCACCACGAGGTCATACATCTGCTCAAGCCGGCGCAGGATGCCTTCCCACTCCCCCGTGGCCAGCAATCCCATGGGGCTCGCCGCCAGCGCCCCGGCGGGAAGCACCGGGAAGCCCCAGGCGGCGTTGTCGTGGATCGCCTCCTCGATGGTGATCTCGCGCCGCAGGACCTCGATGAGCGTCCGGTCGCTGCGGTCAAGGCCGGCCGCCGCGGACAGCGAGCGGGAACGCAGGTCGCCATCGACGAGCAAAACCCGCAGGCCGCGCGCCGTCGCTGCCGCAGCCAAGGCGATCGACGTCTTGGTCTTGCCCTCCTGCGGCAGCGCCGACGTCACCAGCAGGCTGCGCGGCACGACGCCCTTGGACGGCATCGTCACTCGGGCCAGGGTGAACGCGACCGCATCCTCGAAAGTGCGGCTCGAAACGCGGTTCCTGCGGGACACGAGCGGGATCAGCCCAATCGGCGTGACCCCCATGGTCCGCTCGACGACCCCCATGCTCGTCAGGCCCCGGCGCGAGCTTTCCTTCAAGAACGCGGCCACGGCGCCCAGGCCCAGCGACAAGACCAGGGCCGCGGGCAGCAGCACCTTCTTGTTCGGGGCCGCCGCCTGCAGCGGGACGGCGGCGCGGGACAGCACCCGGGCATTCGCGGCCTGGTAGTTGACGGCGGGATCGGTCTGCCGGGCGCGGTTGATAAAGCTCGTGTAAAGCTCCCGATCGGCCGCGGCGTCGCGCTCCAGCGCCTGGCTCCGCGCGATGTCGCCGTCCGAGCGGCCAAGGCGGGCCGTCAGCTCGGCAAGCGTCCTGGTGAGCCGTTCCTCATTCTGCTTGGTGACCACGGCCCGGCTTTGCACCGTCTGGCGGATGCGCTCCCGTTCCTGGCCGATGGACCGGTTGATGTCGGCCACCCGTGCCCGGACCGCGATCCGCCGCGGGTTGTCGGCGCCGTCGCGGGCGTCGCCCTCTGCCGCCTGCGCCGTCGCCGTCGCAAGCTGCTCGCGCAGACGGGGCAGCAGCTGGGACCCGGTCACGCTCGCCAGCATGTCGAGATCGGCTAGGCCGTTGCCGCGGGTCTGATCCAGGATCGACTGCGCCTCCGCCGCGCGCTGGCGCGCCAGGGTCAGCTCGGTGCTGACCTGGGTGATCTGCTCCTGGGTGATCGTGCTGTCCTTGCCGCGGGCCATGCCGCTCTCGTAGCGGAACCGCTCATAGGCTTGGGCAGACTTGGACGCGCGGTCGCGCAGCTCACTGAGGCGCTGGTCGATCCATTCATGCGTTTCCTGCGTCGTCTGCGTCTTGCTGGCGAGCAGCGTGTCCACGTAAATGCTCGCGACCGTGTTCGCGACCAGCGCCGCCATTTCCGGGCGCTGCGAGGTGAAGCCGACGCGGATGACCCGGGACACGCCCACGGGGTACACGGCAAGCTTGGCCCGCACGGCGTTGATCGTCGAACTCAGCTCGCGCCGGGCGGCGTCGTCCGCCGAGCGTGCAGGCTCCTTCGGCCGCAGCTCGGCCAGGAGCCGGTCGGCTTCCCGCGTGACCGGCTCAAAGGTGGTCGAGAGGAAGACCGACGCCGTGTCGAGCGGCGTTGGGTGCTCTGGACGCACTGGTGCGGGACGGGGCGCCAGCGCGTTGAATTCCGGGTCTGCGACGAGGTTAAGCTTCTTCACCACGCTTTGGAGCAGCTCCTCCGAGGTGAGCAGCTCGACCTCGCTCGCCAGCGTGTCGGGGCCGAACGGCAGGTCGCGCTGCGTCTCGCCCAGGCGGACCGCTTCGCCGCGGTCGCCCTGGAAGATCACGGCGCTGGTGGCCTGATACGCCTTGGGCAGCGCGAAGATCACCCCGGTGACGGCGGCCATCGCAACCAGGGCCACCGACAGCATCAGCAGCTTGCGGCGCTTCAGGAACCCCTTGGCGTCCCACGTCGGCGGGCTGCCTCCGGCGACAGGGTCGTAGAGTCGGCCGGAAGAGGAACGCTGGTCCGCGTTCCACTCATCCGATCCCGCGTCGATCAACACGTTCACGCTAGTACCCTCCGCCCTGTGTGCTCGCCGCGCCGCTCAGCTTGGGCCGTCGCTATGCGGACCCAAGAACGCCCGTGCGATTGCTTGGCATCGAAAGAATGGGTCCGCATCACGCGCGGCCCTGTCCCGGCTTTCGGACTCTGGCGGCAAGGACCAGGACACCGAAATGCATGTAATCAACAAGGTAGCGGCGCCATAGGCGGCCCGGCTCGCGCAGCAGCCGGTAAGCCCAGCGCAGGTTGGTCGCGTCGATCCAGCGCGGGTAGTAGGCGATCCCGTCGATGAGCTGGTCCAGGTAGCCCCCGCAGGTGAAGCCCCATCCACGCCATCCCTGGTGCTTGAGCTCAAGCAGGAATGCCTCCTGCCGGATGCTGCCCATGCCGCAGATCACGACATCCGGCCGAAGCTCGCCGACGGAACTGGCCTTGACCGCCATGTCACCGTAGCCGTCATAGGCGGCGATGATCTGGATGCCCGGGAAGTGCGCCGCGATCTGCGCACGCGCCTGCTCCGCCACTCCCGGAACGCCTCCGACCAGGACGATGCGCAAGCCGCGGAACCGCGCGCGGACGAACAAGGCCGGGGCGAGCGACGTCGTGTCGAAGCTGACCCGCTTGGCCGGCAAGCCGTGCAGCCAGCGCATCGCCATGCACAGCCCGATGCCGTCCGGCAGCACGAGGTCGAACTCACGCAGCGACCGCCGGAACGACGCGGAACGACGCGCCAGCGGCACGACGCCAGGGTTCGCGAAGGTCACGAGCACCACGTCCTTCGCCATCGCCTCAAGGGAGTCCAGCACGGCGCCGGCCGCACGGCTCGCATCGGCCGTCAGCAGCGCATGCACCGGCAAGCCGACCGTCTCGGTCCGCCTCAAATCCCAGTCGCGTACAGCCGTAGCCTGCCGAGCGGACCCTCCCTGTGCCGCCACAACCGTTTCCACCGGCTTACGGCTTTGTGGAGAGGCCAGGCTGCGCGCCAAAGCCGTCGGAGTCGTTAACATTTCTATCGTGTTTCCATTCTGCCTTCGAACCGACAACGTATCGGGAGGCGCCCGGCCCGTCGTGGGCCAGAAGAATGAGGCCGAACCAATGAGGAGAACTGGATCGAAAGACCTGACTACCAGGTCGGCTTGATGGACCCCGCTGGCGGCGGTGCCGTCCAGGTCTGACCAAGCGCGGCGCCTTGGCAAGCTTGGTGACGGCACCGAGCGACCAACGGAAATGGGTGCCATCTCGCCGGCACGGCGCCTCGCCGACGGGGCGGCCGAAGATCCCACGGGTCATCTTAGGATGGCCGGCATCGCTGGACGAAGGGCGGGCTGCGCCCTTGCGGCGCCCGGGTCAATCATCGCCTGCTTGGGGCGACGTACATGCATCGTCCGGTCGGGCCGCCCGGCGCCAGACGCCGCGCAGCATCTCCAAAACTTCGGCGGCTTCGGCAAGGGTGTCCATGCCTGAACCTAGCCCGTCCTTAAGGCGCGGCGCCGTCGAGTTTTGTCATGAAGCTTGGAGCAATGCCGCGACCACCCAGCGTCACGCCGGCGCACGCCCCAGCAGCAAAGGGAACGGTTGCGCCCGGCGGGACAGCCAGTTCGGATCGGTCAGGCGCGCTGCCCTGGTCAGGGCAGCGCGCCCGCCGACGCCAGACGAACGCCCCGCTACTTGCCGTAGCCTGCCTGGCGGATCGAGCGTGCCGTGGCCGACTGCGCGGAGGACAACGCCTGCTCAACCGTGTTGGACCCAGCGAGGGCGGACGCCACCGTCTGGCCGACCTGGGTGCCAATCGCCTGGAACTCCGGGATGCCCACGTATTGCGCCCCGGTGTAGGGCCGCGGCGTCTTCGTCTGGCCGGTGGGGTTCGAGTTGTTGATGGCCGCAACCACGAAGTCGGCGAACGGCGCCACCTGCTTGTACTCCGGCGTGTTGGACGAGGCCCGGGTGCCGGGCGGGGCGTTCACCCAGCCATCGGTCTTGGCGACCAGCTGAACGTACTCCTTCGAGGTTGCCCAGGTGATGAACTGGCGCGCCGCGTCGGCCTGCTTCGAGGAGGCGGGGATGGCGAGGTTCCAGGACCACAGCCAGGTCGGGCCGCCCTTGAAGCTGCCGGTCGGCAGCGCCGCGAAGCCGACCTGGTCCGCCACCTGGGACTGCTTCTTGTCATACACCGTGCCGGCGGCGCTGGTGGCGTCGATCCACATGCCGCAATGACCCGAGGAGAACAGGGCCAGGTTCTCGTTGAAGCCGTTCGACGACGCGCCGGGCGGGCCGTCGGCCTTCAGGATGTCGGTGTAGTAGGCCAGCGCCGCGCGCCACTCGGGCGTGTCGATCTTGGTGTCCCACTTCGCGTCGAACCACTGGCCGCCATTGGCGGTCACAAGGGTCGAGAAGTAGGCCATGTTCTCGCCCCAGCCCGGCTTGCCGCGCAGGCAGATGCCGTACACCTGGTTCGCCTTATCGGTGATCTTGTCGGCGAACTGGCGGATCTGCTCGTAGGTGGGGGCGTCCGGCATCGTCAGCCCGGCCTTCTTGAACAGGTCGGTCCGGTACAGAGTCATCACGCTCTCGGCGTAGAACGGCAGCGCGTAGAGATGGCCGTCGTAGCTGATGCCGTCGCGCACCGGCTTCAGGATGTCGTCCGCGTCAAAGGCGGCCGGGAGGTTGTCGAACGGCACCAGCCACTTCTGCTTCGCCCAGATCGGCACCTCGTAGTTGCCGATGGTCAGGATGTCGAACTGGCCGCCCCGGGTCGCGATGTCGGTGGTGACGCGCTGGCGCAGCGTGTTCTCCTCAAGAACCACCCAGCGCAGGTGGATGTCCGGGTGCTGCCGCTCGAACTCCGGCGACAGCTTCTGCATCTCGATCATCTGGACGTTGTTGACCGTCGCGACCGTGAGCGTCGCGTCCGCAAGCGCCAGCGACGGCAGGCCGCCCGCAGTCAGGATCGTCGCCATGGCCAGAGCTTTGCGCAGCATGCTGTTCGTTTCCCCTTGTGTTTGAGGTTTGTTGCATACCACCGTTCCCCGCCGGTGGGAACAGGTCAGCTCATCCAGTTGCCGCCGTCGATATTGTAGGTCTGGGCCACGATGTACCCGGCGTCCGGGCCGGCCAGGAAGACGGCAAGGCCGGCGATCTCGTCCGGGCGCGCCATCCGGCCGAGCGGCACGGCGGCGCCCACCGCGCGTTTCTTCTCGCCGGGCTGCAGGCCCTCGTAGCGCGCGAACCGCGCGTCCACGTCGTCCCAGTGCTCGTTGTCGACCACGCCCGGCGCGATGGCGTTCACGTTGATGCCGTGCTTGATCAGGTCCAGCCCGGCGCTTTGGGTCAGCGAGATCACCGCCGCCTTGGACGAGCAGTACACCGCCACCAGCGCCTCGCCGCGCCGGCCCGCCTGGGAGGCGAAGTTGATGATCCGGCCGCCGTGCCCTTGCGCGACCATCTGCCGGGCGCCGGCCTGCAAGGTGAACAGCAGCCCCTCGACGTTCACGGCATAGACCCGGCGAAAGCTTTCGCGGGTGATCTCGGCGATGGGCGCCATGTCGAAGATGCCGGCGTTGTTGACCAGGATGTCGAGCCGCCCGCATTGCGCGACCACGGCCGCGATGGTGGCGTCGATGGACTCCTGCCGGGTCACGTCGAGGGGAAGCCCCAGCGCGCCATGGCCGATGGCCGCCGCCGCGTCCCGGGCGCCGGCCTCGTTCAGGTCGGCAATCACGACGCGCGCCCCTTCCGAGGCAAAGCGTTGGGCGATGGCAAGGCCGATGCCGCGGGCGGCGCCGGTGATGACGGCCACCTTGCCGTCCAGTGTCCTAGCTTGCGACAGGGTCCACACTCCTTATGACTAAGGGCCAAGGCAGGCCCTGGAATAGACACGCAGGACATCGCGCACCGCCTCGATCAGCAAGGTCCGGGCGTCTGGGGGCAGCGTCCTCGCCATCACGCGCCCATGCAGCCGCGGTAGATACTGGCTGACAAGGGTTTCGGGAATGCGGACGCCCCCAAGCGCCGACAGCAACTCGTCCACCACTTCGCGCGCCGCCGGCAGCGGCCAGTAGTAGCGGATGCGGTCGCTGTAGCTGTAGTGGCGCAGCCGGCGCTTCTCCCTCGGCGTGCCGAGATAATGGCTCTGCCAGTTCCGCGGCTGCTCGGTCATCAGCCGCTCCATGACACCCGAGACCGGCATCGAGCCGGGGTCCAGCACGCCCGCGATCGCCTCCAGCCCGTACAGCGCCTCCCGCAGCGCGAAGGTGAGGCCGGGTCCGACCTTGAGGATGCGGAAGCCGTCCCCCACCAGTCGGCGCAGCGCCGCCTCCGGCTGGTAGTCGGTCGAATGCGCCTCGAACACCAGGCCCGGCATCCGGTCCAGGGTCGCGGCCAGGGTGCGGGCACGCTCGGGCGCATAGACCGCCACCTCCTCGTTGCCGAACTCGACGCCGGGCTGCACGACGAGCGCGATCACGCGCGGCCAGGCCGCGCCGGCCGCGTCGCGGAACGCCGCCTCGTGGACGGCGTGCGTGGCGAGCGCCGCCTCCGGCCGGGTCGGCTCCAGATGGTCGAGTGCGCCGAGGGCGCCGCCGGGCGTCGGGACCTCCGTGCCGATGACATAGACAGGGGGTGCGCTGGCCGCGGCCTCCGCCCGGGCGGCAAGCCGGGCCGCGCGGGCGGCAGCCACGGCGTCCCCAGGGGCCGACTCCCCGGCGCAGCCCATGCTGCAATCGAGGTGCAGCTTCTCGAAGCCGGCAGCAGCGTAGGCGGCGACCATCTCCTCCGCGCGGGCCATGGCGTCCTCGGCGGGCAGGTGCTTCCAGGGGTTCGGTCCCAGGTGGTCGCCGCCCAGGATGATCTGCCGGCGCGGCACGCCGACGCGGTCCGCAATGCCGTGGACGAAGCCGCGGAAGCCGGCCGGCGTCATGCCGGTGTAGCCGCCGTCCTGGTTGACCTGGTTGCACGTCGCCTCGATCAGCGCCGGGCCGCCATCCTCCGCGGCCTGCAGCAGCGCCGCCTCGATGACCATCTCGTGCGCCGAGCACACGGAGGTGATGCCCACAGCACCCGGCGCTCCCAGTGCGGTCAAGGCGTCCGTGCTCATGCCCTCTCCCCGGCCGCGATGAAGACGTCCAACTCGGCGAAGCTCGACGTGCCCTCCATCGGGCCGCGGACGCCGACGGCGCGGGCGCCGCTGGCGTTGGCGTAGCGCAGGCTCTCCTCGACGCCCCGGCCTTGCAGGCGGCAGGTCACGAAGGTGGCGCCGAAGCAGTCGCCCGCGCCGGTCGGATCGATCTCGGCTGTTGGGAACGCCGCCCGGTGGAGGGCACCGTCCCGGCCGTGGAAGCTCGCCCCGTCCCGCCCGCGCTTCACCACCACGGCCGATACGCCGAGGCCGAGGATCTCGGCGATGGCGCCCGCCTCCGAAGCGGCCTCCGTCAGCAGCGTCAGCTCCGGGCCGGACGGCAGAAAAGCATCGCATTGCCGAAGCACCGCCCCAAGCGCCTCCCGCATCCCCGGGATGGCCAGCATCTCCTTGCGGACGTTGGGGTCGAACGACACCGTGCCGCCGCGCCCCTTGACGTGCCGGATGGCCTGCCCCGCCTCCGCGACGAGCGGCGGCGAGAACAGCGATGACCCCATGACATGGAGATGCCCGCAGCCGTCGAGCAACGCGCGCCCGGTCTCCCCGATGCGCGTGTGCCCGGCGGCGCTGTGCCGGATGTTGAACACGAAGTCGCGCTCCCCGGTGTCGCGGTAGCGCACGAAGGCGGTGCCGGTCGCCTGGTCCGGATGGATGCGTATGGCGCTGGTGTCCACCCCGTCCCGACGCAGGCGCTCCACATTGATCCAGCCGAAGTCGTCGTCGCCCACGCAGGAGATCAGCCCGGCCGGGTGGCCCAGCCGGGCGACCTGGTCGATGAAGATCGCCGGCGCCCCTGAGGGATAAGGGCCTTGCAGCCGCACCGGCTCGCGGAACCCGGCGCCGCGGTCCTCCGCGATGATCTCGGCCACGATCTCGCCGATGGAGACGATGCGGGCGGCGTTCGGTCCCATCAGGCTTCCCTTTCATACGCCGGCCGTTCCGCCATGCCCCCGTCCGTCAAGAGCGCGGCACCTTGCGGACGACCTCTTGATCCGGCGGCGGCGGAGGCGGGGGCGCGGCCGGCGATGCGCGCCGGAGGATGGCGACTTCCGCCCGGCCCGGCTCCTGCGGCGGATGCGCCGGCCGCCGACGCGGCGTCGCCGGGACACACGTTGCGGCAGCCCCCACGGCCTCCCGCACCGCCTGGACCGCCTCCTGGCCGCGCCGCCGGTCATCCAGGCGCCACGATGCCAGCAGCTCCGCCCGCAGGCGCCACAGCCGGTCGTCCTCCAGGTTCTCCACGCGGCCGAGCAGCGGCAGGAGCGCCCCGAGCGCCTTGAAGATCTCCACGCTGCCCCGCGCCGGATCGCCCGCCCGCGGGATCTCGAACGCCTCCAGGCGGGCGACAGCCTGGCGCGACGCGAACACGAGCGCCCGGCGGTTCGCGGCCGTGTTGCGCACGACCGGGCCGGCGTCGCCGTCGATCTTGCCGGGCGGCGGCGGCGTCGCGAGGGCTTGGACGGCGTCCTTTGGCACCGCGGCGGCCTCCAGGCCGTCGTTCAACTCGGCGGCGCCCTCCATGATGTCGGCTTCGGGCCAGGTTCCCGCCCAGGGCAGCGGCCAGCACACGCCCTCGTCGGGGGTGGGGCGGCGGAAGCCGATGAACAGGCCCTGGGCATGGGCAGGCCCGAGCGCCGCGACGTAATACTCGGTCATCGTGTTCCCCGCCGGCACAACTCATCGAGCCTATGCCGTTCGGGGGCCGCGATGCCAGCCTCATGTCCCAATTATGAGGCTGGCGCCGGCGTCATCCTCGTCACGAGACCGTGCCGGGCGGCTCTCGCCGACTGCGCGCCCGGCACGCGCCTACGTCGTCGCGGGCACGCGGGGCGCGGAGGCGTCGGTCGTCATGAACGACCCGCCGCCCGTCCTCAGGCTCGGGCCGCCCGTCGCCGCGCGGGCCGGCGCCTCGCTGCGCGACACGTCCAGCAACGGGAACAGCAGCTCGGCCACCCGGTACGCCTCCTCCAAGTGCGGGTAGCCGGAGGCGATCAGCGTGTCGATGCCGAGCGCCTGGTACTCGCGGATGCGCTCGGCGACCGTGGCCGGGTCGCCGACCAGGGCGGTGCCGGCGCCGCCGCGCACCAGGCCCACCCCGGCCCACAAGTTGGGCGCGACCTCTAGCCGCTCGCGCGAGCCGCCATGGAGCGCGGACATGCGGCGCTGGCCCTCGCTGTCGCTCTCGGTCGCGAGCTTGCGCTGCGCCGTGGCGATGGTGTCGTCGGACAGGTGGCGGATCAGGCTGCGCGCCGCGTCCCACGCCTCGCCCTCCGTCTCGCGGACGATCAGGTGCAGGCGGATGCCGTAGCGCAGCGTGCGCCCATGCACCGCGGCACGTTGGCGGATGTCGGCGATCTTCTCCGCGACCTGTGCCGGCGGCTCGCCCCAGGTCAGGTAGGTGTCGGCCTGCGCCGCCGCCAGCGCGTGCCCGGCCGGCGAGGACCCGCCGAAATAGATCGGCGGATGCGGCGCCTGCACCGGCGGAAACAGCAGCCGGCCCCCGTGGGAGGACAGGTACTGGCCCGAGAACTCCACCCGTTCGCCGGCCATCATGCCGCGCCAGATCTGCAGGAACTCGGCGGCGTGGGCGTACCGTTCGTCGTGGCCGAGCGTCAGCCCGTCGCCGGCGAGGTCGGCCGGGTTGCCGCCGCAGACGAGGTTCACCATGGTGCGCCCGCCGCCGATGCGGTCCAGCGCCGAGTACTGCCGCGCCGCCTCCCCCGGCAGCGTCAGGCCCGGGCGCAGCGCCACCAGGAAGCGCAGCCGCTCGGTAAACGGCAGAAGCGACGTGGCCGTGACCAACGCATCCTCGCAGCCCGCGCCGGTCGGCAGCAGCACGCCGTGGTAGCCGAGCTGGTCCGTCGCCTGCGCGATCTGCCGCAGGTAGCGGTTGTCCACCGGACGCGCCCCCTCCGACGAGCCGAGATAGCGCCCGTCCCCGCCGGTCGGCAGGAACCACATCATGTCGAGCGGGCGGGACGGCGAGAGCGCGTTCATGGCCGCGCCTCCGCACGCGGGCGTTCCGGCCGCCACACCGCGGCGCGCACATCAACGCGGGCCGGGATCACGCGGAGTGCTGCGAAGGTGTCGGCGACGGACTGCTGCCGGGCGATGATCGCGTCACTCATCGGCTGCACGGCATAGACGCCGCGCGCGGCTGACACGCGCTGCGCCGGCAGCGGCACGCCGGTGATGCCGGCGAGCGTCTGCGCCAGCGCCTCCGGGTTGGCGCGCGCCCAGTCGGCCGTCGCGTTGATCGCGTCGAGCAGGGCCAGCACGGTGCCCGGCTCCCGCTCGGTGAAAGCGCGACTCGCGAGGAAGAACGAGTTGCTCGGGGCCACGCCCTCCGCCGTCGTCAGCACCCGCGTCGTCGGCTCCAGCTCGGCAATGGCGAAGAACGGGTCCCAGACGACCCAGGCGTCCAGCGCCCCGGTGCGGAACGCGGCGCCGGCGTCGGGCGGCTGCAGGTTGACCGGCTGGATGTCCGCGGGCTTCAGCCCGGCGCTGGCCAGCACCTGCACGAGCGCGTAATGCGCGCTCGATCCCTTGGTGTAGGCGACGCGCTTGCCGCGCAGGTCGGCGGGCGTGCGGATCGGGCTGGAGGCAGGAACCAGCACCGCCTGGTTCACGCCCGAGGCCGGCTGGCCGCCGACATACAGCAGCTCGGCGCCGGCTGCCTGCGCGAAGATCGGCGGCGTGTCCCCGGTCGCGCCGAAATCGACGGCGCCGGCGTTCAGCGCCTCCAGCAGCGGCGGGCCGGAGGAGAACTCGACCCACTCAACCGCAAGCCCCTGCTCAAGCCGGCGCTGCTGGCGCATGATCGCGAGCGAGCCGTTCTTCTGGTAGCCGATCCGCACCCGCCCGGCCGCGCGGGCCAGGCCTGGGAGCGACAGCGCAAGGGCGGTGGCGCCGAGGCCGCGCCGGGTCAGGCCGATGGTCATGCAAAGCCTCCAAAATTGAGGGAACGGTCACGTGGCGTCGCCATGGACAGCGGGCAGGCGCTCACGCCGCCTGCTCCCGCACGCCGAGCCGGTCGAGCAGGCGCGTGCGCATCGCCGCAAACGATGCCGTGTCGCGGCGGCGCGGCCGGGCCGCGTCGTTGGGCAAGTCCAGCACGATCCGCCCGCCGGCCAGCACCAGCACGCGGTCGGCCAGCGCCACCGCCTCATCCACGTCGTGCGTCACCAGGAGCGTCGCCGGGCGGTGCCGTGCCCAGAGGTCCAGCACCAGCGCGTGCATGCGCAGCCGGGTGAGCGCGTCGAGCGCCGCGAACGGCTCGTCCAGCAGCAGCAGGCCCGGCGCGCGCACCAGGGCGCGGGCCAGCGCCACACGCTGCGCCTCGCCGCCCGACAGCGTGGCGGGCCAGGCATCCAGGCGGTGCGACAGCCCGACCTCGGCCAGCGCGGCCTCCGCGCGGGCGCGGGCCGCCGGGTCGGGCAGCCCGAGCGCCACGTTGCGCCACACGCTTTTCCAGGGCAGCAGCAGCGGCTGCTGGAACGCCACCGCGACCGGCTGCGGCAGGGCGACCACGGCGCCCTCCGGCACCACGTCCAGCCCGGCCAGCGTGCGCAGCAGCGTCGTCTTGCCCGAGCCGCTGGCGCCCAGCAGCGCCACAAACTCGCCGGGCTGGATGTCGAGGTCGAGCGCATCCAGCACCGGCGCGGCGCCCGCCGGGCCGAAGCGGCGGGTCAGGTTGCGGATGCGGGCGGTGCCGCGGCGGTCGGACGGCTCGAAGCCGGGGGTCGCGTCCATGCCGGTCAGCTCCGCACCAAGACGGGCCGCCAGGCGAGCAGGCGCTGCTCCAGCAGGCGCACCAGGCTGTCCGCACCCAGGCCCAGCAGCGCATACAGCACCAGCCCGACCATGATGACGTCCGTGCGCAGGAAGTCGCGGGCGTCGTTGATCAGGTAGCCGATGCCGGCCTGGGCATTGACCTGCTCGGCTACCACGAGGGACAGCCAGGCAACGCCCAGGCTATAGCGCAGGCCCACCAGCGCCGACGGCAGCGCGCCGGGCAGCACGACGTGGCGCACGAGGCCGCGGCGGTCGAGGCCGAACACCCGGCCCATCTCCGCCAGCCGCGGCTCGACGCCGCGGATGCCGGCGAACAGGTTCAGGTAGATCGGGAACGCGGTGCCGAGCGCCACGAGTGCGACCTTCGGCGTCTCGCCGATGCCGAACCACAGGATGAACAGCGGCACCAGCGCCAGGAACGGCAGGGTGCGCAGCATCTGCACCGGCGCGTCCACGATATCCTCGCCAAGCCGCGACAGCCCGGCCGCCAGCGCCAGGCCCGCGCCCAACGACAGCCCGATTGCCAGGCCGGCCAAGACCCGCGCCAGCGACACCGCCAAGTGCCAGGGCAGCTCGCCCGACGCAAGCAGGCCCCAGCCGGTCAGCGCGATCTGCACGGGCGACGCAAGGGTGCGGGGCGACAGCAGCCCTATCGTCGAGGCCACCTGCCAGAGCAGCACGAGCGCGAGGGGCGAGACGAACCGGCGGAACGGCAGCCGCCTGCCCGCCCGTGGCGAGACGGCGCGCGGCAGGACGCGGTCTGCCTTGGCCATCCCGGACAACGAGGCCGCAGTCATGTGCACAGCTGCAACGAAGCGGCGGCGCCGCGAAGCGGTGAGGAGATGTGCATGGCCGAGGCGGCCTCCTGTCCGGCATACCATTGATGCGGCCCTCAACATGGTCTCCCAATGCCTGCACTCTCAAGAGAAGCATTCAGCAAAGATTGTTGGTTTGGCAGAAGCCGCGTTTATCCAGCTAAAGAAATACAGAAGCTTTTTCTTCGCTCATTACGGCGCATCGGAGGGACGGATCGGCAACGCGTCGATGAGTTCTGCCCGCTAGGCCCGGATGCCTTGCATGAGGTCCTTTGTCGAAGCGATCCTCGCTCGTCGGCTGTCCATCTCAGAGAGCGCCGGCCCAGAGAGCGCCGGCCCTGTCGGAGGCCCCGCTCGCTGGCGCCCGTGCTCGCCCTGTCGCCGGTGGCGACCCCGTTAGGCTCCGGCTTGTCCACGGGCGGGCCATGGACCCGGCTGCGCCGTCTGGAGGCAATCGACACGGCCATGTGCCAGCCGGTGCCGTGCGAGGAGCGGCATTTGCCGCAGGCAGTCACACTCCTGGAGCCGGTGATGCTCGCCTTACCGGGACAGCGTGGGCCTTCAGTCTCGCCGAAACGTTGTGGCTGAGTCTCGAACGGCACGCCCTACCCGCTTGCCATGGCGGGAGGGGGAGTCACCGCGGATCGTCAGTTGCGGTGGGGGCAAAGGCAACATCGCCAGTTTGACACCCGCGCCAGCCGGATCAGGACCGGCCCGAGCGCCTCACCGCCCCCACTGTCGCGCCGAATCACGCCGACGGTCGCAAGCTCAGCGTATGTTGCCGTATGACGGCGCACCGAGGCCAGGGCAGGCACAGGGGCTGCCGACCGGACCCGGCGGCACCTGGCAGATGTAGAACCCAGCCTTGCACGTCGTGCCGACGTAGCCAACCACCTGCCCCGCCCTGGGCGTACTCGCGGCGCCCAGCACCGGGCTGGTCGGCGCATAGGGCATCGGTCCAATAGCGTTCGGGTTGCTATAGCAGCCGCCAAGCGCCAGCAGGGCGCCTAGGACCAGCGCCGGCTTTACGTTGAACATGGCATCACCCTCCGAAAGCGTCAGCCGTGCTGAACGAGTCCGCGCCCGTCCGGTTTGGCGTCCTAGTTCTTCGCCTTGTCGACCAGCCGGTTCTGCGCGATCCACGGCATCATCGCACGCAGCCGCTCGCCCACCTGCTCGATGGGATGCTCGCCCATGCGGCGCCGGGTCGCCTTGAAGCTGGCCTGATTGGTGCGATTCTCCAACATCCAGTCCCGGGCGAAGCGGCCGGACTGGATGTCTTCCAGCACGCGCTTCATCTCCGCCTTGGTCTCGGCGGTGACGATGCGCGGCCCCGTCACGTACTCGCCATACTCCGCCGTGTTGGAAATCGAGTAGTTCATGTTGGCGATGCCGCCCTCGTAGATGAGATCGACGATCAGCTTCACCTCGTGCAGGCACTCGAAGTATGCCATCTCCGGCGCGTATCCGGCCTCGACCAGCGTTTCGTAGCCGGCCTTGATCAGCTCGACCAAGCCGCCGCACAGCACCGCTTGCTCCCCGAACAGGTCAGTCTCGCACTCCTCCTTGAACGTCGTCTCGATGACGCCGGCTCGGCCGCCGCCGATGGCGCTGGCGTAGCTCAGCGCCACCTCCAGCGCGTTGCCGCTCGGGTCCTGCGCCACGGCGACGAGGCAGGGCACGCCGCCGCCTCGCTGGTACTCGCTGCGCACCGTGTGGCCCGGCCCTTTCGGCGCAATCATGAACACGTCGATGTCCGGGCGCGGGTCCAGAAGGTTGAAATGAATGTTCAGCCCGTGCGCAAAAGCCAGCGCCGCGCCGGGCTTCATGTTGGGGCCAAGCTTCTCGCGATATAGGTCGCCCTGCCCCTCGTCGGGCGTCAGCACCATGACGACATCGGCCCAGCGGGCGGCGTCGGCCGGGTCCATGACGCGGATGCCGGCGGCCTCCACCTTGGCGACGCCCGCCGACCCGGCGCGCAGGCCGACCGCAAGCTCGCCCACGCCGCTGTCCCGGAGGTTGGCGGCATGGGCGTGGCCCTGGCTGCCGTAGCCGATGACCGCGACCTTCTTGCCCTTGATCAGGTTCACGTCGGCATCACGGTCGTAATAGACGCGCATGGGGGGAAATCCTCGATTGTGTGTGGCGTGTTCTAACGGCCCGGCCGCGCCTGGCTAGTGCTTCGACGACAGCATCCGCGTGCCGCGGGCGATGGCCGCGATCCCGGTCCGGCTGACCTCGGCGAGGCCGATCGGGCGCATCAGCTCGATGAAGCTGTCCAGCTTCTGCGTGCCGCCCGTCAGCTCGAACACGAAGCTCTCGACGGTCGCGTCGATCACCCGGGCGCGGAACGCATCAGCGATGCGCAGCGCCTCCGCCCGGTCGCTGCCGCCGCTGATCACCTTCACCATGGCCAGCTCCCGCGCCAAATGCGGCCCTTCCTGCGACAGCTCGGCAATGCGGTACACCGGCACCAGGCGCGTGAGCTGTGCCTTGATCTGCTCGATCACCATGTCGGTGCCGCTGGTCACGACGTTGATGCGGCTGCGGCTGCCGCCGGCCTCGACGGTCGAGACCGTCAGGCTGTCGATGTTGTAGCCGCGCCCGGCGAACAGCCCAATGACCCGGGCCAGCACGCCGCTCTCGTTCTCCACCAGCACTGAAATGGTGGCGGAACGCCGGGGCAGCGCCGCCGCCTCCTTGCTGGAATAGGTGGGCGCCGCCGCGGGGTGGGGAGTTTCGTCGGACATCAGACCAGCATCAGCCCTTCGTCGGTGATCGCCGCCGTGCGGTCCTGGTGCTCCGGCCCTAGGATCATCTCGTTGTGCGCGGCGCCGGACGGGATCATCGGGAAGCAGTTCTCCTTCTGGTCCACGCAGATGTCGGCGATCACCGGGCGGTCGATGGCGATCATCTCCCGGATCACCCGGTCCAGGTCATCGACGCCGGTGGCGCGCAGCCCCACGCCGTGGAAGGCGTCGGCGAGCTTCACGAAGTCCGGCAGCGCCTCCGAGTAGCTTTCGGAGTAGCGGCTGCCGTGCAGCAGCTCCTGCCACTGCCGCACCATGCCCATGTACTGGTTGTTCAGGATGAACACCTTCACCGGCAGGCGGTACTGCGCGAGCGTCGCCATCTCCTGGATGTTCATCTGGATGCTGGCCTCCCCCGCCACGTCGATCACCAGGGCGTCCGGGTGGGCGATCTGCACCCCCATCGCCGCCGGCAGGCCGTAGCCCATGGTGCCGAGGCCGCCCGAGGTCATCCAGCGGTTCGGCTTGTCGAAACGGAAATGCTGCGCCGCCCACATCTGGTGCTGGCCGACCTCCGTGGTGATAAAGGTCTCCCGCCCCGTCTCCCGGGTGATCTCATACAGGCGACGGATGGCGTGCTGCGGCTTGATGACGCTGCCGGGCGCGGGGTTCTGGGTGAACTTGAGGCTTTCCACTGCGCGCCAGGCGTCGATCTGCCGCCACCAGGACGCCAGCGCCTCCCGGTCCTGCCGGGTGTTGTCGGCGTGCCAGGCGGCCAGCAGCGCCTCCATCACCAGGGCGGCGTCGCCAATGATCGGCACATCGACCAGCACGTTCTTGTTGATGCTGCTCGGGTCGATGTCGG
>CAXSHI010000050.1:0-24122 GCA_964236755.1 uncultured Acetobacteraceae bacterium
TGCCCGGGATGATGATGGCGATGCTGCGGCTGAACGTGCCGAGCGTGTTCATGTATGGCGGCTCGATCCTGCCCGGCAGCTATAAAGGGCGCGACGTCACCGTGGTCGATGTGTTCGAGGCGGTGGGACAGCACGCTGCCGGGCGCATGTCCGACAGCGACCTGCACGAGTTGGAGTGCGTTGCCTGCCCGTCCGCCGGCGCGTGCGGCGGGCAGTTCACCGCGAACACGATGGCGACCGTCAGCGAGGCGATTGGGCTGGCCTTGCCGGGATCGGCCGGGTCGCCGGCGCCATATGAGGACCGCGACCGCTGGGCCGTCGAATCCGGCCGCGCTGTTGTCAGGCTGATCGAGAGCGGGTTGCGCCCGCGAGATATCGTGACGCTCAAGGCGCTGGAAAACGCCGCGGTCGTCGTGGCGGCCACTGGCGGCTCGACCAACGCCGGGCTGCACCTGCCGGCGCTGGCGCACGAGGCGGGCATCCGCTTCACGATGGACGACGTGGTCAACATCATGCGACGCACGCCCTACATCGCCGACCTCAAGCCCGGCGGCAAGTACGTCGCGCTCGACGTGCATCGGGTCGGCGGCATCCCGGTGATCCTCAAGGCGCTGATGGATGGCGGCCTGCTGCATGGCGACTGCATCACCGTGACTGGCAGGACGCTAGCCGAGAACCTGGCCGACGTGGTGTTCCCGACCGATCAGGACGTGGTTTACCCGGTGTCCAGCCCGATCAGCGCCACCGGCGGCGTGGTCGGCCTGCGCGGCAACCTGGCGCCGGACGGGGCCATCGTGAAGATCGCCGGCATGGAAAAGCTGCAATTTGAAGGTGCTGCGCTTTGCTTTGACAGCGAGGAAGAAGCGTTTCAAGCCGTGCAGGGTCGTGCCTACAAGGCGGGCGACGTGATCGTCGTGCGGTACGAGGGGCCGAAAGGCGGACCCGGCATGCGGGAGATGCTCTCCACCACCAGCGCGATCTACGGCCAGGGCATGGGCGACCAGGTGGCCTTGATCACCGACGGGCGCTTCTCTGGGGCCACCCGCGGCTTCTGCGTCGGCCATGTCGGGCCGGAGGCCGCCTTGGGCGGCCCGATTGCGCTGCTGCGCAACGGCGACCGCATCCGCATGGACGCGACGGCCGGCACCATGGAGGTGTTGCTGTCCGACGCCGAGCTTGCGGAGCGGCGCGCGGCTTGGACGCCGCGCGGGACCGACTACAACAGCGGTGCCATCTGGAAATTCGCCCAGACCGTCGGCCCGGCCCACCTGGGCGCAGTCACCAACCCCGGCGGTGCCGCGGAGACGCACTGCTACGCCGACATCTGACCGACGCCGCCCGCTTGCCGTTCACCGGCGAGCGGGCTAGGTTGTCGTCGTGCTGTCGTCTTTGACCATGCAAGTGTTGGCCCGTGCGCTTCGTTCCGCGTTGCGCTACACTGTGCGCCTGCTCGGCTTCGCGCTCCTTCTTCGACTTATCCGCCCCTAGGCGCCTCGCCGGGCTGATCTGTGCCGGCATCGCTTAGGGGAGACGCCCTGAGAGCTGGTTCGCACACGCATTTCGAGGACCCCACCCGTGGCCATCAATCATCCGAGCTTCGGCGCCATGCCGGAGGACCGAGTCATCATTTTCGACACCACCTTGCGCGACGGTGAGCAGTCGCCGGGCTTTTCCATGAACCTGGCCGAAAAGCTTCGCATGGCGGAGGCGCTGGCCGAGTTGGGCGTCGACGTCATGGAGGCCGGCTTCCCTATCGCCTCGACTGGCGATTTCGAGAGCGTGCAGGAGATTGCCCGCACCATTCGCGGCCCGGTCATCTGCGGCCTGGCCCGCACCGGGCAGGCCGACATCCTGCGCGCCGCCGAGGCGCTGCGCCCCGCCGAGCGCAAGCGCATCCACGTTTTCCTCAGCACCAGTCCGCTGCACATGAAATACAAGCTGCGCATGGAGCCGGAGGCGGTGCTGGGACTCGCTGTCGCCTCCGTCACACTGGCCCGGCAGCACGCCGATGATATCGAGTGGTCCGCCGAGGACGGCAGCCGCACCGAGCCGGATTTCCTGTGCCGCTGCGTGGAGGCCGCGATCAAGGCTGGCGCCACGACGATCAACATCCCGGATACTGTGGGCTACTCGGTGCCGGAAGACATGACGCGCATCTTCAGCATGTTGATGGAGCGTGTTCCCGGGGCGGACAAGGTCGTGCTTTCCACCCACAATCATAACGACCTGGGCCTTGCGGTCGCCAACACGCTTGCCGCATTGCGCGCCGGGGTGCGCCAGGTGGAGTGCACGATCAACGGCATCGGGGAACGCGCCGGCAACGCGGCGCTGGAGGAGACGGTGATGGCGATCCGCACCCGCCCGGATGCGGCGCCTTATCGAACTGGTATCGAGACCAAGGCTATCCTTCGGGTGTCGAAGCTGCTCTCGACCATTACCGGGTTCGACGTGCAGCCGAACAAGGCGATTGTCGGGCGCAACGCCTTTGCCCATGAGAGCGGCATCCATCAGGACGGCGTGCTGAAGAACGCCGCCACATACGAGATCATGACGCCGGAGAGCGTGGGCTGGACCAAGAGCACGCTGGTGATGGGCAAGCATTCCGGCCGGGCGGCGTTCCGGGATAAGCTCCAGGCGATGGGCTATGCGGCGCTTGGCGACAACAAGCTGAACGACGCCTTCCGCCGGTTCAAGGATTTGGCTGACCGCAAGAAGATCGTGTACGACGAAGACATCGTGGCGCTCGTCGATGACGAGGTCGGCCGGGACAACCAGCGGGTGCGGTTCGTGTCGCTGGACGTGCGGGCGGGGTCGCGCGGCCCACAAAGCGCAGAGCTGGAACTGGAGATCGACGGCGCGGTCTCGCGTGCCCAGGCGACCGGAGACGGCCCGGTGGATGCGACCTTCAACGCCCTCCGCATGCTGTTCCCGCACGAGGCAAAACTTGTTCTGTTCTCGGTTGGGGCGGTGACGGAGGGAACGGACGCCCAGGCCAAGACGACGGTGCGCCTTGAGGAAGATGGCAAGATGGTAGACGGGCAGGGCGCGGACACCGACACGATCGTCGCGTCGGCCCGCGCCTACATCCACGCCTTGAATAAGCTGCTGGTCAAGCGGGCCCGGACCGAGCCGGTGGCGCTTTCCGCCTGATCCGGCGGCGCGAGAACGGCTGGCCCGGTAGCCCCGGGCCAGCCATCGCCTAGTAGCCGTAAGGCTGCGGCTGGTAGTATCGCGGCGCCGGTTGGTAAGCTGGCTGCTGGTAGGGCGACTCCTCCTGATAGTACGGCTGCCGCCGGGTTGGAGTCGTCGCGGCACCGCCGAGCGCCCCGGCGCCGCCGCCCACAAGCGCGCCAATCGCCGCGCCGCGCCCACCGCCGGCAAGGCTACCAATCGCTGCCCCGGTGCCGGCGCCTAACAGACCGCCGCCGACTGCGCGCTGACCGGGATCATAGGGGTTGGTGCAGGCCGACAGGCCCAGCCCGGCCAACAGCGCCAGGCTTATCGCGACTTTGCTACGCATCCAAAACTCTCCATATTTGAGATCAATAACGACGTGGTGCCGTGGCGGCGCCGCCGACCGCGCCGATGCCGCCGCCGATCAAAGCTCCCGTTCCGGCGCCCGCCCCCGTTATCCCGCCGATTGCCGCACCTGTTCCGGCTCCCAGCAGCCCGCCCGTCACTGCCCGCGTGCCTGGACGGTCCCCGCACGCAGCCAGGCCCACCAGCATTGCCACGAAAGTTGCCATCGTTACGGAACGCATCATGTACTCTCCATTAGGTTGTGTTCATGATCAACATATAAGCCAAATGAGAGTATGAGACGAGCCTGTGGCGCAAATGTGGTTCACGAAAAGTTGAGACGAAATCTTGCAGAAACGAAACGCTGCGGGCCGGCCCTCGGCGTGCCATTCTTCTATGGGGTTCGGCATTTCCCGCGATTCGAGGGGCAACTGCATGTTCAGACGTCTGCTCGGGATGACGCCTACGGACATGGCTATCGACCTCGGAACGGCCAACACCCTGGTCTATGTGCACGGCCGCGGCATCGTGCTGAACGAGCCCAGCGTGGTGGCGGTTGCCGACGTGCGCGGCAGGAAGCAGGTGCTCGCGGTGGGGGAGGAGGCCAAGCGGATGCTGGGCCGCACGCCCGGCCATATTGCCGCCGTCCGTCCCCTGCGGGACGGCGTGATCGCCGATTTCGATCTCGCGGAGGAGATGATCAAGCATTTCATCCGCAAGGCGCGGCGAAGGCGGCGGTTTGCCAGCCCGGTCATCATCATCTGCGTGCCTTCCGGCAGCACAGCCGTGGAACGCCGCGCTATCCAGGAGAGCGCCGAAGGCGCAGGCGCCCGCAAGGTCCTGCTGATCGAGGAGCCGATGGCGGCGGCCATCGGCGCCGGGCTTTCGGTGACGGAGGCCTCCGGCAGCCTGATCGTCGATGTCGGCGGCGGCACGACCGAGGTCGCGGTGATCGCGCTGGGCGGCATCGTGTATTCCCGCAGCGTGCGCATGGGCGGGGACAAGATGGATGAGGCGCTCATCAGCTACTTCCGGCGCAGCCACAGCCTGCTGATCGGCGAGAGCACGGCCGAGCGCGTCAAAATCGACATCGGCGCGGCAATGGTGTTCGGCGACGCCGGCGACGGGCCTTGGCAGGAGGTGAGGGGCCTGGACCTGCTGAGCGGGGTGCCGCGAGAGATCACGGTGAGCCGGCGGCAGGTCGCCGGGAGCCTGGCCGAGCCGGTCGCGGCCATCATCGAGGCGGTGAGGGTCGCGCTGGAGAACACGCCGCCGGAGCTGGCCGCAGACATCATGGACAAGGGAATCGTGCTGACCGGCGGGGGCGCCCTGCTGCATTGCCTAGATCATGTCCTGCGCGAGGCGACCGGCCTGTCGGTGGTGATGGCGGAACAGCCGCTGAGCTGCGTGGCGCTTGGAACAGGCCGGGCGCTTGAGGAAACGAAGCGATTACGGAATGTATTGACGTCGATGTATTAAAGCTTTCGTATCGGCCTGTGACGTCGAGAAGCACAGGCGTTTGATCCGTCCGTCGATTCCCATGCGCCAGGCCCTGGCTCGGCTAACCCTGCCGTCGCTGGTTCTGGCTGGCTTCGCCCTTCTGCTGCTCGGCCGGGCCGACGCGCCGTTGGCCGAGCGGGCGCGCATGGCGCTGGCGGATGCCGTGGCGCCGGTCCTTGCCGTGGTGGGCATGCCGGTAGCCGCCGCACACGCCGTCATGGAGGAGTTGAGGGACCTGCGGTCCCTCTGCTCCGACAACGTCCGGCTGCGGCTGGAGAACGAGCAGTTGCTCCAATGGCAGGCCGTCGCCGTGGCGCTCGACGCCGAGAACGCCATGCTCAAGGACAGCCTGCACTGGATTCCTGACCCGGCGGCCTCCTTTGTCACCGCGCGCGTCGTCGCCGATGCCGGGGGTGTCTATGTCCGCGCTGTGCTGCTGCCCATCGGGCGCGACCACGGCGTGACCAAGGGCCGGATCGCGCTCGATGGGCAAGGCCTGGTCGGACGAGTGACCGAGCTGGGTGCGCGCAGCGCGCGCGTGCTGCTGGTGACCGACCTGAACAGCCGCATTCCCGTGACCTTGGAGGGTAGCCGCGCGCACGCGATCCTGATGGGCACCAACGGGCCGCGACCGCGCCTGATGCATTGGCCGGAGGACGTGCGTCCGGTCGAGGGCGAGCGTGTCGTGACCTCGGCGGAGGCCAACGTCTTTCCCGCCGGGCTGCCCATCGGCGTCGTGCGCTACAACGCCGGCGCGCCTGAGGTGGAGCTTGCGGCGCGGCTCGACCGCCTCGATGCCGTCCGGCTGTTCGACTACGGGCTGCGCGGCGCCCCACCGCCGGAGGCGGCTACGCGCCTCGCCGAGCGGCGGGGCAAGTAGCTTTGGGTCCGCAGCGCACGCCCGGCATCCGGCCACGACCCACGCTGCGGCGTCGGCTCGATGCCGCCTCCCGCCAAACCTTCCCGGCCGCATGCACGTCCATGCTTCTGCTGCTGGCCGCGGCGCCGCTTGAGTTGCCGGGCCAGGCGCAGTTGCAGCCCGCCATTGCGCTCGCCTGCGTGTTCTTCTGGTCTGTGGCCCGGCCGATCAGCATGCCGCCCCCGGCCGTGTTCATGCTGGGCCTGCTGTCCGACCTGCTGGGCCTGACCCCGCCGGGCGTCTCGGTGCTGATCTTGCTGGCGGCCCACGGCCTGGCGGCGCGTTGGCGGCGGGTGCTGGTCCAGCAGAGTTTCGTGGCGGTTTGGCTCGCGTTCGCCGCCGTGGCGGCGGGGGCGGCGGCGCTGGAGTGGGCGATGGTCGGCCTGCTGAGCGTCCGCCTGCTGCCGGTCGGCGCCGCGCTGCTGCAGTTCGGATTGACGGCCGGGCTTTACCCGGCGTTTGCGGCCCTGTTCGCTCACGCGCATCGTGGCCTCGCCGATCCTGATCAGGCGTGAGATGGGCCGGATCAACGGAGCGACCAAGGACGGCGGCGTGTTCACCCGGCGCGCCCTGCTGCTGGGCGCCGGGCAGCTCGGCATCTTCGGGGCGCTGGCGGCGAAGCTGTACCGGACCCAGATCGTCGAGGGCGGACGCTACGCCACGCTGTCCGACAGCAACCGGATCAGCGAGCGGCTGATCGCGCCGCCGCGCGGCCGCATCCTTGACCGGTCAGGCGTCCTTCTTGGCGGCAACCAGACGAACTGGCGCGCCCTGTTCACGGTCGGGCAGGCCGATGCCAGCGCGGTGCTCGACGCATTCACGCGGCTCGTGCCGCTTACCGACGCCGAGCGTGCCCGCATCGAACGCGAGATGCGCTCTCGCCGCCGCTTCGTCCCGGTCACGCTGCGGGAGTTCCTGAGCTGGGAGGAGATGGCGCGGATCGAGGTGAACGCCCCCGACCTGCCCGGCATCATCGTCGATGTCGGCACGACGCGCACCTACCCGCTCGGTCCGACGCTCGCCCACGTCGTCGGCTACGTCGCACCCCCGAACGACGAGGACGTGGCGGAAGACCCCATGCTGGGACTGCCGGGCTTGCGCATCGGCCGGGCAGGGATGGAGAAGGCGCACGACGCCCCGCTCCGCGGCCAGCCCGGCGCCGTGCAGATGGAAGTGAACGCCGTCGGCCGCGTGATCCGCGAGCTGGACCGGCAGGAGGGCGCGCCGGGTCAGGATCTCGGGCTGACCATCGACGCCGGGCTGCAGGCGTCGGTGCTGCAGCGCCTGGGCGATGAGAGCGCCTCCGCCGTGGTGCTGGACGCGCGCAACGGCGAGGTGCTGGCGATGACCACCACCCCGTCCTTCGACCCCACGCTGTTCAATTCGGGCGTCAGCCAGGCGCAGTGGGTGGAGTGGACGCGCAACCGGCGGACGCCGCTGATCAACAAGGCGTCGGCCGGGCTGTATCCGCCGGGCAGCACGTTCAAGATGGTCGTCGCCATGGCCGGGCTGGAGGCCGGCGTCATCGGTCCCAAGGACCGCATCACCTGCCCGGGCTTCCTCGACCTCGGCGACACGCGGTTCCATTGCTGGAGCAAGCACGGCCACGGCGCGCTCGACATGCGGGGCGGGCTGAAGAACAGCTGCGACGTGTTTTTCTACGAGGTCGCCCGGCGCGCCGGCATCGACCGCGTGGCGGCGATGGCCAACCGATTCGGCATCGGCGTCGATCTCGGGATCGAGCTGCCCGGCGCCCGCCGTGGCCTCATGCCGACCCGCGCCTGGCGCCGGGCGCATGGCAAGGCGTGGAACATCGGCGACACCATCAGCTGCGGCATCGGCCAGGGCTACATCCAGACGACGCCGCTGGCGCTTGCGACCTACGTGGCACGTATCGCCAGCGGGCGCGCCCTGCAACCACATCTGACCCGCTCAATCGCCGGCGTCATTCAGAAGGGCGGGGCGCCGGAGGACTGGCCCGCGCTCGAACTGCCGGAGCGCGGGCTGCAGTTGCTGCGCGAAGGCATGTGGGCGGTGGTGAACGAGGCCGGCGGCACCGCTCCGGTCGCCCGGATCAACCTGCCGGGCATGCAGCTGGCGGGCAAGACCGGTTCCAGCCAGGTGCGCCACGTGTCCCGCGCCCAGCGGGAGCACGGGTTCAACTCGGCGAAGCTCGCCTGGGAGTTCCGGCCGCACGCTTTGTTCGTTTGCTACGCGCCCTACGACGCGCCGCGCTACGCCGTGGCGGTCGTGGTCGAGCACGGCAACGCGGGCGCCGCCGCCGCGGCGCCGCTCGGCCGGGACATCATGACCGACGTGCTGACCCGCGACCCGGCCGCCCAGCCGAGCGCCCCGGCGCAGCGCGTCGCCGAGGGGCGGCTGTGACTGCGAAAGCGCGGCCGTGATTGCGCAGCGGCGGCTGATCCGGGCGGAGCCGTCGTTCGGCGTGATGGCCAAGCTCTGGCGGATCAACTGGGTGCTGGTCCTCCTGCTGTGCGCATTGGCAGGCGTCGGCTACGTCGCGCTGTACTCCGCCGCCGGCGGGGCGCCGGAGCCTTATGCCTCCCGCCATATCCTGCGTTTCGGCGTTGGGCTTGCGATGCTGCTGGGCATCGCGCTGATCGACATCCGCCTCATCGCGCGGCTGTCCTGGGCGGTTTATGGCGCGTCCATCGGGTTGCTGGTCCTGGTCCTGCGGATCGGCCACTTCGGCAAGGGCGCGCAGCGTTGGCTTGATCTCGGCGGCTTGCAGATGCAGCCGAGCGAGCTTGCCAAGATCGGGCTGGTCATGGCGCTGGCGGCGTGGTTTCGCGGGGCAAGCCCGGCACAGATGGGCAACCCCCTGTTCCTGCTTTTGCCAGCCCTGCTGGTGCTGATGCCGGTCGGCCTGATCCTCAAGGAACCCAACCTGGGCACCGCGGTCATCGTGGGGCTGGTCGGCGCGGCCATGTTCCTGGCGGCCGGCATACGCTGGTGGACCGTCGCGCTGGTCACGCTGCCGACGCCGTTCGGTGCGCGCCTCGCGTTTGACCACATGCATGACTACCAGCGCGCCCGCATCACCACCTTCCTCAATCCCGAGAGCGATCCGCTGGGCGCGGGCTACAACATCATCCAATCCAAGATCGCGATGGGGTCGGGCGGCCTGTGGGGCAAGGGGTTCCTACAGGGGACGCAGGGGCAGCTCGATTTCCTGCCGGAAAAGCAGACCGACTTCATCTTCACGACGCTGGCCGAGGAGTTCGGCTTGGTCGGCAGCCTCGCGGTGCTCGGGCTGCTGGCCTGCATCGTGTGCGCCGGCCTGCTGATCGCGCTTCGGTGCCGGCATCGCTATGGTCGGCTGCTGGCGCTTGGCATCTCGACCAACTTCTTCATGTATGCGTTTGTGAACCTCGCCATGGTGCTCGGCGCAATCCCGGTGGGCGGCGTGCCGTTGCCGTTGGTCTCGCATGGCGGGTCGGCCATGCTGATGGCGATGTTCGGCTTTGGCCTGCTGATGTCCGTGCACGTCCATCGCGACGTCGAGTTCGACGAGCGGCGGGACGACTGACCCAGCATCCCTTATGGACCTACGCTGGGCCGTGCCGCCGAGCCGGCTGGTTTGGAGGGCGGGTGGGGCGAGGCGTTGCCGGGCTGCTCCAAGACCTTGGACGCCGCGATGAGCGCCGAGGCCTGCTCGATTGACCGCACCACGGCTTCTCCCGCCTTGCGAATGGTGGGATCGGTGCTGGCGACGAGGTGGTCCGAGAGGATCAGCGCCGGAGACAGCGCGCCGCGCAGGTCATGGCGCAGGATGGACGCCCGCGCTTCGATCTCGTCCGCGCGGGCCTGCGCGGCGGCCTGACCCGGCGCCGTGGCGGCGGCCGGCATCAGGCCATGCAGGACCAGGCCCACGCATGCCGATGCGCCGAGCGCCGCGACCAGGAACGGCGCCCCCACGCCGATCAACGCCAGCACCGCTCCCGACGCGCCAAAGGCCGAGACGGCGCCGACCAGCGGGATGAGCGCGCGAGGCGGGATCATGGCGTCGTATGGACGCCAACCGCGCCCTCATTCAAGGGGTTCGCGGCGGGACTTGGATTGACTTGGCCCGGGACGACCACTTATAAGCCCGTCTGCAATGGGATCGCCGGGCCAGGCTGCCCGGCTTGTTTCTTGTCCGGTTGCCAAGTGGCGCGTGCGCCTCGGCTCGCAGCCGCACCATCGGAATCGGAGTTCATCGTGAAGCGCACGTATCAACCGTCCAAGCTGGTCCGCAAGCGCCGCCACGGCTTCCGTGCCCGGATGTCCACCGTGGGCGGGCGCAAGGTCCTGGCGAACCGCCGCGCCAAGGGCCGCAAGCGCCTGTCAGCCTGACACGGCCCATGCGGCGATGTCGTCGGAATTCGCCAGGCCGCCGGAGCGCCTGAAACGCCGGGCCGAGTTCCTGCACGTCGCCGGCAAGGGACGGCGGGCGTCGGTGCACGGGCTGGCGCTGCAAGCCTTGTCCCGCGGAGACGGCGGGCCGGTGAGGATTGGCTTCACCGTGACCAAGAAGGTTGGCAATGCAGTGGTCCGCAACCGAACCAAGCGGCGCCTTCGGGAGGCGGCCCGGTTGCTTGCGCGTGAAACCCCGATCTATGACGTAGATCTCGTGCTGATTGGCCGTGACGCGACACGGACCCGGCCATTCGCGTTGCTGATAGACGACATGCGCCGGGCGCTTGGCAAGGCGGGAGTATTTTGATCGCACAGGCGATGGTTTTCTGTGTTCGCGTTTATCAGTGGACGTTGCGTCCGTTCATCGGCGCCCATTGCCGCTTTGAGCCGACATGCAGCGCCTATGCGGTCGAGGCCCTGCAACGTCACGGCGCGGCAGCGGGCCTCGCGATGACGACGCGGCGGGTGCTGCGCTGCAATCCCTGGTGCGACGGCGGCGTCGACTCGGTGCCCTCCTGCCCATGCTTTGGAAAGTGACGGCCTTCTCATGGACCAGAAACGCCTTTTTCTCGCAATTGCGATCTCGATTGCCATTCTGCTGGGCTTCCAGTTGCTGCTGCCGAAGCCTGCTCCCCAGCATCCGGCCTTGCAGCCCACGCAATCCACGCCAACCGACCTGGCGCCCCGGCCCACGGGAGACGTCGCCACGCCTGGGTCGCAGCCCATGGCCGTCCCGCCGCCGCGCGACGTGCCTCGCCTGAAGATATCGGCACCCCGCGTGCAGGGCAGCGTCAGCCTGCTCGGCGCGCGGCTTGATGATCTGGTGCTGCGCGATTATCGCGAGGAGGTTGACCCAGACTCGCCCTTGGTCCGCCTGCTGGAGCCGCGCGCCGATCCGCAGCCCTATTACGTGCAGTTCGGCTGGACGGCGGAGGGCGCCGACGCGAAGGTGCCGGACCTTGACGCCGTTTGGGCGGCGTCCGCGCCCGAGCTGACCGCGGCCACGCCGGTGACGCTGTCCTGGGACAACGGCGCCGGACAGGTTTTCGAGATCGCCCTGTCGGTCGATGCCAACTACCTGTTCACTGCCGAGCAGCGCGTGCGGAACACCGGGTCCGCCGCGATCAGCGTGCATCCCTGGTCCCGCATCCGCCGCGACTACACGCCCAGGGTTGCGGGCTACTACATCCTGCATGAGGGCCTGCTGGGCGTGCTGGGCGGACGTCTGCAGGAGCAAACCTACGAGAAGGCGAAGACGGAAAGCAACAAGAGCCACGGCGCGTCGCTCGACATGACCACCACGGGCGGCTGGGCCGGGATCACCGACAAGTATTGGCTGACAGCTCTTATCCCCGACCAAGCCGCGCCGGTCGTCGCGACCTTCCGCCACCTGACGGAGAACAACAGCGACCGATACCAAGCCGACTTCCTGTCGAGGGACCCGCAGGTCGTCGGACCCGGCGCCGTGGGCAGCAGCACGACGCGCCTGTTCGCCGGCGCCAAGGAGGTGCAGCTGCTCGACCGCTACCAGAGCGAGCTGAGCCTGCCCAACTTCGACAAGGCGGTTGATTTCGGCTGGTTCTACTTTCTCACCAAGCCGATCTTTTATGCGCTGGACTGGCTTTATCACCTGACCGGCAACTTCGGCGTCGCGATCATGATTTTCACGGTGTTCGCCAAGGCGGTGTTTTTCCCGCTTGCCAACAAGTCCTACAAATCAATGAGCAAGATGAAGCTGCTCGGCCCGAAGATGCAGGAAGTCCGTGAGCGCCTCAAGGAGGATCCCGCTAAGATGCAAAGCGAGATCATGGGCCTTTATAAATCGGAAAAGGTGAATCCGGCCAGCGGGTGCTTGCCCATGGTCGTGCAAATTCCGGTTTTCTTCTCGCTCTACAAGGTAATCTTCGTCACCATCGAGATGCGGCATGCGCCGTTCTTTGGTTGGATTCGTGACTTGTCGGCGGTGGACCCGACGAACGTGTTCAATCTTTTTGGTCTGATCCCGTTCGATCCCGCGGCCTACTCGCACCTTCTGCACCTGGGCGTGTGGCCGCTCATCATGGGCGTTACCATGTTCCTGCAGCAGAGGCTCAACCCGCCGCCGCCCGATCCGGTGCAGGCGCGGCTCTTCCAGTTCATGCCGATCATCTTTACGTTCATGCTGTCGAGCTTTCCTGCCGGCCTCGTGATTTACTGGAGTTGGAACAATCTTCTCACGATCGCGCAGCAATGGATGATCATGCGCCAGACCCGGCTCACGATACCGCGGATGGCGCGTTCCTAGGCGGCGAGGCGCAGCAGCCAAGCCCGGAGCAGCCAAGTCCTGAGCAGATCGAGGCCGGGCGTCTGCTGTTCGCCGCCGAATGCCGGTTCTTCTACGCCGCGCAGCGCCTGGACCAGCTGCCTGAGCCTGGCCTGCCGGAGATCGCGTTCGCCGGGCGGTCCAACGTTGGCAAGTCCACCTTGGTCAACGCCTTGACGGGGCGCCGGGCGTTGGCGCGCGCTTCCAACACCCCGGGGCGCACCCGGCAGCTCAACTTCTTCGATCTCGGCGGGCGGCTGACGCTTGTCGATATGCCGGGCTATGGCTATGCCCAGGCGGCAAAGGAGATCAAGGAGGACTGGCAGGGCCTGATGTTCGAGTATCTCCGCGGCCGGCCGACCCTGCGCCGGGTCGTCCTGTTGCTGGATAGCCGCATCGAGCTGAAGGCGTCCGACCTGGCCGTGATGGACCTGCTGGACCGGGCGGCCGTGACCTACCAGTTCGTGCTCACCAAGGCGGACGGCGTCAAGCCCGGGCCGCTTGCCCGCAAGCAGGAGGAGGTCTCCGCCCTGATCCGGAAGCATCCAGCCGCCTTCCCTGAGCTGTTCACCACCAGCAGCGAAACTGGATCGGGCATAGAGATGTTGCGGGTCGAGCTTGCCGGCCTCGGATTGCCGGCTTGACCAGACGCGCACCCTCCCGGTAGGGAACCCGGCATGGCACTCACCCGCGAGCAACTGCAGGCCGCCGCCCACCGGGCCGATATCCTGGTTCAGGCGTTGCCTTACCTGCGCCGCTACGCCGGCATCACGGTTGTCGTGAAATACGGCGGCCACGCGATGGGCGACGAGACCTTGGCCGCGCAGTTCGGCCGCGACATCGCCCTGCTCAAGCAGGTCGGCGTGAACCCGGTCGTCGTGCATGGCGGCGGCCCGCAGATCAACGCGATGCTGGAGCGCCTGGCAATTCCGTCCCACTTCGTGGACGGGCTGCGCGTCACCGACGCTTCCATGGTGGAAGTCGTCGAGATGGTGCTGTCCGGCACGGTGAACAAGCATGTTGCCGGGCTGATCAACATCGCCGGCGCCTTGGCGGTGGGCATCTCCGGCAAGGATGGCGGCCTGATCCGTGCCCGCAAGCTGACCCGCACGGTGCGCGATCCCGGCAGCCACATCGAGCGCGCGCTGGACCTGGGATTCGTGGGCGAGCCGGAGAGCGTGGACGTGCGGGTAATCCACGCGCTGACCGGCGCCGGGCTGATTCCAGTGATCGCGCCTGTCGCCATGGGCGCGGACGGCCAGACCTACAACATCAACGCCGATACCGTTGCCGGCGCCGTGGCCGGCGCCTTGGGCGCGCAGCGGCTGCTGATGCTGACGGATGTCGCGGGCGTATTGGACACGAACCGCCAGTTGATCCCGGACATGACGGTCGCTGAGGTCGAGGCGGGCATCGCGAGTGGCATGATCTCGGGCGGAATGATCCCCAAGGTCGAGAACTGCGTCGAGGCCGTTCGCAAGGGCGTGCGCGGCGCGGTGATCCTCGACGGCCGCATGGGGCATGCCTGCCTGCTGGAACTCTTTACCGAAGGCGGCATCGGCACCCTCATTCGGGCGTAGCACCCGTCCGCTCCGCGCTTGACAACCCTGGCGCGTGGCATTGGTGTGCCGCCTGCTATGAAGGATTTCCGCACGCCATGTCTAATCCCGGAGATGCCGACGCGACGCCGATTGGCTCCACCCAGGAGCTGGCGGACTACATCGCCGCCGGATGCAAGCCGAAGTCGGAATATCGCATCGGCACGGAGCATGAGAAGTTCGGTTACCAGGCATCCGACTTTCGGCCGCCGCCCTATGAGCCTGACGGCATCCGCGCGTTGCTGCAAGGCCTGGCTGCGGTCGATCCAAAGGGATGGCAGCTCATCCTGGAGCATGGCGCCCCAATTGGCTTGAAGGGGCAGGGGGTCCATCAGACCGCATCCGTTTCATTGGAGCCGGCCGGGCAATTCGAGTTGTCGGGCGGCCTGTTGCATGACCTGCATGCGACGCGGGACGAACTTGCCGCCCATATCGAGGCGGTGCGTGCGGTCGCGGCCCCGCTCGGCATCGGCTTCGCTCCTTTGGGGCACCATCCGACGCTCGGCCGGGCCGATATGCCATGGATGCCGAAAAGCCGCTATGCCATCATGCGGCGCTACATGCCTTTGGTGGGGCAGCTTGGCCTCGACATGATGCAGCGGACCTGCACCGTGCAGGTGAACCTTGATTACTCGTCCGAAGCCGACATGGCCCGCAAGCTGCGCGTGTCGTTGGCGCTGCAGCCGGTCGCCACCGCGTTATTCGCCAACTCGCCCTTTGTTGAGGGAAAACCCAGCGGGTTCCTGTCGAGCCGCGCCCGGGTTTGGACGGATACGGACGCCGACCGGTCCGGCATGCCGGCCGTCATGTTCGAGGAGGGTTTCGGCTTTGAACGCTACGTCGAGTGGCTGCTCGACGTGCCGATGTATTTCATCGAGCGCCAGGGTACATACAAGGATGTCGCGGGCGAGTCGTTTCGCGAATATATGGCCGGGCGTCGGCCCCGCATCGGCAATGGCCGTGCCACCATAGGCGACTTCGCCGACCACATGACGACGGCCTTCACCGATGTCCGGGTGAAGCGCTTCCTGGAGATGCGGGGCGCCGACGCGGGCCGGCCGGACATGATGGTAGCGCAGAGTGCCCTGTGGGTGGGCATCCTGTATGACGACGCAGCATTGGCGGCGGCCGACGCGCTGGTTCGCCAGCACCCCTGGGAGGCGTTCCAGGCGCTTCGGGCCGCAGTGCCCCAATTGGCCCTCGATGCCCCCTGGGCCGGCGGAACGGTGCGGGACCTGGCGCGAGACACGGTGGCAATCGCGCGAGACGGCCTGCGCGCCCGCGCCCAGCGTGACGCCGACGGCGAGGATGAGGCCACGTTTCTTGCTCCGTTGGAGCCGATGCTGGACGGCGGGCCGACCCAGGCCGAGCATTGGCTTTCACGCTACCACGGTGCATGGAACGGTGATCCGACGCGCATCTTTTCTGAGGCCGCGCTTTACGATGTGGGACACCGGTTGGAATTGGCCGAAGTGGACACGAATTCGTGAAAAAGAACGTCACCCCCGCTATATTCACCTTGTAATGGCGCGTGAGATAAGCGGTAATGCGGCAATGAATATCAGCCAAAACCGTGCTGTTATACGCGCTGTTGCCGATGTCGCCGATCCGGTGGTCGTACGTCTGCGCTTGATTGGTCAGATGGAAGCGGCCACTCCGAACGGCGAGAGCATCTTGCCGCCGGGCCGAAAAACGAGGGCCTTGCTCGCCATCATAGCTTTGTCCGCGCCACGGCCGGTGCTTCGCTCGCGATTGGCCGAGCTGCTATGGAGCCGGCGGCCGGAGGAGCAGGCGCGCGCATCACTGCGTCAAGAAATCCACCGTCTGCTGGAGGTTCTTACCCCGGCCAGCAAAGAGGTGCTGGCGATCAATCGGGACAGCCTCGCGCTCCGGCCGGGCATTGTCTGGGTGGACGTCGAGGAGGTGCTCCGCGCCACCACGACCCATCCCGCGTCGCTAGCCCTGCTGGATGGCGAGTTGCTTGAGGAGCTGGACGGAGTCGATCCTGCGTTCGACATCTGGCTGCAGACCGAACGCGAGCGCCTGCGGGACCGTGCCCGCTCGGTCGGTGAAACGCTGCTGCTGGAGCAGACCTCGCCCGAGGCTTTGATCGTCGTCGCCCAGCAACTCCTGTCCATTGACCGCGCGCATGAGGGTGCCTGGCGGGCGCTGATGCGGGCCCACGCCGAACGCGGCGAGCGCGGCATGGCGATTCAATCCTACGACCGATGCCGGGCTGTTCTGGCCGATCTGCTGGACGCGACGCCGTCGTCTGAAACTCAGGCGTTGCTGGCGGACATCCGTACGGGCCGTACCGCCCGACCGGCAGCGCCCGCCATGTCTCCACCCGCCGACCTGCGGCCCGAGTCTGGCGCCGCCTCGCCTCGCGTGGGGGTGAAGCTCGGCGTGTTGCCGCTCACTCTCGTCGGCACGGACGAGACCGAGGCGCATCTTGCCTTGGGCCTTGCCGAGGAGATCACCTCGGCCATGCAACGGGTCCGCTGGGTATTCCTGGTTTCAAGCGGATCACTCGCGCAGTTCGTCCAGCAAGGCCGCAACGATGCCGCGTTGCGCCAGGTGTTTAGCCTCGACTTCGTTTTGGACGGCATGGTCCAACGGGTTAGCCGACGGCTTCGCATCACGTTGCGGCTCGTCGATTTGCGCGATGGCGGCCAGATTGTCTGGGCCAGGCGCTTTGACCGCCAGACCAGCGACTTGCTGATCCTGCAAGAGGAGGTCGCGGCCGAGGTCGTGGCTCAGGTTGATCCGGAAATCCTGGCGATCGAGAGTCGCCGCGCTGCCCAGCGGCCCACGTCGGACTCGGCAGCTTATGATCTGCTGCTTCGCGCGCTCCCCGGCTTGAGCCGGCTGGAACGCGAGCACTTCATGCAGTCCGGCCAAATGCTGCGCCAGGCCATCTCGCTCGAGCCCAATTTTGCGGCCGCCTATGCCTGGTATGCCTGCTGGCTCAACCTTCTTGTCGGCCAGGGCTGGGCAAGAGATCGTGAAACAGCGGTGAACGAGGCGGCGCATCACGCGGAGCGAGCAGTCACGCTCGACCCGCAGGATGCCAAGGGACTGACGATTGCAGGCCATGTCCGCGCTTCTCTGCAACGTCGGACTCGTGAGGGAATCTCCCTGCATGAACGCGCCCTGGCGCTCAATCCAAACTTGGCGATGGCTTCGGCATTGTCAGGCCTTGCCTATCTTTATCTTGGCGACTGGGAGGAGGGCGAGCGCCGTTTGTTGCGCTACAAGCAGCTAGCGCCGACTGACCCCACTTCGTTCTACTACGACGTTGGCTTCAGCTTCGTCGCATTGGCAAAGCGTGACTACGAGGGCGTCGTCATCGCCGGACGCAGCGTCAGCGAGATGAACCCGGCGTTTTCTCATGCGTGCGAGCCTTACTTGGCCGCGCTCGGCTTTCTCGGGCAAATGCCAGAGGCGGCAGTGGTTCGTCGTCGGCTGCTGACCATCAATCCCAGCTTCAGCGTCGAAAGCTATCTTCGGAACAGTCCGTATGAACGTGTTGAGGATCGGGAACACGTCGCCAAGGGTTTGAAGCTGGCAGGCGTGGCGGAAACGTCCTCGGTGGAGCATGGGATTGCGCGTGGGCGAGCAGATGACCTAGTGCCGGGCTGACGCGGAGCGAAGCGGCAGGCTAGGCAGGTCCAACCCTGCAAGGATTGCCGATGCCAGAGCCTGCGCGACGCAGCGATAGCCGAGGTCATTGTGATGAACGCCGTCGTCCGAGATGAATTCTCTATAAGGGTGTCCGGCAGACTGCCATTGGTCCATCAACGCACCGCGGTCAAACAGGCCAGTCCCGGTTTGCGCCGCAAGGTCTAGCAGCACCTGGTCGATCTGCTGATGCAGCGGCGATGCCTGAATCAGCGGCGCGCGCTGGTTGTCCATAAGCACGACGTCAATCCCGCTATCCCTCAACGTGTGCACGCCATCGGCGACGAGGCGTCGGAACTCCTCGGGATTACGGTTCTTCAATACCCCATTCGCGCCGACCTGCCATATAACCAGGGCCGGACGCACTTCCAGCACATCCACTGCCATGCGCGGGATCATCTCAGCCGCGTCCTGGCCGCCTATGCCACGGTTGATGACTGCGACGTGGGCCGAAGGGAGGGCGGTTGAGAGCGCCGCCTGCAAGACCGCGGGATAGCTTTGCCCGATGTTGCTGGAGTGCCATCCCTGCGTCGAGGACGAGCCAAATGCAACGATGGTCAGCTCCGAATTATGATCCAGAGCTTCCTTGACCCGTGGCAGCATCAAGGGGGCGGCACGCGCCGACGGACAATCAGAACGGTCGGCAGCCCTAGCGGGCAGCGCAGCAAGCACGACAGTGCAGGCCAAGATAAGCCGTGACAAAACACTCGACATGCCTCGAATCCTATGTCGCCGTTCCGCCAACGGTCAAGCTTGAGAGCTTGAGCGTCGGCTGGCCGACGCCCACCGGAACGCCTTGCCCATTCTTGCCGCACGTGCCGATGCCGGAATCAAGGCCGGGATCGTTGCCCACCATGTCAACCCTCAGCAGCGCGTCCGGGCCGTTGCCGATAAGCGTGGCACCCTTCACTGGGCTAGTGATGCGGCCATCCTCGATCAGATAGGCTTCGCTGGCCGAGAACACGAACTTGCCGGAGGTGATATCGACCGAGCCGCCGCCGAAGTTCACCGCATACAGCCCGCGCGGCACGGACCGGATGATCTCTTCCGGCTCCGACCGGCCGCCGAGCATGACGGTGTTGGTCATCCTCGGCATCGGCGCATGGGCAAAGCTTTGCCGGCGGCCATTGCCCGTCGCCGCTACGCCCATCAACCGGGCGTTCAGACGATCCTGGATGAACCCGGTCAGCACGCCGTCCTCGATCATGACGGTGCGCCCAGACGGCGTGCCCTCGTCGTCGATGGTCAGGCTTCCCCGTCGGTCCGGCAAGGTGCCGTCATCCACGACCGTGACGTCGGAGCTTGCGATTCGCTTGCCGAGCAGCCCGGCGAACGCCGAGGTTTTCTTACGATTGAAATCTCCCTCCAGCCCATGCCCGATGGCCTCATGCAGCAATATTCCGGGCCAGCCGGGGCCGAGCACCACGGGCATCTCCCCGGCCGGCGCCGGGCGGCCGTCCAGGTTGACCAGGGCCTGGCGCAGCGCCTCGTCCACCGCGCCGCGCCAGAATGCTGCGTCGAGCAGGCGCCCATAGCCGTGACGCCCGCCGGCGCCGAACGTGCCGCTCTCCCGACGCCCGTCCTGCTCCACCACGACCGACACGTTCAACCGCACCAACGGACGCAGGTCAGCCACCCGCGTGCCATCCGCGCGCAGCACCTGGACCGCCTGCCATTCCCCGAACAGCGACGCCATGACCTGCTTGACGCGCGGGTCGCGACTGCGTGCGTAGGCGTCGATCTCGCTGAGCGTTGCCGTTCGATCCGGAAATTCGGTCTCAGTCAGCGGATTGGCCTCGGAGTATAGCCGGGCGTTGCTGGATCGCGGGGCCGCCGCCACCGCGCCGGAGCGGCCAGAGCGCACCTCAGAGACCGTCGCCGCCGCCCGGCCCAGCGCGTCCGTTGAAAGCTCCCCAGCGTGTGCGTATCCGGTCTCCTCGCCCAGCACCGCACGCAACCCAAATCCGAGCTGAGTATCGAACCCGGCGCTGCGGATGCGTCCGTCATCCAAGCTGAGTTGCTCGCTCTCCCGATACTCCAGGAACAGCTCACCATCATCCATGCCGGCCAAGGCGCCGCCGACGATGCGCTCGGCTTCGGAGCGGTCGAGGGCGGCACCGGGTCGGTCGAAGAACAGGGCGTCTGTCGCGGCGATGAGACTAGGAGCGGGCTGGGTCATTTAACATCCTTAAACACGTCAGCAGACCAGGGACTCGGTATGATCATTCCGGGCCGTTCAATACGGAGCCAAGATCCTTGCATCGGAGACAGTCGCCGCCGATTGGCTACGCCCGGCGTGCATCGTTGCAAGTGCCGCCGTCAGCACAAGGACCGCCATGGCTTGGTGCGCCGTACCCAAGACAACGGGCACAACCCAAAGCAGGGTCGCAACCCCCAGAGCATATTGTCCCAGCACCGCTGCGCCCAGCGCAAGCATAGTCATCCGCAAGCGCCCTGTTACGCCGCCACGCAGACCGATCACCACCGTGGCGCTCGCCAGCAGCGCCGTAAGGGTTGCAAGCAGCCGATGGTCGAACTGCACCGTCGCGACGTTTTCAGTCATATTGCGCACGAAAGGTTGGAGCTGCGCAACGCCCACCGGCACCAGTGAACCGTCCATGAACGGAAAAGAATTATAGGTCATGCCTGCATGCAGCCCAGCCACGAACCCCCCGGCCACGATGGTCAACGCGACCCCGGAACACGTCGCGGCGACCAAGGCGCGCAGGCCAGGAATGCGTGGGCTGGTCGCCGGAGAAGCCGCCCCTTCCTGCCAAAGCGTCAATGCCGTCCAGAGGATCGCGGCATACAGCGTGAGGGCCATAGCAAGATGAATCACCAGCCGATAAGGCGAGACGGCCGTGCTGTCCGCCGCGAAACCGCTGGCCACCATGAACCAGCCGATGGCGCCCTGTAACCCGCCCAACAGGAACAGCACGCCCAATCGCCCGGCGAGCCGCCGATCAATCGCCCCACGCAGCGCGAACCAAATCAATGGCCCGAGGAACGCCAAGCCGATGAGCCGACCCCAGAGGCGGTGCGCCCACTCAAGCCAGAAAATGTGCTTGAAGCCCTCAAGCCCAAAACCCTGGTTGACCAGGGCATACTGCGGGATCTGCTGATACAGCCGGTAGAGGCGCTGCCACTCCGCATCCGACAAGGGAGGCAGGACGCCCATGATGGGCTTCCACTCCATGATCGAGAGGCCCGATCCCGTCAGGCGTGTGGCCCCGCCCAGCGACACCATGACCAGCAGCATGGCGCACACCGCGAACAGCCAGGTCGCGACGGCGCGGGCCTGGCGCCGACGGACGGTGTCCCGCAAGGTGATTGAGGAAGTGGCATCGAACGGCATTTCTGAAGTCTAGCCTCCAAACCATGATCAAACTATGAAGCGACGCCGACGCATGGCGCGCACGCGGCCGCTAAACCCTGCAGTCCTTGCTTTAACCCGTTCGCAGCCCGCCTTGGCGGCCCTCAATTGGAGATGGAGTGTCGGCCAGCATTCGGCAACGCATCTTGTCACTCTCCGATATGGCCGGCCGGCCGGCGCTCCTGCTGCTCGGCCTGGTTTCGGCTGGGCTAGCATTGCGGCACCTGGGACTGGATGCCGGGATCGCGGCGGTGGGACAGCGTGGTCCGTTGGCGTTTGCCGCCGCTGCCGCCGCCGCATGCGCCGTGGGCGTTCCGCGGCAGGTGGTCGCGTACTCCGGCGGCCTGGCGTTCGGCTTTTGGCCGGGCACGGCCCTTGCTCTGCTGGCGGAGGTTCTAGGGTGCATCGGGAATTTCTATTGGGCGCGATGGGTGGCACGGGCCTGGGCCGCCCGATGGCTGGCGCGCGGCGGCGCTGGGCGGCTCGAACGGCTAAGCCGTTTCCTGGGCGAGAATGCGTTTGCCGCAACTCTCACGCTCCGCCTTCTGCCGGTCGGCAACAATTTGCTGCTTAACCTGTTGGCCGGCGTGTCCAGCGTTGCGGCTGGCCCGTTTCTGGTGGCGTCGGCGCTCGGCTACGTGCCGCAAACGGCCGTGTTTGCCTTGCTGGGCGGCGGCGTGCGGGTGTCGCAGGGCGCACAGGTCGCAATGGCCGTCGTGCTCTTGACGCTGTCGATTGCACTCGGCCTGCTGCTGGCGCGCCGACGGCCGGTGCTGTAGCCCGCCGATGCGATCAAGTCAGTGCAGATGCAGCATGTAGGGAGTGTGCTTCACCGAGGCCGGGCGGATCGGCCCGCCGCTGGTGACGCGGATGGAGTGAAGCGGGCCGTCCAGCTCGCGCTCCCAAAACTGCAGGAAGCGGCGCAGCACCGGAAAGCGCGGCGCCAGGTCGAGTTCCTGCCATATGAAGGTTTGCAGCAACCCGGGATGATCCGGCAGGAAATAAAGGATCTCAGCCGTCGTGAGCCGGTAATCCTTGAGTTGTAGCCCCAGGGTCATGCAGATTTCCTAGCTTCTGAATGTCAGTCGATGGTTTGCTGCTCGGCGGTCCCGCAAGCCTGGATCGTGACCCGGGCCGCTTCGCAAGCGTTTCAGAATACCTGGGAATGTGAAAGAAAAAAGATAGCAATCACAGTAGTTTGGCACTCGTTCGGCCAGAATGCTGCTGCACCCTTGACTTCGGAGAGGACAGCTTCTAGATCGCTGGCACTCTCGGCTTGAGAGTGCCAACGCCCGCTGACCCGGGCTTCTGACAGGAGGCGATCCCACATGAAATTCCGTCCGCTGCACGACCGGATCGTGGTCCGGCGCATCACCGCCGAGGAGAAGACCTCTGGCGGGATCATCATCCCCGACACCGCGAAAGAGAAGCCGATGGAGGGCGAGGTGATCGCTGCCGGTCCCGGCGCCCGCAACGAGCAGGGCGCCATCGTCGAACTGGACGTGAAGGCCGGCGACCGCGTGCTGTTCGGCAAGTGGTCCGGCACCGAGGTCAAGCTCGATGGCGAAGAACTCCTGATTATGAAGGAGAGCGACATCATGGGGATCATCGAGGGTCCCGCGGCGTCCGCCAAGGCTGCCTGAATCGCCCGAACGCAAGACTCAACGGATTGAGGACAAGACAACATGGCTGCTAAAGACGTACGATTCGGCGGCGACGCCCGCCAGCGCATGCTGCGCGGCGTGGACATCCTCGCCGACGCCGTGAAGGTGACGCTGGGCCCCAAGGGCCGCAACGTCGTCATCGACAAGAGCTTCGGCGCCCCGCGCATCACCAAGGACGGCGTGACCGTCGCCAAGGAAATCGAACTCGGCGACAAGTTCGAGAACATGGGCGCGCAGATGCTGCGCGAGGTGGCGACCAAGACCAACGACATCGCCGGCGACGGCACCACCACCGCGACCGTGCTGGCCCAGGCCATCGTGCGCGAGGGTGCCAAGGGCGTGGCCGCCGGGCTGAACCCGATGGACCTGAAGCGCGGCGTCGATGCGGCCGTGGCCGCCATTGTGTCCGAGCTGAAGGATCGCACCCGCAAGATCACGACCGAGGCCGAGACGGCGCAGGTCGGCACCATCTCCGCCAACGGCGAGGCCGAGATCGGCCGGATGATCTCTGAAGCCATGCAGAAGGTTGGCAACGAGGGTGTCATCACCGTCGAGGAGGCCAAGGGCATCCAGACCGAGCTGGACGTTGTGGAAGGCATGCAGTTCGACCGTGGCTACATCTCCCCGTACTTCATCACCAATGCGGAGAAGATGGTTGCCGAGCTGGACCAGCCGTATATCCTGATCCACGAGAAGAAGCTGTCGGGCCTGCAGACCATGCTGCCGCTGCTGGAAACGGTGGTGCAGTCGGGCCGTCCGCTGCTGATCATCGCCGAGGACATCGAGGGCGAGGCTTTGGCGACGCTCGTGGTGAACAAGCTGCGCGGCGGCCTGAAGGTCGCCGCCGTGAAGGCGCCGGGCTTCGGCGACCGGCGCAAGGCGATGCTGGAAGACATCGCCATCCTCACCGGCGGTCAAGTCATCAGCGAGGATCTCGGCATCAAGCTTGAGAGCGTCACGTTGGCCATGCTGGGCCGTGCGAAGCGCGTGCTGATCGAGAAGGAGAACACGACCGTGGTGGAGGGCGCCGGCTCGGCGGACGACATCAAGGGCCGCTGCAACCAGATCCGCGCGCAGATCGAGGAGACCACCAGCGACTACGACCGCGAGAAGCTGCAGGAGCGGCTGGCGAAGCTCGCCGGCGGCG
>CAXSHI010000051.1:0-24056 GCA_964236755.1 uncultured Acetobacteraceae bacterium
CCACCTCAACCCAGCACTTCTCGGTCGTGGTCGCGGCGCACGCCTGACCAGGAAGACGCGGCGCGCCGCGCCCACCCCGCGCCGAGGCGTCGGGTGGGGCGGGGCGATGCCGTTACTTGGCGTCCACGGCCGGCGCCACAGCGGCTGAGGTCGCCTTGGCATCCGTCACCTGCTGCAGCAGCGTGTTGAGTTGCTGAGCGGCAGCGGTCTGCTGGGTGGTGGTCTGGTCCAGCTGCCGGCGCGCGTCGGCGAGCCGCGCTTCCATGTCGGATGCATCCTGCTTTCCGCGCTCGACCTGAGCAGCCAACGTCCTCACCTGCTGCTCGGTGGCGCTGCGCTGCTCAGCCAGTTGGGCGAGCTGCGCCTTGCCGTCGAGAAGCTGCTGCTCGAAGGCGGCGCGGTCCTGCTGGGCACGGTCGGCCTGCGCCTGCAGCGACTTCAATTGCTGCTCGGCGGCACCGCGTTGCTCGTTGAGCTGACCCAATTGGCCCTGGACGTCCGCAAGCTGCTTTTGGGCCGCGGCGCTGCCAGCCTGGGCGTCGTCGGCCTGGCGCTGCAAGGCCGCGAGCCGCTGCTCGGCGGCCGTGGCCTGCTGGGTTGTGCGCTCAAGCTGGCCGGTCGTATCGGCTTGCCGCTTCTGCGCCGCCTCGGCCGCGCTCTGGGCGGTGGGCAGCAGCTGCTGCAGCGACGCCAGACGCTGCTCGGCATCGGTGCGCTGCGTGGACGTGCGGTCGATCTGCGCCTGCGCCTCGGCGACCTGCGCCTGCGCCTGCACGGCCGCCTGCTGGGTCTGCTGCAGCGCCGCCTCGGCCTTGGCGATGTCGGCGGAGCGGGCGGCGGCTTCCTGGGTAAGCTGCGCGAGCGACTGGCGCAGCTCGGCTTCCTGGGCGTGCGCAGACTCGATCCGCTTGCTGATATCGGCCAGCGACTGGGTGTGGGCGGCGGCGTCGCTGTCGAGCTTGGAGGCGGCTTCCTTGCTCTGCGCCAGCTTGCTGTCCGCCTCTGCGGCGGCGGCCCGCTGGTCGGTGAGCTGCTGCGTGAGCGTGGCGAGCTGCGTCTCGGCGTCGGCGCGGCCCTGCTTCGCGGCGGCGATCGCCGCGTTCGTCGTGGCGAGATCGGCGGTGGCGGCGTCGCGGTCCTGCGTGGCCTTCTGGACCGCCGCGGTGGTTTCGGCCGTCCTTTTCTGCAGGTCGGCCAGCGTGCCCGATGCCTTCTGCTGCTGGTCGAGCTGCGCCGCGAGCTGTTGCTGCTCCGTCGTCATCTGGCCGATCTGCGTGGACGTGCTGGCGCGCAAGGTAGATTTTGACGAGACCTCGGACAGCGCGAAAATCCAGCCGACGAGAGCCAGCGCGGCCAGGATAAGCGTCACCGGCCGCTTGAGTTCGGCTTTCCAGTCGATGTCCATGGCGCTTGCTTCCCAACGGTTTGCTTGTGCATGGGACGATAGAGGTATCGCCCTGCCAGCGGAAGGTGGGGAATGAGACAATCGCGCTGGCGATGCCATAAAATTTGAGACGAAACTGGACCGAGGCTGCGGTCCGGCGGTGAGCGGGTGGGCGACGGCCAATCGGGGTGCAGGCCCGCCCCCGGTGCCGACGAGCCGGAATCGCCCAGCGGGGGCTTGCGCCGGCGCCGGGCGGCGCCGCCCGGCGGCTACATCGTTTGAGGAAGTGAAAGGAATGCGCTGGCTGGGTCGCCGAGCGGCACGGCCAGCGCCGCGCTTGCGGCGGCGGGCGTCGGCAGAACCGCTTGGCCCATGGCGGGGGCGCCGGCGAACTGCGACGTGATGGCCGAGGCGAGGCTGCTCGGCAGCAAAGCCGTGATCTGCTGCTGGATCGCGTCGATTGTCGGCTGGGCCGGGGACGCGCCCATGGACGAGCTTGCGCCCGATCCGGAGCCAGGACTGAACGCCATCGCGAGCATCATGCCGACTGTCGAAGGCTGCACCGGCATGCTGCCCGGGTCGGCCGGAAGCGAACCGCCGCCGGCCGGGGCGCTGGCGAACTGCGCGGTGACGGCGGCGGCAAGACTGCCCGGCAGCAGGGCCGTGATCTGCTGCTGGATCGCGTTGATGGTTGGTTGGGCCAACGACGGCGCGGATCCCCATGCGGCGCTTGAAGCCATTGAACAAACTCCTTTAAAATGCTGCTTCTGGTTGATAGATTCCTGAAGCGGCAAGACAGGGCAGAACACCTTTTGTCCAACTCTGCGTTCTCAAATGTTTAGGCGGCAATCATTATGCCGTGAGTGTGGGATGACGAGCCTTCCAAGTTTTTTGGCAGCTGTAGGAGGTTTATGCTTCAAGGGTTCGGTTCGATGCCAAAGCACTGGCCTGACTTTTCAACGATTTTGACGTTTGAAGGTGCCGGTACGCTTTGACAGGCGGTATGCTTGATTTGAAGCGGCTTCTTCAAACGTCCATGCCTGACGATGATGTCAGCTTTGTTGAGGTTCTATCAATCGGGACGGGAGACATGCTGGAGGCCTTGGCCGGTGCCGGCAGCGTTGCCCATCCAAACAGTATGGAAGGCGGCCGCCATGTATGACCCCGGCGCTTGGGACGGCTATCCCGATGATCCCGAGAGAAGCGATTGGCATTGGGTCGAGGATGCGGACGGGCTGCGCCCGCTGCTTTGGCGCGGCGATGATTGGCCGGAGCCGGTGGACCGGGGCGAGTGGCAGGACGGCTTCGCGGTGCTCAGCGTGCGCGACGTGAGCCGGGGGCGCTACCATGGTCCGGTCGCCATGCCGCCCCGCCTGGCCGCTCTGTTCCGTATGCGAGTCCTATCGGGCGCCGTCTGATTAAGCAGGCCTGCCTCCTAGATCGCAATGGTCAAGACACAATGCTGTTGGGAACCGTTTCGAGAACTAGTGAACTTATTTGTTCCAAAGTGGTTTACGGTCCAAAAATAGAATTTTCGTTAAAGCATTGGTAGCAGTTCATTAATGATTAGTTAAGCTAACATGCATCCAAACGAACTCTCTGACCGTAGTTTAACAGTACTCTAACGTTACGCATCTTATATTCCGAGAGCGAAGCAATTGAGGTTACTGTGCCTGCAGTGGCGTTGCGCCACATGCCAGGTCAACCACGCTGGAGAGCAAGCATGACGTTTTCATCACCCGCCGCCATTGTTTCCGAAGACCGCAACTGGAGCGTGGCCTCGCCGCCCGCGAACCCCCGCCTTGCCATGCACCGACGGCTGCCGCGCAGCCTTCAGCCTTTCCTGACCTGGCTCACGGCGCAGCCGGCCCCGGACGAGGCGGTGCGGGAACGCTCGCCGCTGCGCTTCGTCGCCGTCGCCTTGCTGCAGACGCTGCTCGGCGCCGTGCTGAGCGTGGCGGCGCTTCAGCTCTGCCCACCCTTGGCGCCCTTCGGCATGATGCTCACGACGGCGGGCCTCGGCCTGTTTCAGGTCGTCGTGTTCCACCACTGCTCGCACGGCACCGTGTTCCGGGACCGCGAGACCAACATCCAAATCGGGCGGCTCGTCTCGGCGATCCTGCTGTTCAAGCACTTCGACCACTACAAGCATGAGCACATGCTGCACCATAGCAACAACAAGCTGCTGACCGAGGAGGACGAGTTCGCCGACTTCGTGTTCAACACCTGCCGGCTTGAGGCCGGGGTGGACCTGGCGGTGCTGCGCCGCCGGGTGCTGCTGAACCTCCTGTCGCCGGTGTTCCACGCGCGCTTCGCGTATCGCCGGGTCCGGGCGGCTTGGGGGTCGCATGACGCCCAGCACAACGTCACGGGCATCGCCATCTGGACGGCGCTGGCGCTGCCGGCGCTGGCGACCGGGCATTGGCTCGCGTTCTTGCTGGCCTGGGTCATCCCGGTCACCGTGCTGCTGCAGGCCGCGACGGTCGGCCGCATCCTGTGCGAGCACAGCTTCCCAGAGGCGGAGCTGATCGCCGCCCGCGGGCGGGACCTCACCTGCCATGCCACGGGCGGCGTGTTCCCGGGCATGATGCCGCCGACGGCGCCCCTGACCTCCCCCCGGGGTGCGCTGGCCTGGCTCGGCTGGTGGATGAACATGCTGGTCGTGCAGGTGTTCGTGCGGATGGTCGTGCTGGTCGGCGATGCGCCCTGCCACGACTACCACCACCGCAAGCCGGCCAGCCGGCGCTGGACGGACTACATCCACGCCCGGCACAACGACGCGGAGGCCGGGTCCACGGTGTTCAAGACCGACTACAAGGAGACATGGGGCCTGTTCCGCGCCGTGGAGGCGACGCTGGCAAGCCTGTCGCGCCTGCCGCCCGGCACGCCGCTCTAGGGTCGCGCGGTGCCTGCGGGCCGGCCGTGCCGAGGCCGGCCCTGGCTAGGGCTGCCTCGACGGCCTCTCACCGTGCCGTCGTTGCGGGACGTTTCTCCGGCGCGGCGCTCCACGCAGCGACGGGAAGCGACCCGGCGCCGTCAGGCGAACCCAGCGTCGTCCCGCGTCATGTGCACCGGCAGGATGATGCGGGCCTGGCTGCCGCCGCTCGGCCGCGTTTCCGTCAGCAGGACGCCGTCATGGGCCTCAACGATCCGGCGTGCGACGGCGACCCGGTCGGCGCCCGGCTCGAAGTGCGGCCGTCCCGCCTGCTCGCCATCCTTGGACGCCGGCTCGGCCGGGGACAGCGCGCCCTCGACGGAGCCGCTCACGAGGATCTCCACCGTGCCGTCGCCGCGCCGCCCGACCGAAAGCTTGACCGCCGAACCCGGCAGCGCGCGGGCCACCGACGCGCCCACGAGCACCTGGATGGCGCGGTGCATGCTGTCCCGGTCAACGCATGCCGACACGTTCCGCTTGGGCAGGCTCACGCTCAGCTCCACACCGCCCTTGACGCTGGCCGGGTAGCAGGCGCGCATGACCCGGCGCACCACCTCGCCGAGGTCGATCCATTGCACATCGAGGTGGACGGACTGCTCCCGGGTCGTCGCGAGGTCCAGGGCGTCGTTGGCGAGGGCGGCCAGCTCGTGCGAGCTTTCGGCGAGGTTCTGCGTCACCACGGCGATCTGCTCCGGCCCGGCGGCCAGGCCGGGGTGGGACGCCACGGCCTGCACCAGCGTCACGATGCGCTCGACGGTGGGCCGCAGCCGATGCGACAGCGTTTCCAGGAACCGCGCCTGGATGACGCTCGCCTCCTCCGCCGACTGCTTCGCCTGGCGCAGCTGCGCCTCCGCATGCTTGCGGTAGAGCACGTCGAGATAAACGAACAGCGCCGTCTCGATCAGCTCCTGGTCGCCTGACTCGAACGGGCGGCTCACGTTGCCTTCGGTGCGGTTGCCGATGACGAGCGCGTGGCCGCTGGACCGGTCGTAGGCCCAAAGGATGAACGGCAGGCGGAGCACGTCAAGCAGCCCGTCGGGCGGCCGGTCGAGGCGGAGCGAGCTAGTGAAGAAGAAGCTCGGCGGGACCGGGATCATGACGACCTCGTCCGCCTCGACGCTCGTGCCGCCGATGGCGTGGGCCACCAGAAAACGGCCGCTGCCGGGCGGCTCCTCCCGCAGAAGGGCGGCACGGTCGCACAGCGCGGCCTCGACGACGACCTGCAGCAGCGCGCCGCCGACGTCGTGCATCGCCTGGGCCGGCTCGGCGAAGCGGTACGCCTCGCGCACGAGGCGCGCCACCGTGCGGCTGCGCCGCGCTTCCAGGAAAGCCTGGCTTTGCTCCTCCTGGAGGCGGAGCAGCCGGGCGCCGAGGTCGTTGCACTCGTTGCGGTAATACTGCAGCTCGCGCTCATACGGGTTGCCGATGCCGACGCGGCTGTTCATCACGCCACCTCCGTCAGCAGGGTGAGGACCCCGGTCCAGTCGAGCGGCCGGCTATAGGTGCCGAACGGCGCGATCTCGACGCCTGAGTAGAAGCCGAGCAGCGGGAACGACGCATCCAGGTCCTGCATCATCAATGCTGCTTCCTCGAAAGGCGCGCCGCTGCGGGCGCTGGCCCGGCCGGCGCAGTCGATATAGAGGCCCAGGAAGGGCTTGCTGGCCAGGCTCCGCGCGCGGGCGGCGGCGGTTCCCTGGCGGACCGAGTCGAGCATCAGCGCGTTGTCCCGCGCCATGATCTGCACCCGGGCGCCCCGGCGGAAGTCCGGCTCGAACAAGGTAATCGAGCCGTCCGCGCGGTTCGCGCCCAGGATCAGGCGGTTGACGTAGGCGTTCTCGTCATACGGCGCGAAGGGATCGCCGTGCTTCTCGCCCAGGGTCGCCACGAGCGACAGGTCGCTGCCGTCGGTGCTGCCTAGGCGCAGCCCGAGCATCCGCTCGATGACGGTGAGGGCAGGCTCCCCGTCCAGCTCGTGCACCACGGCACCCTCGATGCGGGTGATCTCCATGAAGCTGCTGACCGGTCGGCAGCCGTGCATCACGACCGTGTCAGCCTTGACGGCCGGCGGGAACACCAGGGCGACCGCCGAATGCTTGCTCACGCCCTCGCCGTCGAACACCCAGCCGTCGGACAGGTTCATGTCGGTGAGCAGGCCGCCGCCGATCAGGTTGACCCGTTTGGCGCCCAGGCCGGCGTGGAAGCCCTCGACGATCGCGCTCGCATGATGCAGGCGAAGCGGGGTCGTCGAGGCGGTGCTGTCGAAGAACAGCACCACCACCGCGTCGTCCGCCGCCTGACCGGCCACCGTGCGCGCGAGCGCCGCGCCGGCCTCCGCCTCGCCCGCCAGCAGGTCACGCGTGACATGGACCTGCGGCACGAGGGCAGAGGCGGTGAACGCGATGACGCCCACCTCCATGCCGCTGTAGCCAAGCCCGCCGCCGGCGATCGCCCCGGCCGCCGAGCCGCCCACCACGGCCACGGCGCCATAAGCCGCGCGAAGCGCGGCGAGCGCCACCACCGGATCGTGCTTGCCGCCGCAGAACACCAGCAGGAGGACGGGCGCGATGCCACCCAGCAGCGTACAGCAACGTTCGATGACGGTTGCGGTGTCATAGTGGAGGGCATAGGCAACATGGACCGAGTTGCTTGGAGCTTCGGTCAAATCCATAACAGGGCTCGTTCGCATTCCAGAGCAATAGCACATGGCCGAAGGCATTTAACAGAAATGTTGTAAGCACCTCACCTTCAATGCTGTTGTTCGGACTCCGCATTCGGCGCGCGTGTAGAATTTTAATCCAAAACACCATTATGGAAGTTAATTTGAGACATTTCGCGGCGGCTGGGCTGCCCTGCGCGACTCGGAACCAGCCGGCCACGCGCTGTCCGGCTTCCATCCAACGCCCTGCAACGACCCTGCGCGATGCCGAAAAGGCGGCTCGCAATGGTGGAGAAATGAGCGCAAATGGCCGCCGACGCGAAGCGTGGGCGGCGCTGCGGCGCCGACCTCATCCAAAGGAGCAGTCGGGCATGGTGCGCTTGAACGAGATCAGGGCGGGCGAGACCGCGGCAGGGCTGCCGCCGGCGCCCGATGCCGGGGTGTTCTTCATCGGACGCATCCATACGCCCTGGACCGACCGCCTGGCCTGCCCGCGCCAGGGCCGGCTTGACGGCCCGACCTGCCGGATCGAGGTGTTCGCGCCCTGGGCGCCGGCCTGCCTGGAGGGCGTGGGGCAGTACGAGCACCTGGAGGTGCTGTACTGGCTGCACCTGTCCCGGCGCGACCTGCTGCGGCAGAGCCCGGCCAATGACGGCTCCGCCCGCGGCACCTTCTCGCTCCGCTCCCCGGTGCGGCCCAACCCCATCGGCACCAGCCTGGTGCGCCTGCTCGGCATCGAGGGAAGCAGCCTCATGGTCCGCGGCCTCGACTGCCTGGACGGCACGCCGCTGATCGACCTCAAGCCGGACCGCTGCGCCTTCACCCCCATCGCGCCGCGCCAGGCGGGCGACGACGAGGTGGCGGGGAGCTAGCGGCTTCCGGCTTCCATCCCCCGCACCTGGCGCAGCCAATCCTGGAGATTGTAGAAGTTGTCGATCCGCGCCACCCGGCCGCTGCGCAGCGTGAAGAACGCGCCCGCCGGCAGGATGTAGGTCTGGCCTTGGGCCTCCGGCAGGCCGGGGGCGGTGCGCTTGTAGGTGCCGTGCACGACGAATTCGGCGGCGGCCCGAGTGCCGGCGGGTTCCGTCATCACCACGAGGTCGGCCAGGCGTTCCCCGTAGCTCTCGTCCATGCCGGCCATGAAGCGGGCGAACGCATCGCGGCCGACCTCGCGCCCGCCCTGGTTGATGCCGTGCTCGACGTCGTCGGTCAGCAGCGCCAGCATGGCGGCGAAGTCCCCGGCGTTGAACGCCGCGTAGTACGCCCGCACCAGGGTTTCGGCTTCGGTCATTACGCCTCCTCGAATGGCTGCATCCCGGCCACCGCCGTCGGACCCTCGCCGGACCCGTGCTGCGGCCAGTCGCGGTGGTTGCGCACGGCGCCATGCTCCCGCACCGCATGGAGCCGCGCCGGGTCGAGGTCGGCCCAGAGCCAGCCGGCCGCGTCCGCGCCCTCGGCGATCACGCCGTCCTCGGGAAAGCCGCGGTCCGCTGGGCCATAGACGCCGGCCCGGCCGCAGTTGCAGTCAAGCGTCGTGAGCCACGGCGCATCGCCCACGGTGGGTGACACGGCCACGAAGCATTGGTTCTCGACCGCCCGGGCGCGGGCCGACAGGCGCACCCGGTTGAAGCCGTGCATGGTGTCGGTGCAGGTGGGCACGAGGATCAGCCAGGCGCCGGCCTCGACCTGGGCGCGGACGACGGTGGGGAACTCCGCGTCGTAGCAGACGGCGATGCCGACGCGGCCCCAGGCGGTCTCGATCACGCGGTTCGGGGCGCCGGCGGCGATGGCCCAGTGCTCCGCCTCGAACCGGGTCATCACCTGCTTGTCCTGGAACGCGAGGCGTCCGTCCGGCGCGAGGAGTGGGGCGCGGTTGACGATGCGCGCCCCGAGCCGCCACGGCAGCGTGCCGGGCAGCAGCCAGACGCCGTGGCGCCGTGCGGCGTCGCGCATGATGCGCAGGATCTCGCCCGACGCGGCGCAGACCGCGTCCCGCTCGGCCACCGGTTCGGGCGCGGCGCCGAAGGCGGCGGCGGTTTCCATGCAGGCGTATTCCGGCATGACCAGAAGCTGCCCGCCCCCTGCCGCGCCGGCCGCGACCAGCCGGTCCAACTTGTCGGCGTAGGCGGCCAGGCTGGCGATCCGCGTGACCGGGTACTGCAGCACGCCCAGGCGCAGCGTCATGTTGTGTCTCTGGCCGCGCCGCCTGCGAGGCCCTTGGTCCAGAACTGCATGAGGTGGTCCGTCTCGCCCCCATGCCCCGCGTCGCGCCAGCGCATGCTGCACGTCAGGCCCGGACGCCGGGCGAAGCCGCGGCGGCGCCAGAACCCGTCGAGCGGCACGGCGTCCGGCGGGCGCATCGGATGGTCGTCCGGGCGCTGCACGGCGCAGAACGCAGCGTGGCGGTAGCCGCCGAGCGACCGCGCATGCGCTTCCCGTCGCTCGAAGAAGGCGACGCCCACCCCGGCACCGCGGTACTCCCGCAGCAGCACGCTCTCCCCGAAGTAGAACCAGCGGGCGGGGTCCAGCCCGGCCGCGCGGAACGGCACCACGACGTTGTCGGTCTCGTCCAGCAGCGGCAGGCAGGAGGACACGCCCACTGCCGCCGGCCCGTCCCAGGCGATGGCCAGCGCCGCCTGCGGGCAGCGCGCGTAGGTGGCGATGTACTCGGCCTCGTAGGCGTCGTCGCCATCATACAGGTACGGCCAGTCGCGGAACACGACGCGGCGCAGCCGGGCCAAGGCGGGGACATGCGGCAGGATCGCGCTGCCGACGACGGTGGCGACCTCAAGCATCAGCGGCTGGGACTGGAACAGGGCCGCCGATGCGCGGGAGCACCGCCCGGCGGCAAGAGACGACAGGACATCGCGCAGCCTACCCCGGCGCGCAAGGCCGTTCAATGCCGGACGGCCGGCGCCCACGGCCTGCTGCCCGCCCGGCTCACCGCCCGGGCGCCATGTCCCAGGGCGGCGGGTCGCGGAACCGGGCGGCGAGGAAATCGACGAAGCGGCGCACCTTCGGCGACAGGTGCCGGGCGGAGGGGTAAACCGCATACATGTTGAAGTCCGCCGGCCGCCAACCCGGCAGCACCGGCAGCAGCCGGCCCTCCCGCAGCGCCTCGCCGACGATGAAGGTCGGCTGCAGGACGATGCTCTGCCCGGCCAGCGCCGCCGCCATCAGCGCGTCGCCGTTGTTGGCCACCAGGGTGCCGGACACCCGGACCTCCTGCTCCCCATGCTCCCCCTGGAAACGCCAGGCGGCGCCATAGCTGGCATAGCTGTATACCAGGCAGTCATGCCCCTGCAGGTCCGCCGGCGCCTCCGGCCGGCCGCGGCGCTCCAGGTAGCCCGGCGACGCGCACGCGACGAGGCGGCAGGGCGACAGGCGCCGGGCGATCAGGCCGCTTTCCGCCAGCAGCCCGATCCGCACCGCGACGTCGTAGCCCTCCTCGACCAGGTCTACCAGGCGATCGTTGAGCACCAGCTCGACCCGCAGCCCCTGGTTGTCCCGGCCGAACTCGGCGACGGCCGCGGCGAGGTGGCGCGTGCCGAAACTCATGGGCGCGTTGACCCGCAGCGTGCCGCGCGGCTCCGCCTGCCGGTCGGCGGCGCTCGTTTCCGCCTCCTCCATCTGCTCAAGGATGAAGCTCGCGCGGGCGTAGAAGGCGGCCCCGGCCTCCGTGAGGCTTTGCCGCGCCGTCGTGCGGTTGAGCAGCCGGGTGCCCAGCCGGTCCTCCAGCGCCTGGACATAGCGCCCGACCATGGCCGCGGTGACGCCCAGCTCCCGCGCCGCCGCGGCCTGGCTGCCGCGGTCCACGGTGCGCACGAGCGCCGCGAGTTGCAGGAACCGGTCCATGCAGTCGATATAACAGGTATCGAACACCCGGAGCAGCCCGGCATTCCCCATAGCCGGACGATGCGCCACCTTGCGGGTCAGCCATTGCACACGAGGCAGACCCATGGACACCCCCGCACCGCGCCTGCTTGACCCGCCCGGCCCTCTGGCGGAAGCCGCGGCCGAATGGCTGCGCATCGGCGGCGTGGCGCTGGCCGTGCGCGACCTCCATCGCGTGGCGGCGTTCTATCGCGACGTCGTCGGCCTTGAGGTGATCGCGCAGGAGGGCGATGCCGTCCGTCTGGGCGCCGGCGGCGTGGTGTTCCTGGACCTGCTGCGCCGGCCCGACGCGCCGCCGGACGACCCGGCCGGGGCCGGGCTGTTCCACACCGCCTTCCTGCTGCCGTCCCGCGCCGAGCTGGGGCGCTGGCTCGCGCATTTCCGGGCGCTGGGCGGGCAGCTCGACGGCGGCGCCGACCACCTGGTGAGCGAGGCGGCGTACCTGCGCGATCCCGAAGGCAACGGCATCGAGGTGTACGCCGACCGGCCGCGGGCGGAGTGGCGCTGGCGCGGCGACGGGGCGGCACGCCGGATCGAGATGGCCAACCGGCCGCTCGACGTGCCGGGCCTGCTTCGCGCCGCCGCGACGCCCTGGACCGGCGCGCCGCCCGGCACGCGGATCGGCCACGTCCATCTGCGCGTCGGCGACGTGGGGGAGGCCGTGCGCTTCTACGGCGACACACTCGGCCTGGACCTCACGGCGGGCTGGGACAAGGCCGCGTTCCTGTCCAGCGGCGGCTACCACCACCACATCGCCGCCAACACCTGGAGCAGCCCCGGGGCAGGACAGCGCGACCCGGTGCGCGCAGGTCTTGCGTCGGTGACGCTGGACGTGGCGGGCGGGCCGGCGCTGGCCGGCATCGCCCGGCGCGCCGGCACGGCCGGGCATAGCTTCGCCGATCCCTGGGGCACCGCGCTCAAGCTGCGCGCGGCCTGACCTTGCGGCCAGGCCGCTTCTCCGTCACATCACCGATAAGGAGCACACCATGGCAACAAACCTTTTGATCGCCTTCTACTCGCGCAACGGATCGACGGAGGCGCTGGCCCAGGCCATCGCCGAGGGCGCACGGTCGGAGGGCGCGGAGGTGCGCCTGCGCCGGGCGCGCGACCTGGTCGGCCCGGAGGTGATGGCGAAGGCGCCGGGCTGGGCGGAGAACGCGGCGCGGATGGATGCCGCCTACGAGGCGCCGACCGAGGCCGACGCGGAGTGGGCCGACGCCATCGCCTTTGGCACGCCCACGCGCTTCGGCGCTGTGTCCACGGAGCTGAAGGCCTACATCGACGGCCTCGGCGGGCTGTGGTTCCAGGGCAAGCTGGTGGGCAAGGCGGGCGCGGGCTTCACCTCGACCTCCGGCACGCATGGCGGCAACGAGAGCACGATCATCTCGCTTTACACGCCGATGGCGCACCTGGGCCTCATCATCGTGCCGCTCGGCTACGCGGACCCGGTGCTGTTCCGCGCCGGCACGCCGTACGGCGCGTCCACCGTCTCCGGCCAGGCCAACAGCCCGCCCACGGCGGACGATCTGGAGGTGGCGCGCTTCCAAGGGCGCCGGGTCACGCAGGTCGCCACGGCGCTGAAGGCGGCGCAGCTCACCCGAACCAAGAACTGAAAGAGGACATCCCATGAGCAGTGCAATGACCGGCGCTCGCACGTCCGGCTCCGAAGCGTTCATCGCCGAATGGGCGCCCCGCATGCTCAGCGTGCTGCGCATCGTGGCCGCGCTGCTGCTTTTGGAGCACGGTACGCAGAAGCTGTTCGGCTTTCCCACCCCGAACCCGGCGGCCGGCGGCATGCCCGCCCCGCTGACCCTGATTTGGGACGCGGCGATCCTGGAATTCGCCGGCGGGCTGCTGCTGCTGTTCGGCGTGTTCACCCGGCCGGTGGCTTTCGTGCTCTCGGGCGAGATGGCGTTCGCCTATTGGATCGCGCACGGGCCGCGCAACCCGTTTCCAGTGCTGAACGGCGGCGAGGCGGCGATCCTTTATTGCTTCGTCTTCCTTTACCTCTTCGCGGCAGGCGGCGGGGCGTGGAGCGTGGACCAGTTCCGGCGGCGCAGCGACGAATACTAAGCGGGCCGTCAGCGCGGGGCCAGGCCGCGCCACTCCGGCAGTTCCCCGCCGAGTTGTGCGGTTATCGCGTCCGCCTTGCGGCGGACGAGGTCGCCCAGCAGCGGGATGCGCCCGTCCGGGATGCGCGCCATGGGGCCGGACAGCGACACGGCCGCGACCGGCTCCGCCCCCTCGTTGAAGATGACCGCGGCGACGCAGCGCATGCCGACGGCGTGCTCCTCGTCGTCGATGGCGTAGCCGCGCGCCCGGGCCTGCAGGAGGTCGCCGCGCAGCGCCGGGGTCGTGGTGATTGTCTTGACGGTGATGCGGGCCATGCCCTGGCGGTGCAGCACCCGGGCCAGGTCGCCGTCCGGCATGGCCGAGAGCAGGGCCTTGCCGACGCCCGAGCAGTGCAGCGGCACCCGCCCGCCCGGCCGCGCAAAGGCCCGCATCATCTGCCGGCACTCGACCTGCGAGAGATAGACCGCCTCCGCCTGGTCCTCCACAGCGAGGTTCACCGTTTCCTCGCTTTCCTCCATCAGCGCGCGCATGTGCGGGCGGGCGGCGCCGACCAGGCTGCGGGTCTTCAGGAAGGCGTTGCCGGCGACGAAGGCCTGCACCCCGACCGACCACAGCCGCCGCTCCGCGTCGAAATGCACGTAGCGTTCCTGCTCCAAGGTCGTGAGCAGCCGGTGCGCGGTGGAGGGCGACAGGCCGACCTGCTGCGCCACCTCGGTCAGCGTGATGCCCTCGTCGGCGGCGGCGAGCCGGTTGACGATGGCGAGCGCGCGCACGAGCGACTGCACCTGGTCCGACCGCTCCGGCCCAGGACGCGCGGCCGGGCGTGCGGCGGGGCGGGGCGGCTTGCCGGGCTGCGCGGATGGGCGGGGTGCTCGCACGGCGTTTTCTCCTGATCGCCTCCACCTAGCGAAGCCGACGCGGTTTCGCAATGCAGCAAATGCCTGCTTTCGTTTGGGAATACCTGTCCGTTTCCGCATTGCGGGAAGGTTGGTAAATCCTCTGGCTTATTGGGCCGGGCTTGGCGATGCTGGCTCCCAAGCAACAGACGAGCGGGAGCAGCAAATGGCCAAAATGAGGGCAATCGACGCCGCGGTGCGCGTGCTGGAGCGGGAAAGCATCAACACCGTCTTCGGCGTGCCCGGCGCCGCCATCAACCCGCTTTATTCCGCCCTCAAGGCGCGCGGCACCATCCGCCACATCCTGGCCCGCCACGTGGAGGGCGCGTCGCACATGGCGGACGGCTACTCCCGCACCAAGCCCGGCAACATCGGCGTCTGCATCGGCACCTCCGGCCCCGCGGGCACCGACATGATCACCGGGCTGTACACGGCGCTGGCCGACAGCATTCCCATCCTGTGCATCACTGGCCAGGCGCCGCGCGCCAAGCTGTACAAGGAGGACTTCCAAGCCGTCGATATCGAGACGATCAGCAAGGGCGTCACCAAGTGGTCGGTCTGCGTGCGGGAGCCCGCCCTGGTGCCCATGGTGTTCCAGCAGGCGTTCCACGTCATGCGCAGCGGACGGCCCGGCCCGGTGCTGATCGACCTGCCCATCGACGTGCAGATGGCCGAGATCGAGTTCGACGACGACACCTACGAGCCGCTGCCCGTCCACAGGCCCGCCGCCTCCCGCCGCCAGGCGGAGCGCGCCATCGCCATGCTGAACGCGGCCGAGCGCCCGTTGCTGGTCGCCGGCGGCGGCATCATCAATGCCGACGCCTGCGACCTCCTGGTGGAGTTCGCCGAGCTGACCGGCGTGCCGGTGATCCCGACGCTGATGGGCTGGGGCAGCATCCCCGACGACCACGCGCTGATGGCCGGCATGGTAGGTTTGCAGACCAGCCACCGCTACGGCAACGCGACGTTCCTGGAAAGCGACTTCGTGCTCGGCATCGGCAACCGCTGGGCCAACCGGCACACCGGGTCGGTGGAGGTCTATACGAAGGGCCGCAAGTTCGTGCATGTGGACATCGAGCCGACGCAGATCGGCCGGGTGTTCGGCCCGGACTTCGGCATCGTGTCGGACGCCAAGGCGGCGCTCCGGACGTTCATCGAGGTGGCAACGGAGATGAAGGCGGCGGGCACGCTGCGGGACCGGACGGAATGGGCTGGCGCCTGCGCGCACCGCAAGGCCAGCATGTTGCGGAAGTCCCATTTCGACACCGTGCCGCTGAAGCCGCAGCGGGTGTACGAGGAAATGAACCAGGTGTTCGGGCGCGACACCTGCTACGTCACCACCATTGGCCTGTCGCAGATCGCCGGCGCGCAGTTCCTCCGGGTGTACGAGCCGCGCAACTGGATCAACTGCGGCCAGGCCGGGCCGCTCGGCTGGACCCTGCCGGCGGCGCTCGGCGTGCGGGCGGCGGACCCGCACAAGCCCATCGTGGCGCTGTCGGGCGACTACGACTTCCAGTTCATGATCGAGGAGCTGGCGGTCGGGGCGCAGCACAAGCTGCCGTACCTGCACGTCGTGGTGAACAACTCCTACCTCGGGCTGATCCGCCAGGCGCAGCGCGGGTTCCAGATGGATTTCGAGGTCAGCCTCGCCTTCGACAACATCAACGTGGAGCCGGACGGCGACGCGCCGCGCGGCTACGGCGTGGACCACGTGGCGGTGGCGGAGGGCCTGGGCTGCAAGGCGATCCGGGTCAAAAGCCCGAACGAGTTCAGCGACGCCTTCGCACGCGCCAAGGCGCTGATGGCCGAGCACCAGGTGCCAGTCGTGCTGGAGTTCATCCTGGAGAAGGTCACGAACATCTCCATGGGCACGGAGGTGGACAGCGTGAACGAGTTCGAGGACATCCTGTGCCTCGACCCGTCGCTGTCGATCCGCAAGAGCCAGGACATGGGCAACCAAGAGATGGGCAACACCGGGCCGCCGAAGGTGCTTGAGCCGGCCGCGCGCTGACCTGCTGGGAGTGGACAAGACCATGAGCAACATCGGCTTCATCGGCCTCGGCATCATGGGGCGGCCCATGGCGGGCCACCTCCTCGCCGGCGGCTACACCGTGTTCGCCTACAACCGTTCCCCGGTGAAGCAGGAGCTGCTGGACCAGGGCGCCCGCGCCTGCGCCAGCCCGGCGGAGGTCGCGGCGGCTGCGGACGTGATCATCACCATGGTGCCGGACACCCCGGACGTGGAGGCGGTGCTGTTCGGGGAGGCTGGCGTAGCCGGGGGCCTCGCCCCGGGCAAGACGGTGGTGGACATGAGTTCCATTTCGCCCATCGCCACCAAGGACTTCGCCGCCCGCATCAACACGCTCGGCTGCGACTACCTCGACGCCCCGGTGTCCGGCGGCGAGGTGGGGGCCAAGGCGGCTTCCCTCACCATCATGGTGGGCGGGCCGGAGGCGGCCTTTGCCAAGGTGCGCCCGATCTTCGAGCTGATGGGCAAGAACGTCACCTTGATCGGGGGGAACGGCGACGGGCAGACCACCAAGGTCGCCAACCAGATCATCGTGGCGCTCACCATCGAGGCCGTGGCCGAAGGGCTGCTGTTCGCCTCCAAGGCCGGCGCCGACCCGGCCCGCGTACGCCAGGCGCTGATGGGCGGCCTCGCCACCTCGCGCATCCTGGAGGTGCACGGGGAGCGCATGATCAAGCGCACCTTCGACCCGGGCTTCCGGATCGAGCTGCACCAGAAGGACCTGAACCTGGCGCTCGCCGGCGCCCGCGCGCTGGGCGTGAGCCTGCCGAACACCGCGACCTGCCAGGAGCTGTTCAACGCCGCCGCGGCCGGCGGCGGCAGCGGCTGGGACCATTCGGGCCTGGTGCGGGTGCTGGAACGGCTGGCATGCCACGAGATCGGCGGGGGCGTGCCGAAACCCGGCGAGTAGGACGGACCGGCCCGCGCCCCAGCATCAAGCGATTGCTGCGACGGGTGGTGACTTGGTCCGAATTTCGGTTTGCGACCCTTCGCTGAGTCCAATGGCAAAGATGGGCAAGCGCCTCAAGTCCCGCTCAGGGCTCGTCGGTTCCGCCTGGTCCACTCCATGCAGTCGGCGGCCCAGCGCGCCAAGGCATCGTGGCCGGGGTCCTCACCTCGAGCGACCAGGATGGCTTGTCGCGCCAGCACTGCGGCCAGGATGGGGCCGGGATCGCCGCATCCATAGGCTCCGACGAACAGCGCCAGCCGCCGTTTCTGCTCCGCAGCAGCGATCCCGGGCGCGCCGAGGTCGAGCCAGAGCCACGCCGCATAGCCGAGGTCATAGGCCCGCGACCCCGGTGCGGCTGCGTCGAAGTCGATCAGGGCCACGGGCGCACCAGCCCTGAAGACGAAGTTGCAGGGAGACAGGTCATTGTGGCAGACGGTCTCGATCCCGACCGCTGCGGCCGAGGATGCGGCCACCAGCTCGGCTCCCAGGTCATGGAAGCAGCGGATCAAGCGGGCCGCACGGCACAGCGTCTCGTCGTGGTGGAACGCGAGGTCAGCGGGAACGTCGCCTTCAAGGAAAGCGAACACGTCGCGTCCTTGCTCATCCGTCCCCAGCGAGGCTGGCGCGCCCTCGAAATCCCGGTTCGCGAGGTGCCGAAGCAGCAGGCGCACGAACTCGGAATTCGGCGTAGGCGGCCGGCGCACCGTGTTCCCGACGCGGACGACGCTATGCGTGATCCGGCCGCCGTGCAGCGGAGTTTCGGCTTGGTCGTCCGACATCCATGGCGATGGCAGCCTAGCCAGCGTGGCCACCAGTTCCGCCCGCACCTCCCCGTCCACTGGGCGCTGCCCGCCCGCCTGGGCCACCTGCGCCGCCCCGGCAACCCGGAAGGCCATCGCCGCCATCTCCGCCACGCCCGCCATCGCCGTTGTTCATGCCAGGAATGCCTGGGCCGCCAGCCCCACCTTTGCCGCCGGGACAACCGACCTGGCCTTTTCCGCCCGGCTGGCCTGGCGCACCATCCTGCCCGGCCAATCCCGGAGCCTGCGCGAGCGCCGGCGCCGCAGCCGAGAAAATCGCCGCACAAACAATCGAAACCGCCCGCATGCGTCAGTTCTCCCCATCGGCTGGCCATGCTTGCACCGAGATCGCTTTGGCAGAAGCCTCACCACCGCTTGCAAGCGTCTGCTCTCACCAGCTCCGGAAATTCAAACTGGCGCACCGCTCGGCGACAGGCTCATTTCGGCGCGACCAGCATCAGGTCCACGGCCTCGCCCATCTTGCGGTAGCCGGCATCGTTGGGGTGCAGGTGGTCGCCGAGATCGTACTCGGCCGCGATATGGTCCGGCCGGGCCGGGTCGCGCACGACGGCGTCGAAGTCGATTACCCCGTCGAAGGCGCCGCTTTCCCGGATCCAGCGGTTGACCGCCTGGCGGTCCGCCTCGCCCGCCTCCGTGAAGTAGCCGGGGAACACGGTGTCGGCATAGGGCGTCAGCGTGGCGCCCAGGATGCGGATGCCGTGGGCGTGCGCCCGGTCGGCAAGCTGACCCATCCCGGTCGTGATGTCGGCGGAGCTGACCTTCTGGTCCGGCAGGGCGGCGCTGCCGGGATGGCCGATGTCGTTGATCGACTCCATGAGGACCACGGTGCGCACGCCCGGGACCGACAGGACGTCGCGGTCGAAGCGGGCGATGGCCGCCGGTCCGAACTGCGCCTCCGGCAGGTCGTGCAGGATGCGGTTGCCGCTGATCCCGGCGTCCACGACGCCCGCCGGGGCCTGCGCCGCCGCAAGCCGCTCGGCCAGGACGTCCGGCCAGCGGCGGTTGGCGTCGATGGTGGATCCGTAGCCGTCGGTGATCGAGTCGCCGAGCGTGACGATGGCCGACGCGCCCGGGGCGTCCACCTCCACGCCGCTGAGGAAGAAGCGCGCGGTGCTGGTCGTCATGCCGGGCAGGCTCGCGGCGGCGGTCCGGTCGCCGCCGTCCGCAAGATAGGCCGTGGCGCGCCCGAGCGGGTGCGTGGCCGCCGGCCCGGTGTCGCGCGGCACAAAGAGGCTGATGGCGAGGCTGTCGAGGGCGTGGGCGTCGATGGCGACCGGGTCGCTGAGGGCCGGGGCGCCCGGCGGGATCGTGATGGCAGGGCGGCCGCCGAACGTCAGGACGTGGTCGCTCGCGGGGTCGATGCTTCCGGGCGCCTGGCCGGGCCGGGCGAGGTGCGCCGCCCCGATCACCAGCGGGCCGGTGCCCATTTCGTTGCTGACGCGGATGCGCACGGCGCGGCCGCCGAGCGACAGGCGCACGACCTGGCGGATGGTTTGGTTGGTGACCTCCGGCCCGCTGGGAAATGCCGGAGAGGCTCCCCAGCTGCCGACCCAGTGTGCCGGTCCTGGCCCGGACGTGGGCTGAGCCGCTGCGGGGGCTGGCCCGGACATCAGGGCAATGGCCGCGAGGGCCGATGCCCCACGCAGGCTCCAGTACTGCCGAGTCATCATGGCGCGTTCCTCGTCGTTCTTGTTGATGGGATCATTGGACGGTTCGACCTTCGGTGCAACCCGCAGCGGCGCCGGCCCCGCTCCTGTGCGGCTCAGAAGGGGATGGTGTTCCCGGCCATTCCGGACTACGGCAAGCTGCGTTCGGCAAGGGCCTCCGGCCGAGTCGCCGCTTCTCGAAGCGGCGCCCGGCGTCTCCCGTTTCAGGAACCAGCCCATGGCTGTCGAAGCACTAGAGCCGTGAAATGGTATTCAGCTCGATAATCTTCCTGTTCTACTTCCTGCCCTTGTTTCTGGTGCTGTATCTCGTGCTCAGCAGGTTCAGGCCCTTTGTCATCGTGGCTTCGAGCATCCTGTTCTACGCCTGGGGTGAGCCTCGCTACGTGCCGCTGCTCGCTGCCGCAACCGTCCTGAACTGGGGCGCGGGCCTCGCTGTCCAACGGTCAAGGCGTGGACGCGCCGTTCTCGCGCTGGGCATCGCCGCCAACCTTTCCTTGCTGGTCTGGTTCAAGTACCTCGGCTTCATGGTGTCGCAGATCGACGCGCTGCTGCTGGCAAGCGGGCTTCCCGCCGTCAGCGTCCCTGCCGTGTCCCTGCCCTTGGGAATCTCGTTCTTCACGTTCCAGGGGATTTCCTATCTGATCGACATCCATCGCGGCGACATCCAGGCGCAGCCCAGCCTCCTGAAGTTCGCGATGTACAAGACGATGTTCCCGCAGCTCATCGCCGGACCCATCGTCCGCTACCGCGACATCGCGGATGAGATCGACGACCGGTCGGTCAGCTTTGCCCGCTGGCGCCGGGGCATCGAGATGTTCGTCATCGGCCTGGCGCAGAAGGTGCTCATCGCCAACGCCGTGTCGCTGCCGGCGGACCAGATCTTCGGCCTTCCCGGCACGCAGCTGACGATGGCGGCGGCTTGGCTCGGCGCGGCGTGCTACTCGATCCAGATATTCTTCGACTTCTCAGGCTACACCAACATGGCGATCGGGTTGGGCCACCTGATGGGCTTCACCTTGCCGCGCAACTTCGACCGTCCCTACACGGCGCAGTCCGTGACGGAGTTCTGGAGGCGCTGGCACATCACCCTGTCCCGCTGGTTCCGGGACTACCTCTACATCCCGCTCGGCGGCAACCGTCGGGGTGGGATGCAGACCTATGTCAACCTGCTGTCGGTGTTCGTCCTGTGCGGGATTTGGCACGGCGCGAAGTGGACCTTCGTTGCCTGGGGCCTCTACCATGGCCTGTTCCTCATCATCGAGCGTGCGGCGTCGCCGTGGGCGTCCAGCCAGGTCTGGCGGCCGCTGCGCCACCTCTACCTGTTGTTGACCGTGCTGATCGGTTGGGTTCTGTTCCGGGCCGATAGCCTGCACGAGGCCTTGACGATGCTTGAAGCCATGGCTGGCCTGGGCGACGCGGCCGCCGACGCGCCCTCGGCGCTTCGCTTCGCAAGCGCCTCGGTGGTTGCCGCCATGCTCGTCGCGGCGCTGCTGATCGCCGCACCGCCTCTTGCCTATTGGAGAAACGTCGTGGCCCGGATCATTCCTTCGGCGGCTCGCCATCCGGCCTCCCGTCAAGGCCTGCCGGGCATGGCGCTGCTTGGAGTCGCCGAGCCTGCGGCCGTGCTGTGCTTGTTTGCCCTCACCGTGAGCGTCCTGTCGGCCGGAACCCACAACCCGTTCATCTATTTCCGCTTCTGACCGTGCGCCTGCCGCCCGCGTCGCCAGACCTTCGATCGCAGGCCACGGCGACCCAGCCGCCCGTCCGTCGGGACGCGCGCGCTCGGCGCCGTAGGCTGGGCGATGTCGTCCTCGTCGTCCTGTTCCTGGGCTTCCTTCTGCTGCCGACGGCGACAAGCGTGCTGGGCTTGCAGTTGACGGCAGTACCCGGGGAAAACCGTGCGCTGGCGCAGTTTCCGGCGTGGCCGCGGACGCTGGCCGGGTTCCGGGCCTTGCCCGACCAGCTGAGCGCGTTCGCGAGCGACCGGTTCGGGCTGCGCGATGCGCTGCTTTGGCTTGACGGCAACCTGCGCTACCATCTTTTCAGGGAAGCGGCGTCAGACCAGGTGCTGTTCGGCCGCCATCACCGGGTCTTCCTGAGCAGCCACCTCAAAGGCCAGCCTTTTTCCTTGATCGAGGGTATCTGCGGGCTGCAAAGCACGCCTCGTCAGGTCAGCCAGACCGCCGCCGACATCGCAGGGTTGTTGGACACCGTCGGCCGCCTGGCCCCGCGCAGCCTGTATGTGTCGATACCAACCGCCCCAGCCGTGTACCCGGAGGACCTGCCCCACTGGCTTGCGACCTTGTGCCAGAGTGCCCAGCCTGCCGCGGCGCAGGTCAGGGTCGCCCTGGATGCCGCCCGGCCCGACCTGGCAGGCCGCATGGTCTATCCGATCGAGACCATGCAGGCGCTGAAGGCGACCGGCGAGCCGATACCCCGGTCGAACTTCCATTGGCAGGACTTGGGGGCCAAGGCAGTCAGCGAAGCCATCGCCGAGCGTGGGCTCGGCCTGCCCAAGCTGCGCGACGTCCCGCTTCGCATGATGACGGAACGGTCCGACCTGTCGCAGTTCATGCCGGGACTGGACCTGTGGAACACCGTGGGTGAGCCCGACTACGCGCAGGCCGGCGTCGTCCCGTGCTACGGGGTGTCCTGCGCTCCTGAGCTGGAGCCGTTCGCTGCCGCCCTGACCGAGGTGACTCGCCTCCAATGGCCTGGAGGCGATGGACCCAGGGTGTTGCTCATCTCGGATTCGTTTGGAGTCCGGGCGGCGCGGTATCTCAGCGAGTATTTCGCAACGGTCATCCACGTCAATGTGCGCTACGCATCGCTGCTGCCCGGGCAGGGTCGGCAACTGCAATCGAAGCTCTTCGACATCGCGAAGCCGGATGCCGTGATCGTCCTGTTCCACGACGGCGCCGTCGGCAGCGCAGGAGCGGTCAGCACGGCGCTGTTCGGCAAGCCATGAGGGCTGCCCGAGAGGCCGCAAGGACGGATGCGGCGTCCACCGCCTGGCCCGGCGCTGCGGCGTCCAGCTGGGCGGTCATCAGACGGCGGGACTTGACGCCGGGCGGCGATACGGGGCCGATGCGCCGGACGCGGCCGGCGCGCCGGCTGGATGAGCAAGCCGCGGACTTCGGCGACGATCAGGATTGAACCATGGGCGAGATATTCCACCGTGCCGCGCCGGCCTCCGCGCTGCCCTGGACGGGCGAGCGGCTGACGACGGAAACGGGTGGCCAAGTCGAGATCGAGCACCTGCACCGCTATTTCTTCGCACGCAACCTGTGCCGCGGCCTGGACGTGCTGGACGTGGCGTCCGGCGAGGGCTACGGCACCGCCCTGCTGGCCCAGGTGGCGAAGAGCGTCATCGGCGTGGAGATCGCGGAGGACACGGTCGAGCATGCCCGGGCGGCCTACGGCGCGCCGGGCCTCACCTTCCTGCACGGCGACGCGCGGCGCATCCCCTGCCCGGACGGCAGCTTCGACGCCGTGGTGTCGTTCGAGACGCTGGAGCACTTCTACGAGCATGACGAGTTCATGGCCGAGGTGCGCCGGGTGCTGCGCCCGGGCGGGCTGCTCGTCATCAGCTCGCCCGAGCGGGACGTGTACTCCCCGGCCGGCGGGACCCCGAACCCCTACCACGCCCACGAGCTGACCCATGCCGAGTTCAGCGCCCTGCTCGGCGCGAACTTCGGCCACGTTTCAATGTATGCCCAGCGCCCGCTGCTGGGATCGGCGCTGGTCGCGGAGGAGCTGCCGGCGCAGGCCGCGCCCCTGCTGACGTTCGAGAAGCGCGGCGCCCAGCTTTTCGAGGCCTCCATCGGGCTGCCCCGGCCGATCTACCTGGTGGCCGTCGCCTCGGACCACGCCTTCGTGCCGCGCATCGGCAGCCTCTACGTCGAGACCAGCGGCATCGAGGCGCTGTTCGCCGCGTCGGCCGCCGCCCGGCAGGAGATCCGGTCGCTGACCGAGCGCCTGGCCGAGCAGGGCGACTGCGCGCAGCGGGTGCAGGCGGAGCTGGACCGGCGCGACGCCCAGCTGGCCGGCCAGGTGGCGGAGGCACAGGACTGGCACCGCCAGCTGGCCCAGCGCAACGAGGAGCAGGCCCTGCTCGGGGCCGAGGTGGCGTCCTTGACCGAGCGCCTTCTCGGGGCGGAGGCGCGCGTCCAGGACATGCAGGCCGAGGCGCAAAGGGCGGTCGCCGCCGAGACGGCGCCGTTGAACGAGCGCCTGGCCCAGCAGGGCGCGCTGCTGCAAGACGCGCAGGCGGAGGCGCGCAGCCTGGCGCAGCAGCTTGAACGGCGCCACGCGGATTACGACGGCCTCGTCCAGGCGCATGGCGCGTTGCTGCGGCAGCGGGCCGAACGCTACGCCCGGCACGAGGCCGCCTACCGCGCCGAGCTGGAGCGCCAGGCCGAGCGGTCCTCGACGCGGGAGGCCGGGCTGCGGGCCAAGCTCGCCCGGGCCGAGGCGGACGCGGCGGCGTGGCACGCCGAGGCCCGGGCGCAGCAGGCTCGGGCGGAAAACGCCGAGGACCAGTTGCGGGCGGTGCTCGGCTCGTCGAGCTGGCGGCTCACCGGGCCGGTGCGGGGCATCGCCGCCCGGCATCCTCAGGCCGTCGCCCGGGCGCACGGCTTCCTCCAACGCAACCCGCGGGTGCCGCGGGCGGCGGCCCGGTCGGTGCGGAGCGCCTGGCGCGCCCTCACGCTGCGGCCCCTCCGCCGGGCGGCCCTGCCCGCGGTGATCGCG